>JANYJG010000183.1 GCA_025358515.1 Chloroflexota bacterium
GTTCGGCTACAGCCGCGACGACGCTGAGGGCGGGTTCCTCCTCAAGTACGTCGAGGACAAGATCCTGCCGTACAACCCCTTCCAGTCGCTCGACCCGGTCATCGTCCAGGAAATGGACATGGCCGTGAAGCTCGGTCGCAAGACCCGCCCCGACCTCAAAGTTGGAATCTGCGGCGAGCATGGTGGCGACCCGATGTCGATCGGGTTCTGCCATGACATCGGCCTCAACTACGTTTCCTGCTCGCCGTTCCGGGTTCCGGTAGCTCGTCTAGCCGCTGCCCAGGCCGCACTGAGCGGCGCCGCGGAACGCGACAAGTAGCTCTTCCTCGCGCAACTCGAACGCCCGGCGGGAAACCGCTGGGCGTTCTCGATTCCTCGGGCTGGGAACCGCGCCGGGCGGCTCAGGCCAGCTGCAGCCTCAGAGGGATCTGAGTCGTGCCCGCAGCCGTGACTACGGTCACCCGGTACAAGCCCATCGGCCAAGCCCAGGGGAGCTGGACCCAGGCGGAGGCAAGCGAAACAGACGTCGAGGCTAGCACTGATGCATCCGCCGGCGGAACCCAGAAACCACCGGATCGAAGCTCGCCGGTGTACGAGGGCGCTTTGGTCGGAGAGGCGGATGGGATTGCCAACAGCTCGGCCGACAACGCGTCTACTTTGGTGAAAGGCGGGAAGCCGGCCGGTGGCAAGTAAGGGGACTCATCTGGCCCACCGACGAACTGGAATCTCACGGAGGCGACCCGCTCCGATGCAGGCCAAGTAAGGGCCAGCCCATATATGCGGTTGCCCGGCGAGATTGAAATCGTGGCCGGCAAAGCCAGGCCGACGGCGCTCGTCCAAGCGATCTTTGGTGGCGGCGAGACGGCTCGCTTCGGCACAGTCGTCAGGTCTGGCATTAGCACGGCCGAGACGCCCCACTTCGCGTGACTGTCAGCTGTGCCCAGAACGCCCCAATCGACTGCCGCCCAGCGTTGCGTCAATTCACCAAGTACGTCGGGTCCAGAGTCCGGCGTATTGGTCAATCCGGGTTGCGGGCCGCCGACGTTCCACGGCGGGGTCGAGCTGCTCCCAGAAATGGCCGGCGCGATGGCCAAGAGCACGGGGGTGCCGGACGAGCCTGCGGTGGCCGAGGGTAAGGCCGACCCACCGCCCCAGGGCTTGAGCATGGCTCCAGTGAGGAACAGGGCGCCGACGGTAAGGGCTATTACCTCGCGTCGGAGCCGTGGACGTCCGCCAACTCGCTGGATCTCGCCCTCGCCGCTGTCGCCGATGGAGCCTGCGAAACCTGGCGCCGGATGAGTCGTAGGATCCCGCCCGGCGCTGCGGGCGCTGCGGACGGCCCGGACGGCGCGGACGAACCCACATCTCGCAGGCGCGGCTGAAGCGGTGGGATGGGCAGCAGGGGATACACCTGTCGCCCTCGGCCCCGCCGCCCCCCTCGGCTCGCGCGGCTCAAGCGCTGCGCTCGTGCCGGCGGCAGCTGAGCCACCGCGGCGGTCGGCCTTGGTGGGTCGTACCCGCTCGAGAGCGGCACTCTCCAGGTCCTCCACGCGACCGACGATGTCGCGGCCGGAGTTATCGCCACCGTGCCAGAAGGCGTCGTTTCGGGCCGTGCCTCCGCTTCGGCCGTAGCGGTCGAAATCGGCCATTGGGGGCCTGCCTTGCCGGTTCGAGACGTGGCCCTGGAAATTGGGGCGGTCGGGCGTCTTTGACATCCAGGTTCTGCTTGCGGACGAGACCCGTCGGGGTGAGGATCGTAAGTCCGGGGTGTGCGTGCGACGAACGGTGGGCGGCCAGTCGCATCAGGTGGTCCCTTGTTTGCCGGCCGATGGGCCGCTGCCCGGGTCCACCAGCTTGGACGCGATCCGCATGATGGGACGAGCTTCGGCAATTCTTGTGCTGCGTCGTGGGCGGCATACGATTCTGGCAATCCCTCAACGGGCGCGAGTGACGGCGCGCTCGTCTGCAAACGGCTCGGAACCCCCTCCCCGGGCCGTTTGCCATGAGATGCGTGGCCGTGAGATGCGAGGCGTCTATCGCGGCTCCAGCGACGGCGGGCTACGCAGCCCTCCAGCCACGACGCCCAAATCCGCCTCGAGCATCGCCGCCAGCTCGCGGGCGTTCGTGGAACCGTAATTGGCGTAGCAGTTGTTCATGAGTACGTGCATCTCCCGCGCGTCTTCAGCCGCCGCGCGGATCCGAGGCACCCACTCGCGCAGCTCCACATCGCTGTAGAGGTAGCGGAACCGTTCCACCGTGGGGATGTCCTTGGCCTCCCAGGTCTCAACCCGTCGGCCGTGGAACCGCACCAGGGCCAGTTCCGGCGACGTTACGGCCACGATCGGCGGCACGCTGCTCTTCAGTCCCTGTGGGCCATCGACCATTACGAAGGGAATGGCATTGTCAGTCAGAAAGCGGAGCGTTCGTTCAAGGTTCTTATCGTTGAACCAGGTTTCGCTGCGGAATTCCACGGCCGATCGGACGTCGCCGAGCCGTGCGCGGGCCTCCAGGATGGCGTCTCGGTTCTCACCGATCGGAAAGAACCAGCGGGGGTATTGGAGCAGCACCGAACCCAGCTGCCCGGCCGCCCGCAAAGGCTCCAGGCCCGCCAGATACATGTCCCAGATCGCCCCGCGCAGTTCCTCGGGAAGGTCGCGTGCGTAGAGGCGCGATTTGGATGCCAGATGCGCCGGCAGAGCCTCCCGGATCTCCTTGGGGAGCCGCCTTGTCTCCGACGGCTGACCGGTCATCAACGCGTGGGCCTTGGCGTCGAAGACGAAGTCCGGCGGGGTCCGATCAACCCACGCCTGCGCCACGCGGGCGACCAGCAAGGCGTAATAAGTGGCGTCGATTTCGACCACCGGGAAGGTGCCGGCGTAGTAAGTCAGGCGCTCCTCAGCGCTGTCAGCGCCGCGAGGGTAAAACACGCCCGGGGCGGTCATTGTCGGGTCTGTCCAGGATGCGGTCCCGATCCGGATGTTTGTTCCGCGCGCGGTGACTATTGGATCGGTCGCGGCGCGAGCCACGGACGCGGCCCGTTGCTGTGCGGCCTCCGGGCCCGGGTCGTGTGGGTTCTTCTCTGCCTTAGGATCGAGTGACAGTTGCGGCATGGTTTCAGCGTGCCTCAATCCGGGTCTGCGCGCCAGCTCGGCCTGCCTCGGGTGCGTCGGTCGGAAGCCGGCGTGTAACCAGCACCTCCGCCGCGCTTCCGATCGGCACTGCTATCGCCGAGCAGGTCCGGTGGCGGGCGCGTACGCTTGGGTTCTAGAACCGCCGCGCGAGGTTTCCGCGCGAGCACCTGGAGACGCCAAATGCTGAAGACCCGGCCAAGATGACCATCGGTCGCGATGGGCGCCTCCTGTTCGCCACTCGGGCCGTGAGGATGTTCGGCTACGGGCTTGCCTCAGTCGTACTCGTGCTGTACCTCGCCGCCCTGGGTCTGCCGAATCCGGCCATTGGGCTGCTGCTTACGCTCACTTTGCTCGGTGACGCCGCGATCTCGCTGTGGCTGACGACGCATGCGGATCGAGTCGGGCGCCGCCGCGTGCTCTTCGCAGGGGCGCTGCTGATGTGCCTGGCGGGCATCGGGTTCGCCTCGACAAGCGCCCTGCCGGTGCTGATCGTGGCGGCGACCATCGGAGTCATCAGCCCCAGCGGCAACGAGGTCGGCCCGTTTCTGGCCGTTGAGCAGGCTGCGCTTTCCCAGACCATCGCCGACCGTGCCCGAACCCGCATCTTCGCCTGGTTCAACCTGACCGGCTCCTTCGCGACCGCTACGGGCGCGCTGGTTGGTGGGGGAGTGGCCGGTGCCCTCATTGCCGCCGGTCGCGCGCCGGTGGACGCCTACCGCGTCGTCATCGTCATTTACGCCTGCCTGGGCCTCCTGCTGGCGGCCATGTTCTGGCGCGTTTCGCCGCGGGTCGAGGTCTCCGAACCGCCCGATGCCTCCATCGCGCGCCGCCTTGGGCTGCACCGATCGCGCGGCGTAGTCGCTCGCCTGTCGGCCCTGTTCGCGCTCGACGCCTTCGGCGGAGGCCTCGTCGTGCAGAGCCTCATCGCCTACTGGTTCCACCTTCGTTTTGGTGCCGACGTGGCCCTCCTGGGCGGGGTGTTCTTCTTGGCGAATCTCCTGGCCGGAATCTCGGCGCTCTCGGCGGTGTGGATCGCCGATAGGATCGGCCTGGTTCGGACGATGGTCTTCACCCACCTGCCGTCCAACATCCTGCTCGCCATGGTGCCGCTTATGCCGACCCTGCCCCTCGCCATCTTTGTCCTGCTGGCCCGCTTCTCGATCAGTCAGATGGACGTCCCGACTCGCCAGTCATACACGATGTCGGTCGTAGAGCCCGACGAGCGCTCGGCCGCGGCAGGCGTCACCGGCATCGCTCGAAGCCTCGGCGCATCGGTCTCGCCGCTCCTGGCTGCGCCGCTGTTCGGCGTCGCCAGCCTGGCCGCGCTTCCGTTCCTACTGGCCGGCGGGCTCAAGATCGGCTACGACCTGTTGCTCTACCGCGGCTTCCGATCGCTTCGTCCGGAGCACGAGCGCCCGGACTCTGAAGCCCGGCCCACTCCGTAAATGCTCGGGCTCGGTGGACACTATGCGGCAGGCGCCCGCACCCAGGCCTCTCGGGTGTCGTGCGCGAACTGCGCAAACGTGATCGGCGACCGGCCCACGATCCGCGCGATGTCATCGGTAAGCCCGGCCGCCAGGCCGAACCGCGCGGCAGCATAGATCCCGATGGTCACGACGACCATCATGCGCGGCATGCCCCGCGCCCGCATCCGACGCCAGTAAGCAACTGGCCCCGGGTTTGCATAGCGAATGGTCCGCCCGAGCTCGACCGTAAGGGCCCCGGCTACCTCATCGTAGGTCAGCGCATCTGGCCCGGTCGGCGTGTAGGCCTTCCCGGCGTGTCCGTCTTCAATCAGCGCCCGCGCCGCGACGGCTGCCACGTCTCGGACATCGACGTGCGCCGTACGCGACTGACGCCCAGCCGGGATCAGTATCTCGTCGCGTTCCCGGATGTCCGCCGCGTGCGTCGTGGACAGGTTCTGCATGAAGTACGCGGCGCGCACGAATGTCCATTCCAGAGCGGAGGCCCGCAGCGCATCTTCGATCTTGCGGTGGGGCACCAATCGGTTCTTGTCCGCGCCCTGGATTGAGAGGAACACGACGTGCCTGACGCCCCGGCTGTGGGCGGCCTCGAGGGCGGGCGTGATCACGGCCTTCACGTCGGCGATCGCCGGAGGGCGTAGCAGGAACATCCGCTCGATGCCGTCGAATGCGTCGAATGTGGCCGGATCGCGGAAGTCGAACCGGACGATCTCAACGTCAGACCCGAACGCCGCCCGGGCGGTCTCCACGTTGTGCGCGGCAACGCGTACGCTGGCCCCCAGGGCGAGCAGTTCGCGGACGAGTGGCGTGCCGACGTTGCCGGGCGCCCCGGTTACTAGGATTGGGGCGCTCACTTAATCACCGGCCCCATCGACTTGATCGCCTTCCATACCTGGTTGATGACCCGATCGCGCCAGGCGGCGTCGACTGGCTCGCCCAATGTCGCACGCGCCAGTAATGCGCCGAACAGGAGCGCGTCGGCCACCTCGAGGTCGAGATCCGGGCGGACATCGCCCGCATCTATCCCTTGCTGCAGGAGGGCGTGGATTACGGCCTGCCGCGGCGCGAAGACGCGCTCGCGGAAGAGGGTGATCAGCTCTGGATCACGTGCCTCCTGGGTGAGGAGCGAGCCCAGGATCGCCATGCCGCCCGGCCTTGCCAGCGCTTCGGCGGTGGCCCCGAGCAGTGCCGCCAGAGCGCCGTGCGTATCCTCCGGCAGGGCCGGTTCCGGTGCGTCGGTCAGGTCGAGGATGGCAGCGACGACAAGGTCCCTCTTCGATGGGAAGCGCCGGTACAGGGCGGGTCGGCCCACGCCGGCGGTGGCTGCGACTCCGGCCATCGAAAGACTCTGGTAGCCAACCTCGCCGAGCATCCGGACCGTGGCGCCCATGATTGCCTGGTCGATGGACGAGTGCCGAGGCCGTCCCCGCATGATCGGGCCCGCGGTGGTCATCCGCCGACTTCCAGTTCGACGAGAACGAGATGGGCGTGCTGTGTGGCCGTGGCCTTGGCTTCGGGGGATATGTGCCCGGCATCGTCGACATCGAGACCGAACCCGCGCAGCATCCCGGGCCCGCGCCCGGATACCTGGAGCGCCACGACCTCATCGTAACGGGGGTCGTCGGGCATAACGACCTCGGCTTGGGCCCGGCGCCAACCGTCGGGGAGCCGTACGCGGACCGGTGCCCCGCCGACCAGGTTGTGCCACCAGGTGTACGCCGGTGATGTCACCATGACAACCCGGTCACCGCGCCGGACGTAGCCGACCGGCGTCCTGAAGGTTCGTCCGCTCTTGCGCCCCAAAAATTCGAGGAGTAGGAGCTGGCGGGCCATCCGGCCGGAAAACCGGGAGTCCAGGAGGCGGCTCATCAGCGGGTTCATCGCGCCGACCAGGCGGCGCATGACCTTGAAGCGGCGCGTCTCGATGAAAGGGCGCGGTTTGTCGACAGTAGGCATCGGGTCCATCCTGAGTATGAATACAGGGCAGGCCTGTATCATAACTCCGCGGGCCCAGGCTGCGTGGCGTCGACCACGAGATCGCGGGCTAGCCT
>JANYJG010000185.1 GCA_025358515.1 Chloroflexota bacterium
GCCGGTCAGTTGGTAGGCATGCAGGTAGACCCGCGCCAGTTGGGCGTTGTCGTACAGCATTTTCTCGAAATGCGGCACGAGCCAGTTTGAGTCGGTGGCGTAGCGGTGGAAACCGCCCCCCACTTGGTCGTGGATGCCGCCTTCGGCCATGGCGTCGAGAGCTCTTATGGCCACCAAAAGGGAAGGCGCATCAGACGTTGCTCGGGCTCGCCTCAGGAGCAGTTCGATGGTCGCCGGCTGCGGAAACCGCGGGGCGCCGCCCCAGCCACCATGCTCGAAATCGAAGTCGGCGACCAAGCGCGAAACGGCCGCCTCAACGATGCCTGTGTCGCCGCGACGGACCTGCCCGGTCGCCGGCTGGTCTTGGGCGCGCAGCCGGTCGGCGAGGAGGTCGGCCGCGGCCTCGATCTCGCGGCGCCGCTCGCGCCAAGTCGTCGCGACCGCGGCCAGGATCTGACGGAAGGACGGCATGCCGTATCGGGGCTCGGCCGGGAAGTACGTGCCGCCATGGAAGGGCCGCCCGTCGGGCGTCAGGAATATGCTCATCGGCCAGCCGCCACCGCCGGTCATGGCCTGGATCGCGCCCATGTACACGGCGTCCAGGTCCGGCCGTTCCTCGCGGTCTACCTTCACCGCAACGAAGTCCGCGTTTAGCGCCTCGGCCGTGGTTTCGTCTTCGAACGACTCGCGCTCCATGACGTGGCACCAATGGCACGCGGAGTAGCCGATCGAAAGAAAGATCGGCCGATCGTCGGAGGCAGCACGGGCGAGCGCCTCCGGCCCCCACGGGTACCAGTCGACGGGGTTGTGGGCGTGCTGGAGCAGGTCGGGGCTGGTTTCCGAGGCCAGGCGGTTTGGCCGGCGAATGGTCGATGGCTCCATGCGCCGAATCGTATCGGGCCGCCCCAGAGGAGGCATGGAGCCAGAGCCGTTGGCGCACCGTCCGCGTCATACGGAGAAGCCGCCCCTGCGGTCAGGAGCGGCTTCGATACTGCGGGTTGGGACCCTGTGTCAGCTGTGAGTGGCCTGCGTACCCGAGTCGGTGAAGGTCTGGCCCGCGACCGGAAGGAACTGCCAGGTGTAGCTGTTGGCGTGGAGAGTCAGCTGCAGGACGCCAAAGGTGCCGGTGCTGCGGATCTGGGAGTTGGCCCGGATCGTGCCCATCGCCCGCTGCCCGGCTCCGCCGGTGCCGACGACGAACTCGCGGATGCCGTTGGCGTCGGCCGCGCCGGAAGGTGACTGCAGGGCGAAGCGCTCGTAGTCGTGGTCGTGGCCGTTCAGGACGAGGTCGGCGTGGGCGGCATAAAGGTCGTCCCACCAGGCTCGGTAGGCTGGGTTGTTGCCGTGGGCGCCGCCCGAGCTGAAGGCCGGGATATGCCAGACGGCGATGATGTGCTTGCCGGCGTTGGCCGCCAGGTCGGTCCGCAGGAAGGTCTCCTGGGCCGAGCCGACGCCGCAGCCGCCAACGTCGGAGCACATGGCGTTGAGCGAGATTACGTGCCAATTATTGGCCAGGTTGTAGCTGTAGTAGCCCTTGCCCGTGGTTCCGGCGGCGGCGCCGAAATAGGCGTAGTAGGGGCTCGCGCCCGACGTCATGTAGTCGTGATTGCCCGGAACCGGATGAATGCGCGTCTTGAAGGCGCCCCAAGTTTTGGCGACACAGTTGGTGTAGTTGGCGGTCGTGCCGGTCTCGTTGGAGTTGTCACCGGCGGTGAAGACGACCGCGCTCGGCCGGGCCGTAATGAGGGCCGCGGTGGCGTTGGCGTTGGCGATGTTGGAGGTGATACAGATGTCACCCGCGCCGATTAGGACGGCATCGCTGCCTCCGGACGTCGGACTGGCGGTCGGCGTGCCTCTCGGCGTGGCGGTGGCGGTGGCGGTGGAGGTCGCGGTGGCGGTTGGAGACGCCGAACTGGTGGCGCCCAAGGTCACGACCAGGATGGGCGGCTGAGTCGACTCGCGGCTGGCCAGGCTGACCGCCGTCGCACCCTTTTCAACAACGGCGAAGTCTACGAACGTGCCGGAAAGGACGGCCGGCGTGACGTCGAAGTTAGTCAAGGTGCCGGCCACGAATGCCCCGGTTGCACTGATCGTGGCGCCAACGGCTGGCGCGTTCGCGAATGTCAGGCCGGTCTCGGTCCAGCCGGAGCCGTCGGTCCGAGCCACTTCGAAGCCATCGTTCGAAGCCGAGTTGGCGAAGATCTGGAGCGTGGCCTTGGTTACAGTGCCGGTCGTAGACCGAAGGTCGAAGCGCAGGTAGCCACGAACCACGGGCGAGCCATCGATGCGGAACTGCGTGGCCGTGCCGTAGTTAGTCGTCGGCGCGGTGGAGGCGACGTACGAGTCAGCGGTCGGGACGATGCTGACGTTGGAAGCAGCGGCTGCGGGCGTGCCGTAGAGCGCCGCTCCGCCGGTGAGCACCAGAGCACCCGCCAGGGCCAGTGCTGCGGCCGTGCGAGGACGCGCGTGAAGATGAATGAACGTCATGGGAGGCTCTCCAAGGACGGTGGCGTAATGGGCCGACCTTATCCCTCAGCCCGCGCCCCGACCACTAGCTCAAGGGAGCCAGCCTAGGACAGGGCAATATGGGTCCCTCGCGAGTGGGCCACCTGGATTAGGTAGCTCGGTACCTACCCGCGGCGCGTGACGCAACCCGGGCAGGAAAGACGTGGTGGCGACGCCTCGCGGAGGCGACAATCTAGATGTACACAGCTGGCCGTATCTGGGGAGAATCGATGACGACGCAATCGGTCTCCGCGACTCGCGGAGCGTCGCTCGAATTCCGGGCGGTGAGCAAACACTACGATGCCGGAGAGCGTGGACCGGGAGCGGTCAACGACCTTTCGTTCGAGGTTCCGGCCGGAGCCGTATGCGTTCTCGTTGGACCGTCCGGCTGCGGCAAAACTACCAGCCTCAAGATGGTCAACCGCCTGATCGAGCCGACGGCCGGACGGATCCTGCTGGACGGCGTGGATGTCACGAGCGAGGACGTCACGGCCCTACGGCGGCGCATCGGCTACGTGATCCAGCAGGTCGGACTGTTCCCGCACCAGACGATCGGCGACAACGTGGCGGTGGTTCCGGACCTGATGGGCTGGGACAAGGAGCGCCGCCGAGCGCGGACGGACGAGTTGCTCTCGCTGGTCGGCCTGAATCCGGACCGCTATCGCAACCGCTACCCGTATCAGCTTTCCGGCGGCGAGCGGCAGCGCGTCGGGGTGGCCCGGGCCCTGGCCGCGGATCCGCCGCTGATGCTCATGGACGAGCCCTTCGCGGCCGTCGATCCCATCGTCCGTGAGCGTCTTCAGGACGAGTTCCTGCGGCTGCAGCGCGAGTTGGCCAAGACCATCCTGTTTGTCACCCACGACATCGACGAGGCCATCAAGATGGGCGACCTTATCGCGGTGATGGAGGAGGGCGGCCGGCTGGCCCAGTTCGGGTCGCCGGACGAGGTACTCGCCCAGCCTGCCTCGGAGTTCGTGGCCCGCTTCGTAGGCCTGGATCGTGGCCTCAAGCGCCTCTCATTGCGGACGATCGCGGACCTCGTGCCCGAGGACATGCAGGCCGGCGACGGTGTGCCGACCTTCCGCCCTGAAACGAAGCTTCGCGACGCCTTGTCCATCCTGCTGGCCGCCGACACCAGGGGAGGCGTGGCCCTCGACGACGCCGGCCGGCCTGTGGGTTTCGTGACAGTGGATGCCATCGCCAGCGCCCTAAAAGGGGCGCCGCCTGAGCGGACGACGGGCAAATGAGCGGACAGCCGCTGATCCAGTGGGGTTGGGTCCTGGATCACCTGGGCCCGATAGTTGGCCGGGTTGAGCAGCACCTGTATCTGACCGTGATAGCCGTCGGCATCGGCTTCGTGATCTCGTTCTGGCTGGCCGCGCTGTCGGTGCGACGCCGGCGCCTGTACCCGTTCGTGACGGTGCTGGCCACGGGCTTGTACGCGATCCCGAGCTTCGCCATGTTCGTGGCGCTCGTGGCCACTACCGGCATCTCGGTGATATCCGTGGAGGTACCGCTCGTCCTCTACACGGTGATCCTGTTCGTGCCCAACATCGTGGCCGGCTTCGACTCTGTTCCGCCCGAGGTCATCGACGCGGCCGATGGCATGGGCTACACCCGCAGTCAGCGGTGGCGACGCGTGGAATTGCCCCTGGCGGTGCCCCTAATCGTTGCCGGCCTGAGGTTGGCGACCGTCTCGACCCTGGGCCTGGTGACGGTCTCGGCAATCCTGGGCGATCGTTTCGGAGGTTTGGGCTACTACATCCTCGACGGCTATCACCGCTCCTTCCCAACGGAGATCCTCGTCGGCGGAGTGCTCTCGATCGCGCTGGCCGGATTGGCCGACATCGGCCTATATCTCCTGCAACGGCGCCTGACCCCCTGGGCTTCCGTTCGGGCGGCGAGTCGCTGATGGACCTGCTGACGTCCATTGCACAGTGGTTGGCCGACCCGGCTCACTGGCAGGGCCCCAATGGAATCCCGGCGCGGCTCGAGGAGCACGTTCTCCTGTGCGTGCTTGCTCTTCTGTTGGCGGCCCTGGTAACCGTGCCTCTGGGGCTGTGGATCGGCCACACCGGGCGCTTATCCTGGCTCATCGTCGGCTCGGCCAACGCCTGGCGCGCCCTTCCGTCGTTCGCCGTGATCGGATTGCTCGTCCCGTTTACGACGTTGATTGACCCGAATCTGGGCTTCATCCTGTACCCGACACTCATAGCCATGGTCGTACTCGCTGGCCCGCCCATCCTGGTCAATTGCTACGAGGGCATCGCCGGCGTTGACCGCGAGTTGACGGAGGCGGCGCGCGGCATGGGAATGCGTGAGCGGCAGATCCTGCTGCGTCTGGAGGTCCCGATCGCGCTGCCGGTGCTGGCGACCGGGATCCGCTCCGCGGCCGTCCAGGTGATCGCGACCGCAACTCTCGGGACCGCCTTCGGCTTTGGCGGCCTGGGCCGCTTCATTGTCCTGGGCGACGCCAACAAGGACAACGGGGAATTGTTCGGCGGAGTGGTACTCGTGGCCGGCCTAGCCCTGGTCACGCTGGGTCTGTTCACGCTTTTGGAACGGCGATTGATTTCGCCGGGCGTGTTGCGCCGTACCGCCCACTGAGTCAACTCCGCTTTCTTGCCCGAATTTGGGCCCATCAGGCGGGCGGCCTATTCAGCCCGACTTCACCGGCGCCATATAGTTGAGGGACGCCGTGGCGGCCCGATCCCTGGGTTTGCGCGGCCGGAACAGGGAGGTGACCCAAATGCGGCTACCCCGCATGCTCGCCCTCGGGGCGTCGATGCTGGTGCTGCTAAGCGCCTGCTCGACGGGTGGGGGCAGCCCATCACCGGGCAAACCGACCGTAAGACTTGGGTCGGATGGTTTCTACGAATCCAAGCTCATGGCCGAAATCTACGGCCAGGCATTGGAGCACAACGGCTACACCGTCGACCGCGCAGGCATGGGCCTCGGCGCCCGTAAGGTGACGGCGGCGGCCCTGGAAAGCGGCCAGATCGACCTGAAGCCCGAGTACATCGGCAGCGGTCTGGCTGCCTACGACGCTTCCAAGACCACTGGCGATCCGGCAGCCAATGCGTCGGCGCTGCAAACGATCCTCAACGGCAAGGGCGGTGGTATCACAGTCCTCAACTACTCGCCCGCGGCCGATCAGAACGCATTTGTCGTGACCAAGGCGACGGCGACCACATTCCACCTCGCCAGCATGAACGATCTTGCGGCCGCCCAGACACAGCTCAAGTTTGGCGTCGCCGTCGAATGCCAGACCAACCCAGTCTGCGCGAAGGCCCTCAAGGACTCGTACGGCCTGGATCTCACAAACGCGCTGCCCCTCGCGGCCTGCGATCAGCCGATGGTCGATGCTCTCACTGCCGGCACTGTCACCGTGGGTGAGTTGTGTTCGACGCAGCCGGACATCGCCAAGAATAACTGGGTCGTTCTGAGCGACGACAAGCACACTCAGCCGGCGGACAACCTCGCTCCGCTGGTTCGCAACGACTATCTGGCCAAGGCGGACAAGGCCGGCTTCGAAAAGATACTCAACGACATCTCGGCCAAGATGACCACGGCCGACCTCACCAAGCTCAACGCCGAGTTCGTCTTCGACAAGAAGGACATTGCGACGATAGCGACAGAGTGGCTAACGACCAACGGCTTCCTCTAAGCCTCGGGACTCACGTTGCCTCGGGCCTCATGTTGCCTCTCGACTGACTCGCCTCGCTCAGGGGCGAGTCAGTTCTTTTCCACCCAGGCCGATCGCCATTGCGCGGCTGCGAACGGCTTGGCCCAGTAAGCAGTCTCGGTCGCAATCTTGCCGTCCCGACACACGAAGATGAATACCGTCTGGAATTGCTCCTCGCCGTAGTCGAGATCAGCTTCGACGACGACAATGTCGCCCGACGCGGTGGTGCGATATGGCTTGATGGTCGGCAGTCCGGGCATGGCGTGGTAAACGGCCTGGCGATTGTCCTGGCCGCGGATGACCTCGCGCGACTGCGGGTAGGACATCCGTGGCGTTGAGCCCTTCGATGAGGCGCTCGACAACTCGCCGGTTCTCTGCCTCGCCCATGTCGGTTCCTACTAGGTTTGTGTGCGTTTCGGGTCGCGGATTCCAATAGCGTTGACGGCGGCACCGGCCAGCAGCAGACCGGCCGCGATGGCCATGGCCAGATGGAAGGAATCGGTGGATGACTCGCGGGCCGCTGCCGCAACTGCGGGAGCGACCGAAGGATCCGGCCGATTCAGGGGTGGCACCTCCTGGCGGATCTGAGGTGAAGTCGTGTCCAGCCCCGGGACCCGGCTGCCAAGATCGGCGTAGAACGCGCCGGTTATGGCGACGAAGATAAATGCCCCGGCCAGCTGTGGACCGACGCGTGAGATGGCGTTGTTGACGGCCGAGCCAAGGCCCGCGCGGGCCTCCGGCACGGACGCCATGAGGGCCGTCGTGAGCGGCGCTACGGTGACGGCGAGGCCCAGCCCAAAGAGCAGCGTCGCGGGCAGGAAGTCCAGCAAATAGCCGCTCGAGGGAACCCAGCTGCTGGGATTGCCCGGCTGCAGCGACCAGGCGGGGCTGCTTGCCGGCAAGCGAACCAGCCACAGGATTCCGCAGCCCATGAGGGCCGGACCGATGGCCATGAACCGGCGTGGGCCGAAACGCGCCCCGAGGGTACCGACGCGCGATGACAGCAGGACCAGCAGCAGGGCGCCCGGGACGCCGATGAAGCCGGCGGCGGCAGCGGAGTAGAGGAGGGTGCCCTGGCTGAAGATCGACTGCTGATAACCCACCACGTACAGAGCACCGTAGATCAGGAACGTGGATAGGTTCGTCACGGCAAAGTTGCGCGAACGGAAGAGACCCAGGGGCACGAGCGGGTGGCGGCCGACCGCCATCAGGAAGACGAAGACGACCGTCGCCACCGCGCCCAGCGCCAGCGCGATCGGGCCGACCGCGTCCTTCCAATCGTGCTGCTGGCCGTAGATCGCCCCGAACGAGAGGCCGCCGACTGCCAGCGCCACCACAGCCGCGCCCAGCCAGTCGAAGCTTCGGCTCGCGTCTGGATCGCTGCTCTCCTGGACGTAGCGCCATGCCGCCCACAACGCCACTGCTATCAGGGGCACGTTGAGGAAGAAGACGGCCCGCCAAGAGATCGTCTCCACCAGCACGCCGCCGACGACCGGGCCGGCGATCACCGTAGCCGCGGACATAGCCGCCCACAGTCCGAAGGCGCGGCCTCGATCAGCCCCCTCGAACGTGGCAGTCAGCAGGGCCAGCGAACCGGGCACCAGCATCGCCCCGGCCGCGCCCTGGACGATCCGGAACAGGATCAGCGTCTCCATGTTCGGGGCCAGACCGCACAGGCCAGACGCGATGCCGAATCCGACCAGCCCGAGCACGAACAGGCGGCGGCGGCCGTAAACGTCGGCCAGCGCCCCGGCCAGAATCAGCAGCGCGCTCAGGCTGAGCAGGTAGGCGTTGTATACGTAGGACTGACCCTCCAGCACACCGAAGTAGCTGCTGGGCAGGTCCTGGCCGATGCGCTGCAAGGCGACGTTGACGACTGTCGAATCGAGGAAGACGACACCCGAACCGAGGATCGCGGCGAGCAGAGTTCCGGTGCGGTGGTTCATCGCGAGGAGGCCGCCGTGGACGGAGCGGGCACGCGTCCGGCGGTACCAGTGGCGCAGAACAGCCCGATGTCCTGCAGCAGATGGACGCGCGGCTCCGGCGTGAGTGCCATGCGCCCTGCCCTCCAATTACGGCCCCGAGGGACACTCCGGGTAACGCGCATGCTGATCGGGCCCGCAGGGCGTGTCAACGGAGGTCGCGTCAGGTGCAGACGAGCCGTGAAAACGGGAACGACGAGGCGTTCGCCAGCAGATCGCGCGCCGTCGGGACACCATTGCGCCCCAATGAAAGGGTTGTATCGATGGATGATTCTGTGAGCCGAGCGCTGCAGCAGGGCGGCGTCATCGACATAACCACCACGGGCCGCAAGACCGGCCAACCGAGGCGAATCGAGATCGTCTTCCACGTGGTCGACGGCCGTATCTACATCAGCGGCATGCCGAAGGCGGCGCGGCCTCGAAGCTGGCTGGTGAACCTGGATGCCAACCCGCGCTTCATCTTCCACCTGAAGGGTGATTTGACGGCGGACTTGCCTGCCACTGCCCGCGTCATCACCGATGAGGCGGAACGGCGCGGCATCCTCATCCACGTAGCTCGGGCCTGGGACCGCACGGATGTGGAGACGATGGTAGCCCACAGCCCTCTGGTCGAGGTCACTATCGATGGGCTCGACACCGGAGCGTAGATCGGCCGAGCCGGGTCCGAGGGCCGAGGGCCGAGGTCCGAGGTCCGAGGTAGGATAATCCCGATGACCACGACCCTGTATCGCGACGGAGCTTTCGCCGACGGCCGATCCGACCGCCTTCGGCTGGGCGTAAGCATCCTGGTCGTCGACGGCACGATCGCCTGGATCCGGCCGAGCGACGACGAAGGCCCACACAAACACGAGGCCAACGGCGCGGGCAAAGGCGCGGCCAAAGACGCGGGCCGGGACCTGGATATTGTGGATGCCAGCGGCTCCACCATCGTCCCCGGAATGGTCGACTGCCACAGCCACCTGACCCTGCCGGGCGGTGCCCACTGGATCGCCCGCATCGACGACCCGCCGGAGCGGCTCCTTGCCGCGGCCGAGGCCAACGGCCGCCTCATGACACAGGCCGGCATCCGCTGGGCCCGCGACGTTGGCGCGCCGAGGGTTGCGGATCCGGTCGACGGCCGAGTTCGAGCCCTGAGCCTCGGCGTCCGCGATCGATGGCGCGGCCGGCCTGGCTTCCCCCACGTCCGTGCCGCGGGCTCGTGGCTCGATCGCTCGGGCACGATGCCGGGCCTGCGGTCGGTCGAGGCGAACAACGCGGACGAGCTGCTGCAGCAGGCGATGGGCCAGCTGGATGACGGAGCCGACCTGCTGAAGCTCTACCTGGACGGGCCCGAGCCGGGTGTTTCGCCCTGGACTCGCTCTGAACTGACGCCCGTGATCGCGGCCGCTCACGCTCGGGGCGTCAAGGTGACCGCGCATTCGGGCAACCTGGCCGGTGCTCGGGAGGGCGTGGCTGCGGGCGTGGACGCGCTCGAGCACGGCCTGGAACTGGACGCGGAAGTTGCCGCCGCGATGGCAGCCGGGGGCACGGCCCTCGTCTCGACTCTGGCGATCTTCCGCTCGTGGAAGAGCTTCGCGGCCACAACCTCGATCGATCGTTTCGCATCGCCGCAAGGTCGGGCGCGGATTCTAGACCGCCAGGTCCGAGCCGAGGAGAGCGTTCGACTGGCCCATGCGGCCGGCGTCGTCATCGCCACCGGCACGGACTTCGGGGGCGGCTCGACCCGAGCCAACCAGCTGGCCTGGGAAGTCGAGTCCCTGGTCGCTGCCGGCCTCGAGCCGTGGGAAGCGCTCGGCGCCGCAACCTGGCGCGGCGGCGAGTTGCTCGGCGAGCCCGAGGCGGGCGTTATTCGGGAGGGCGGTCCGGCCGACTTCAGCCTGGTCCACGGCGACCCGTTATCCGACCCGACCGCTCTGTGGCGGGTCTGGCACGTGGCCTGGTCCGCCTGACACTAACGCCGCTCAGGCGTTTCGCCGCGCGTCAACGCCGGGGATCCCGCGCTCCCGCAGCGCAGCCGCGAATGCGTCCAGGTCATCGGCACCGATATAGAGCGCCGGGACGTGCAAGATGGACCAGCGAACCGGGCTGCGAAAGTCCATTCGGACCCCGCCGTGGGCCGCGCCGGCGAACGATAGATCGCCGTGCCGGACAGATCGGCGAACACCGATGGCTGTGATCCAGTGGAACGGCCCCTCGATCCGCCAGCCGGCGATGTTGGCCAGCGGCGTGGCAAAGCGGACGCGCCCGAACCGAGCCTGCAGCCTCGCGTCCGGTCCCTGGCCAATTTCCGCGTATGCGAGACCCGGCCGAACGCCCCACAAACTAAGCAGCAGCAGTGACCGCCGCCCGAGCCGGATTGGGAATCGCTGTCCTGACATTGGGCCAGCTTACGGCACTTCGGACGCAACCCAACATCGAGACCTTGAGATTTCGCCACGCGGGCCGGGCCGCCTACCAGGGCGCTTCGTCGCACCACGCGATAGGCCGCGCACCCGCCACGTAGACGGCAGCGTCCCGGCTGTACGGTCACCCGAACGGGACGGTCCGTCGGACCAAGGGAGGCGACATGGCAGCAGTCGACGTTCAGGGAATCGGCACAAAAGATCAGCCGTGGCAGTTAGAGACGGCCAGCGGTAAGGCCGAGTACCAAATGTATCGGGACGAGGCCGGCGACCCGCCAGCCCTGGTGTGCACCGTCGGAACCACCGTGCTGCGCTACCAGCTCCGCTGTCTCGAGGACCTGCGAGCCATGCTCAAGGAGCGTGGTGACTGGGTGGAACTGGGCAGCGCCGATGAGCAGGCTACGGCCGCCGACGGCACTGTCGAGGCTTGAGGACGTTCGCCTGAGAACCCGGTCCGCGGCTGGTACGGCCTCAAGAAGGGCTTGCGCGGCCGGTTCGGCATGTATGTCCCGCCGCTCATGGAGGCCCTCGGTCTGGCCGAAGTCGAGCACAACCCCAGGAACAATCGAATGCGAGCGCTGTAGCTGTTGGGGCTGGGACGCCGAAGCATCCCCGGGCGGACCAGGTTTCGGGCGTAGACTGGCCTTCCAGTCACTGCAGGGTTTTGGAGGCCGTCGTGAACGATAAGCGAGCGCGTGAGTTGGTGGCGGCCGAGCGAACACGGATCGAAGCCGCCCTGCGCCAGTTGGTAGGTGATGTCCAATCCGAGGGCTCGCTGCAGACGCAGCAGACAGGCGAAGCCAGCGAGGTCGGATCGGACCTGGAGTTCGAAGGCGTCGAGATTGCGTTGATCGACAATCTGCGCCACGAGTTGGCGGCAGTCGCGCGGGCCGAGGAGCGGATTGCTGCCGGAACGTTCGGCCGATCGATAGTAAGCGGCGCCCCGATCCCGGACGAACGCCTGGAGGTGGCGCCGCTGGCGGAGCGGACAGTCGCCGAGCAGACCGTTTTCGGGCAAGGGGCAAAGTAGAAGCGGCGTCGGCATTGGCGGTTCACGCCGCGAGGGGGGGGGAGGTAGAAGGCCAGTGCTAGGATGAGTTCATGAGCGACGCCACTGCCGCGCGACAGCTGCCCAAGCCCGGATAGGAGCTTGCCACGGACGGGCGCCGGACACCTATTGAGGGCCGGACACGGTTCGGGCGGCCGTACCTCCGGATCGCCGTCGTCATTGGCGTGACCTCCGCCATCCTGGCCGTGGGCTTGTTGGGCCCACATCTGTCCAGAGGGCCGCAGCCGACCTCCACGCAATCCCCGCCGGCGCAATTGTCCACGCCGAGTCAGACCAAGGGGCCGCCCGATCTAGCCGGCCTCGTGCCCTCTCACCTTGCCCCATCCGATATCCGGATGTCGTGGCTCTCCGACGCTATCACCAGCCGCTCTCTTGCTGCCATCGGGACGCGCATCTTCTACATCGTTGGGGCCAACAAGATCGAGTCGACAGTCATCGGCTCGGACGCGCTCCCGCAGACACTGGTCAGCGTCCCGACTTGTCGCACGATCCATCAGGTCGCTGCTGCCGGCAACTTGATCGGCTACGTGGAAACTTCGCCGGTGGGTCCTCCACTCGATGGATTGGGTTGCGGGGAGTCGAACCGAATTGCCTGGAGCATCTGGCTCTGCGACCTGCAGGGCGGCCATCCGCGCCAGGTCGCATTCGGCATAAGGCCGGCGACGTCGGACGAAACCGTGCTGTACCCCGTGCATGTGGCGCTAACTGAGACGGCCTATGCGTTCGAGGTACCCATTAGCTCCGACCAGCTGACACCCTTCGAACAGGTCGAGGTCCATTCCACGGAGGATGCTCGACTGCTGTGGTCGGCGCAGACGGACGGCGGCGTTTGGGACATCCTCCTGGGTGGTAAGCGGCTCGCAGTGCTCACCGATGGGACATTGATGACTGACTCGCGGCTGGAGCTCTGGATCGCGGACGCAGTGTTCCCGCAGCTCCGACGGGTCGGGCAGCCGTTCTCCTCGGCGGCCATCTCGGAGGATGGAGCCTACCTGGCGTGGGACGCGAGAAACCCCTGGGAGCGTGCGTCCGGCACGTCCCCGCTCGGGCTTATTGTGTACTCGCTCGACACCAGGTCCAGCCAAAACGTCTCTCCGCCTGAGGCTTCGTCCAGCGCGGAACCGCTCCGACCGGTCGTCTCGTCCGACCTGGCGGGTCCGATCGTGGCCTGGTACGCGACTGCTCGCGAGGGCGCCGTTTACCTGGCCTTCCAGGACGCCGCCAACAAAGCGGGCGTGGCCCTATCCAGCGTCCAATCGCCGACGTGGATCGGGCTGCGAGGCAGCACCCTGATATGGGCGGCTTCGGGTCTCAGAGGCGGCGTTAGCGCCGTGTTCGCTGCCGACCTATCGCTGGCTCGCACCGCCGCCCCGTAATGGCTCGCACCGCCGCCCCGCAATTCCGCGGCGGCTGGCGCAAGTGTTGGTCATCCGTTCGTGCCGACGTCGGCGCCGGTGCCGGCGGGTGGAGCGGCTAGGACAGCAGCCGGAGCTGGGATCAGGTCAATGCCCAGGCTGGTCGGCCACCAGTTCCACCGGCCCAGCAGCACGACCAGCGATGGGACCAGCAGGGATCGCACCAGGAACGTATCCATCAGCACGCCCGCCGCGATGCCGTAGCCGATCTGCTGGATCTGGGCACCGCCCGAAGTGCCGCCGGCGGCAATGGCGAGAACCGCAAACGTTCCGCCCAGGATGACGCCCGCCGTCGTCACCGTGCTCCCGGTCTTGCCGACCGCGCGTGCCACCGCGTCACGCAACGGCAGATGATGAGCCTCCTCGCGAATCCGGCTCATGACCAGGATGTTGTAATCGGAGCCCAAGGCCATGAGGAACACGAACATCAGGAAAGGCAGCACGAAATTGAGACCCGCCTGGCCCCCCAGATGGACGAAGATGATCGCGGTGAGACCAAGCGCACCGAGGTACGAGAGCACGACGCTGGCCACCAGATATAGTGGCGCGATCATGCTGCGCATGACGAGGGCAAGCAGGATGGCGATCAGAACTGCAACGAGCGGGATGATCCTCAGCAGGTCCGATCCGGAGACGTTGCGGATGTCGTAGGAGAACTCAGCGTTGCCCAGCAACCCGGTCGTCACCGCCCCGGCCGAGACTCCGACGCGAGCGACTTGGTCGCGCAACCCTGGGACCGTGTCTAGCGCGGCTGGACTCGAATTGTCGGTTCCGCCGACCTCGGCTGAGTAGGCGACAATCAGGCCGTCTGGGCTAATCAGCTGACCCTCGGCCCGGTATGCGTTGTACAACTCGGGCGCCACCGCGGAAGTCGTGGGTACGGGAGGAAGGGCTCGGGCCGGCCCCAAAGCCTGGTGAAGCTGAGTCAATTGGGCGACGGTTAGCGGAATGCCGTTCGGATTGAGGGGCCCCACAACGCTCTTGAACGCAGGCAGGGCGCTGAGCCCGGCCTGGGCAGTCACCAGCTTGTCCGGGCTCTCCCATATCGGACGGTCAAATTTGAACAGGACCAGTGTCCTGATGATCGTCGAGGACGGGAAATGGGCATTCAGGGCGGTTGCCCCGGCTGCTGAATCGGTGCCCGCCGCGCTGGTCAACGCGCCCCCGAATCCGGCGGTTCCGGTCGCGAGCAAGGTCGTAGCCATGCCACCGAAGAGGATCACTCCCAGAAGAAGCGTCACGGCAGGGCGCCGCGTGGCCAGGATGCCGACTCGGTCCCAGAATCCGAAGCGCTCGACCGCTTGCTGGCGGGTATTGCTCGGCCAAAAGGCCGCTCTTCCCAGGATCGCCAGCAGGGCAGGGAGAAGTGTCAAGCCCGCCAGCAGCATCAGAGCGATGCCGATCGCAAGGGCCGGACCCATGCTTTGGTACAGACCGAACTCGGCCAGCGCCACGCTGGACAGAGCAGCGATCACGGTCAGGGCGGAGAACGTGATCGACTCACCGACTCGGGTAACCGCGCGGATGACCGCATCGGGACCCGAAAGCCCACGTCGCAACTCCTCGCGAACGCGGAAGACTAGGAAGACCCCGTAGTCGGTTCCGGCGCCCAGGATGAGGACGATCAGCATGAACTGGGTGATCGACGAAACTTGGATCCCGGCACTGGCCGCTTTGGCGATGACCGGTCCCGACAACAGGAGCACGACCACCGCAGGTACCAGGGTCACGATCGGCGCCAGAAGGGCGCGGTATGCGAGCACGAGCAGCAGCACGATGAACAACAGAGACAGGCTCTGGGTCCGATCCTGCGATGATCCCGAAGTGGTGGCGTTGTCGACGATCGTTGGGATTTCGCCGGTCAGGTTGACCGCGAGCCCGGCCGGCGCGGCTGTCGTTGCCGCACTTCGGATCGCCGCCACGAGTGTCTCGGCGCTGCCGCCACCACCACCGGTGAACTGAGCGACTTCAGCCTCGATGAGGACCTGGCGGGCGGCGCCGTCGCGAGAGATGCCAAGGTCTATGACCGCCCGCACTGGATCGATGCCCCGGATCCGAGCCTCCAGCGCATCGAGGGCCGCGTTGTCCGCCGGCGTCAGCCCACCCTGGCGCACTGCCACGAGACTTGCCGTACCAAGGCTAATGTCCTGGAACGGCTGAGCCAGGTTCGCCGCTTGCAAGCTCGGGACGCTGGCCGGCAAGAACCCGCTGGTGGTGTCCTTGGAAACGCTCGCCAGGGACGGCAGCGTCTTCACCGCAAGGATGGTGATGAGGATCCATGCGACGACGATGACGTAACGGAACCGCACGCTCGCGACGCCGATCAGGGCAAAGATTCGGTTCAAGAGTTGCTCCTCACGGGGCCGCGTGGGGCGAGCGGCTGGCGGACTGGGCTAGAACAATCACATTCGAGGCGGTTTCTCGCCCACGCAAGCATGGCGGATTGCGCCCTGCGAGTCCGGCCGTGGCCGCTCGCGTGTTCGCGGCGCGCGGAGTCGCGGCGCGCGGAGTCGTGCAGTCCGCCCGAAGCCCTACTCCTGGAGTACCGAGAGAATGTTGCCTGCGGGGTCCTTGAACCAGGCGATGAGAGGTCCGCCGGCGCGCATGATCCCACGCTCGTCCTGAGCCATGCCCTCGTACCGCTCGAATCTGACCCCCGCCGCGACCAGAGCATCGACGGCCTTGTCGATGTCCGCCACTGGGAAGTTGAGCACCGTGAATGTGGCCGGCTCGTGCTTGTCTTTTGGATAGATCAGGACGGTTGCGCCGCCGGCCAGATGGAGCGTCAGCATGCCTTCCGCTTCCGTCACATCGAGCCCCAGCGCGTGCGAGTAGAACGCCTTGGCCGTGGGGATGTCATCCGTTGAGAATCCGGAGAATGCGTGGCTGTCACGGAGCATGGACTCCTCCTACTTACCCCCGGCCTCGGTGTCGGCGTATTCCTTGGGATGGTCGCCGCGGTCCTTCTGGGCTGTCTTGGCGATCATGGCCAGGGTGGCGTCTACGGTCATCCGGTTAGCATCCGCGGCTCGCTTGACGTCTTCGTAGGTGAGGTTCACCGCAGGCTTGCCCATGTCGTCGTGGGCGGCCATGCATCCACAGTTGAGGCACATCGAAGGTTCTCCTTTGCTGCTCTGGGTTGTCCTTTGTGTGGTCTGTTTATGCCTCGACGAGCGGTACGTCGACGAGGTGTTCCGCGAGGAACCAGACCTGCAATTCGTGGCGGCGCAGCACGTCGCTCATGAGCACATCGTTGCTGCCCCAATCGCCGTTCTTCTCCGTTGTTTCGATGCCTTCGCGAACGGCCGTGATGATCGTCTCGTGGGCGTCGAGCAGGCGGCCGATCATGACTGGCACCTCTTCGGCGCCGTTGGGCGGTCGCTCGATGCGCGTGAGTTCGGCGGCATGTCGGGGATCGCCGACCGCGATGCCGCCCAGGCTCTGGACGCGTTCGGCCAGCAGGTCGACCAACGCGAGCTGCTCGTCCGCGTGCTTATCGAACAGCAGATGGAGCTGGTAGAAGGTGGGTCCGGCCACGAGCCAGTGGAATTTCTTGTACAGCGCGTAAAGGACCGTAGTGTCGGCCAGGATGCGGTTCAGGAGTTGCGCACTCTCTCCCCGAGCCTTGGCCGAAAGGGCGATCGGGAGCAGCCGCAGGCTGCCAAAAGACTGAATCTCCACTCCTCGCTGACCGAGGTGGGGTTCAGGCGATAGCCGCGTGGTCGCCTTTACCGTGGTCGCCTTTACTGGGTTCTGAGTACTCACTCGATTTCTCCCTGGTAGCAAATTTTCCTTGGTCGTGAGGCTCTCCAGGTTATGCAGGAGGACGTCACAGAGGGACAATCTTCAGGGCCAACCACGTTGCGGGAGCGTATCGAGCGTTTGGCGTCGCGTCCATTGCGACATAGTGAAAAGACCTCTGTCCATCGGCTCCGACCAATGTCATTCTTATTCCCTACCCCTGGCATGTGTGGAGCGGGCCAAACGTCCCCCGTGGCCCTTCGGAGTTGACCATGAGTTCAAAGCCGTTGGTCCTGATCGCCGATGACGAACCGAGGATCATCAAGCTCGTATCGATCGCTCTTCAGCAAGAAGGCTTTCGCGTCGTGACGGCGGTCAACGGCGAAGAAGCCCTGCGCAAGGCCGAGGAATACCGGCCGGACATCGCCCTTCTTGATATCGTCATGCCCGATCTCGATGGCATTGAAGTGATGCAGCAGTTACGCGAGCGACGCCCAATGCCCGTGATCCTGCTGACCGCCAAAGGCTCGGTCGCCGACAAAGCCAAGGGCCTCGACAACGGGGCTGACGATTACCTCGCCAAGCCATTCCACACGGACGAACTCACGGCCCGCGTCCGCGCCGTCCTGCGACGATCGTCAGGCTCTACCTCGGGGCGGGGGATCGTCGCCTTCGACGATATCGAGATCGACTTGGAGCGTCGCCTGGTCACGCGGGGCGGCCAGCTCGTCCACCTCTCGAGGACGGAGTGGCTCCTGCTTCAACACCTTGCGGCCAACGCGGGCAAGGTCGTTCTTCACACGGAACTCCTGACCAAGGTCTGGGGGCCGGAGTATCGCGACGACATCCAGTACCTGCGGGTCTGGGTAAGCAGAGTGCGACGGAAGCTTGGGGCCGAGCCCGGAGAACCCGGCCGGATAACGACTCTCCTGGGCATTGGTTACATGCTGGAGGTGGATCCGGCCGGCGGCCATCCGTCCGTTCGTGTTCCAGTCGCAGACCTCCCTGAGCCCATCCTGGAACCCGCTGTCGGTTAGCCGCCCAGCTGGAGTAGCCCGTCGGCTGAGGATGCGATGCGGATGCGAGGCCGGACGCGACTTCGACGTGGACGGACTTAACTGCCCGACAGTCATGGTTGGGGAGGCGGACCAAATCTCCGACCCACCATGTAAGGAGACCTTATGAAGGACATCAAGAGCACCGCCCGCGACGTCGAAACGGGTGCCAAGAAGGGCCTGCGCGACGTTGACGGACACAGCCTGAAAGACGATGTCGGCAACGCCGGCGACGAGATCCGCAAGGACCTTGGGAATGCCGGTGACCGCGTCCGCGATGGCGTCAAGAACGCCGGCGACACGGTCCGACACAACGAACGTGGCGAGCGCGTGGTGCGCAAGCCCAGCTGATCCGTGTTTGCCAGGGCGGGCACCTCCCAGCGAGGGCCCGCCCTGGCCCGCCCCCGGACTTCCGAAGGAGAATCTCATGACAGCGGCTGAAACCAAGGGTCGCGTTCTTGATGCGGCACATGCGGTGCAAGAAAATGCGGCCGAGGCCGCCACAGCTGCGGGCAAGGCCGCCAGTGCCGCGGGCAAGGCCGCCGAAGCAGTCGGAAACCAGGCACCTGAAGTGATCAGGGCATTCCGGGTCGGAATAGACGATCTCGCGGAACGGCTTCCGGACGCGGCCGCTGCCGCACGAGCTGGCGCCATGGCAACGTCCGAGTCTCTAAGGGCGATGCCGGAGCCAACGTTGCGCCTCCTTGCCGCGCTGTCGATCGGTCTCGGAACCGGCCTGTATCTCGCGGGTGCGCCACGTCTGGCGACGTTGGTGGCCTTCACGCCGGCAGTGCTCGCGGCCGTCGTGATTGGGTTCGGCGATCCGAGACGGAGTACCTCCCGGCGCTAATCGCCCAGCATCCGTAAGGGACCCGCAACATCCAATGGCGCAGCTGTGACCGGACCGAAAGCGCCCCTTGAGCAGGCTGGGCCCATGACTTACTGACCACCACTCGAGGTGCCGGCCGATGTCCCTCCGGATCGCTTATGTCTCCAGTTATCCACCCCGCCGTTGCGGGATCGCCACGTTCTCGCGCGACCTCGTGGCTGCCGTGGGATCGGGCGAGGTCGTCGCGATCCACAAGTCGGGCGATTCAGTGCTGTACCCGCGAGAGGTCGCGCTGCGTGTCGACCGTGACGACCGCGTCGACTATCGGCGGGCGGCGGATAAGCTTGCGGCGCGGGGCGTCGACGTGGTCTCAATCCAGCACGAGTACGGAATCTTCGGCGGGCCCGATGGCTCCCACATCCTTGACTTCGTGGACCGCCTGACCATCCCAGCGGTCGCGACACTCCATAGCGTTTTGCGCCGGCCGTCCGCGTCGCAGCGTGAGGTCCTGACGCACCTCCTGCGCCGCACATCGGCCGCGGTCGTCATGTCGAACGGGGCAGCCGACCTGCTCCACACTGAATACGGGATCCCCCGGTCGCGCGTGCAGGTCATCCACCATGGAACGCCGGATCTGGCCACCGTGGATGCGTCGCGACGCAAGCAAGATCTCGGCCTGTCGGGCCGGACTGTGGTGCTCAGTTTTGGGCTGCTCGGTCCGGGCAAAGGCTACGAGAACATGATCGCAGCCATGGCCGGTGTCTACCGCGAGCATCCGGATGCGCTCTACGTCGTGCTGGGGGCGACTCATCCGGAGGTGCTGCGCTCCGAGGGCGAGCGCTATCGCCGGCGGCTCCAAGGGCAGGTCGCCGATCTAGGGCTGCGCGGACACGTCCAGTTCGTGGACCGGTTCGTCAGCCAGGAAGAGCTCGGACGCTGGCTCCAAGCCGCCGACATCTTCACCACGCCATATCCGAACCTCGACCAAGCCGTGTCCGGAACGTTGTCGTATGCGCTGGCGGCCGGCAAGGCGATCGTCTCGACGCCCTACGCCTACGCCACGGAGCTCCTGGCCGATGGTCGCGGTCTCCTGGTCCAGCCGGACTCGGCGCAAGCGCTGGCCGCGGGGCTGAGGTCGCTCATGCAGGACGACGAATTGCGGGTCGACATGGGACGCCGGGCGTATGCCTTTGGGCGGCAGATGGTCTGGCGGCATGTGGGCGCAACCTATCGGGAGCTCTTCCTGCAGGGCGGGGAGCGGACAGAGATGGCGCCTGCCACGCAAGCCGGACATCGGAACCAGCCGACGGCCCTGGCGGCCCGCCACGGCTAGGCCGTCCCGACACTGCGAGGCCGATGCAACTGCCCCGCAGGGAACCGCGTTGGGGCTGTCACACCCCTCGCAATAACCTATAGCCACACGGACGATCCCCGCTTGGTGGGTGACCGCCGGCCATTGGAGGATTGGATCATGCTGGAAACCATCATCGTCATCTTGCTAGTTCTGTGGCTTCTGGGCTTCATCGGCGCAGTCGGGGGCAGCGCCATCCACCTGCTTCTCGTGCTTGCGGCAATAGTGCTTGTCGTCCGGCTACTGTCCCCCCGTCGGTCCATATAGCGTTTAGCCGGAAAGCCCCGGGTCGATCCATGGCCAAGCTGAGTCCGGGTAAACGGGAGTCCCTGCCCAGCTCGAACTTCGGGCTGCCGGGCGAACGCAAGTATCCGATGCCAGACGAGTCTCACGCCCGGAATGCAAAGGCGCGTGCGGCCCAGCAGGAAAAGGAAGGGTCCATCACAAGCGCCCAGAAGAAGACAATCGACCGCAAGGCCGATCGGATGTTGGGCGAAGAGTAGGGACCCAAGAGAAACACCGGCGGTTAATGGCCCGAGGACGTCGACGAAAGTCAGGCGTCCTCGGGCCATCGTCTGTGCCTGGGCCTCGGACCGGCCGGCACCCGCAACACGACCCGGCGCAGCCCGTCAACTGCGTCACGGGGCAAGAACCTCGCAGTCAGCGAGCTACTCGACATCTCCTTGAGCGTGGGGACGTCGATCGCGGCGGTCGTGTTATTCGAGCTCCTGCGGCAAGCGCGTCCCCTTTCACCGCGGCCAGCCGGCCAAGCGGGACAACGTGACACCGCTGGCGATCGAGCGGATCCCCAGCGGTGATAGTGGAGCTTGTAGGCCGGCCGATCGGACGCGGGGCCCGACGGCCGGCCGAGGGGAACCGGGTTAGACGTCGGCAGGGACCCTGCGATCGGCGATCCGCAGGATTGCCAGGATCAACGCTTCGATGAGTGTCCAGCCGACCATTGCCACCACGGCGGCAATATCCAGGAACGAAGCCGATCCAGTCGTGATGTGGTCGAGTCGGAACATGCCGCGGAAGGGCTCAACAAGTGCGTCGGTCGCGCCAAGGATGGCGCTTACGATCTCGTTGGCGTGGTCCGCCCCCAGCAGAAGAAGGACGATCCGGATAATCAGGAGCGCCTGCGCGATCCCGAATACGAGGGTCACGCTTCGGACCAGCAATGTCCAACCTGTGGAACCTGTGGACTCGCGAACCGTCGTTCGTTCGTAGTCGGTCATTTTTGAGAAATCCTCCTGATGGTTGACAGCCGTTCGGCGGCGACTTAACCATCGCGCTAAGGAGGATGCAGCCGAATGCGACGTCACCCGACTCGCCGTTACAAATCCGTTGCGCCCGGCTTACCGGACTTGATGAAGTTGAGGTACGCGGGCACGTCACCCGACTCGCCGTTACAAATCCGTTGCGCCTGATCCGACGGCGTGCGACCGTCCGTTGGCCCCCGCATGTCGCGCCCCCGAAGCGTCCATTAACGGCAGCGAGAACCCGAACTCGGCCCCGCCGCCGGGTCTTGACCTAGCCCATGCGGTGCCGTTCATTGCCTCGGCGAGGAGCCGGCATACGTACAGCCCGATGCCCGCGCCTGGGGCCGTACTCACTACCTTGGGGTTGCGGTAGAAGAGAGTGAACAGCCGCTCCGCCTCCCCCGGAGCGATCCCGACACCACGGTCCAATACGCGGATCTCGACAAGGTGTTCGCGCTGGCTGACGACCACCTCGATCGGCTTGCCAGGCGCGCGGCCGTACTTCAGGGCGTTTGAAAGTAGATTGCGCACGATCTGCGCAACGTAGGTTGGCTCCGCCTCTACCGGGGCCAGATCGTCCTTGACGCTGAGCCGAATATCCGCGCCGGGCCAGGCGTGCTGCTCTCTCTCCACCACGCCCTTCACGAGGCGATGAACGAGGACCGGCTCACCGCTGGCATCAAGCGCACCTCGCTCCGAGCGGGTCAAGACGAGAAGGTCCTCGACGATACGGTTTAGTCTCGTCGAGTCCGCATCAATGTCGGCAAGGAGGTCCAGGCAGAACTCACTGCTCCGTATCTCGTCGGCTTGGCGCAACAGGTCCACCCCGACCATGATCGTCGTAATGGGCGTCCGCAGCTCGTGCGAGAGCACACCCAGGAAGGCATCGCGCTGCAGGTCCGCTTCGACGGCAGCGGTGACGTCTCGGATGAGGACGACGTCCGAACTGCCCGGGTCGGCCGTGACCGGGAAATGCGCAACCTCGAGCCAGCCGCGCGATCGAATGGGTGAACGGACGAGATATCGATCCCCGGGGCCCTCATCCGCGGCGTCGACTTCGTCGGGATGAGCGGGCAGGTCTGAGAGTCGAGTCGGGACCCGGCCGAGAAGACGTCCCGCAGCGGGGTTAGCCAGGGTGACGCGGCCGTCGGAGTCGCCGACCAGCAAACCGTCGCCGATAGCCTCGAGGACCGTTCCGAGCTCCGCGGCACGAGCGTGTTCTTTGGCCGCTATCGCATCCGTCTGTTCGATCAGGATGGAGCGGGCCAGGGCCGACCCACATTGAGCTCCGATCGATCGCAGGAAATCTCTGTCGTCCGGCCCATAGTTGGTCGACGCTGGAAAGTTCAGGTAAATGGCGCCTGTTGACACATCCTGATAGAGCAGCGGCAGCACGATACTGTCGCCCTCAGTTTCGAACTTATCCGCCACGGAGGGGTAGCGCTCCCTACGCTCCCGGCGGTTGCGCAGGATCGTCGGTTCGCCGCTACGGATGACATCACCGAGAGGCGTTCCGGAATCGTTGGGCACCTCCGTTCCAGATGCCACGTCGCCTGTGTACCCGTGGACTGCCATGACTCGGAGGTTTCGGTCCCCAGGCCGGCCGACGGCTACCAGCCCGCCGTTCGCGCCGAGGAGTTCGACCGCTTCACCGATCGCCTCTTGGGCCAGCACTGCCGTCGACATCGGGCGGTTCAGGGCCAGCGAAATCCGTTGCAACCGGTAGTTGCGTATCGCCGATTCCTCGGCCGTCACGCGAGCGCGAGTGGCTCTCTGGTATGCGCTTCGAAGTCCTGAACTGAGGAAGGTGAACAGAACTCCGTTGACCGAAAATAGGATCAGCGACAGGAAGTCGCCGCGGGAGGCAATCGCCAGCGATCCGGCCGGCGACAGATACAGCGCCACGCCGGCGATGATCGCCGTCGTTGTGGCCGCGCCGCCGGATACGAAGCCTCCATACCATGCCGCCACGGCGATGGCCGGCTCGAGGATCAAGAAGGTGTTGCGTCCCCCGAGAATCGGCTCGAGCGGCAAGCGTATGAGAACCGCCACAAAGATCGCACCGATCCCGAAGGCGATGCGGGAGGCCACGCTCGTGACCTGGGACGACTGAATACGAGAGCTAGCTACCGAAGACACGGCATAATCTCAGCGGCTGTGCGACGAAACGATTCTGCGGGCCAAGGCACCGTATGACAGTAAGCGACCCCTTGCGGGTTGAACAAGGGGTATTGCATCCGTCTTGCAGTTTGCACGCCTTCAGCCCACAAAGGACGTGACGATCAGAGCGATAGCGGCCACGCCCATAACTACCGCGGTTGCCCAACCAACCACGTTAAGCATGCGGCCGTTGGTCCGCTCACCCATGACCTTGCGGTTGTTCGAGATGAGCATCATGACCACAACCAGAGGAGCTGCCAGGAGGCCATTGATCACGGCCGAGTAGACCAATGCCGTAATCGGGTTCAGGCCAACGAAGTTGATCCCGATCCCGATAGCCGTGGCGGCAACGATGACGGCATAGAACTGCGGGGCTCGGGACGGGCGCGAGTCGAGGCCGGCCGACCAGCCAAACGTCTCAGCCACCCCGTAGGCCGCCGCTCCAGTCAGGATGGGCACGGCCAGAACGCCCGCTCCGATGAGTCCGATTGCCAACAGGGCAGCCGACAAGTCACCAGCCAGGGGGCGCAGCGCTTGCGCCGCATCGGTCGCTGAGGCGATGTCGTGCTTGCCCGCGGCGAACAGCGTGGCGCCTGTTGTGAGGATGATGAAGTAGGCCACCACCTCCGAGAAGACCATGCCGGCCGTCGTGTCCAGCAGCCCGTAGCGGAGTTCCGTGCGGCTGGCGCCCTTCCTTTGCCAGAGGCGCCGCCGACCCATGTGGATTTGCTCGTCTACCTCCTGGCTTGCCTGCCAGAAGAACAGGTATGGCGAGATCGTGGTCCCCAGCAGTGCCACGAGGATGCCGATGTACTGCGGGTCCAGGCGGATCGTAGGGATAAGGCTGCCGGCCAGCACCGCGCCCATGTCGGGGTGGGTGAATAGGGCAGTGGCGACGTAGGCCAGCAAGACGAGGGCCAACCATTTGAAGATCCCGGAGATGATCTGGTATGAGCCCAGGACTTGTATGGCAACGATTCCCAGGCCCACCGGTATCACGAAGACAACGGCCGGAACCGGCACGAGCAGGTTGATAGCCGCCGCGATGGCGCCGATGTCTGCGCCCGCATTCAACGTGTTGGCGATCACGAGTGCCATGAGCGCCGGGTACAGGACCCAGCGTGGATAGTGCTCGCGCAGCACTCCGGCCAGGCCCCGTCCGCTGACCAACCCGACCTTGGCCGAGATGTATTGCACGGCCGTCATCATTGGAAGCATGAAGAGCGTGGTCCAGAGCGTGGCGTAGCCGTAGCTCGCGCCGGCCTGGGCGTAGGTCCCGACGCCCGATGGATCGTCGTCCGAGGCGCCCGTTACCAGTCCCGGGCCCAGGATCAGCAGAGCCCGCCTGATCGGATTGCTCTCGCGGCGCACCGCCAGGACGGTCGGGTCCTTTGGCCGGTCGGGACGAACTCGCGGACCGCCTGGACGACGGGCTCCGGAGCCGCGAGTCACGGGGGAGGCGGCCGGCTTGCGCTGCGCGCTCTTAGGCGATTGCGGCATCACGATCCCCAACGGCTAGCCCAGTCGGGAGCGAACGCTCGCTGAAGTTTGTCGCCGGCATATTCGGTCACCAGGTGCGCGACACTCCGGCCGCTTCCACCGCAGGGTACGGGCGCCGACCTCGCATCTCCCCGCCGCCGGGAGCATGTTGCATTACAGCTGCGTCGCGCTGCGCGCACGGCCGAAGGCAAAGGGCGCCGCCTAAACGACGACGGCTTCGATCCCAAGCATTCGTGCGACCTGAAGTAGCTGCTCGGTCCAGCGACCCTGTGCGGCAGCCATGTGATGCGGGGCGCCAGCCAAGCACCACTCGTTGCACCATTCGTCGATGGGCAGCGTGTCGTGCCGGAATAGGGTTTGCGGAGCTGAGATCGGGCGGGGCGGGAATGGTAGGAACTCGCCCTCGGAGATGATGAATCGCCACTGGTTCTGGCCTACGGTCACGAGGGCCAGGTTAGTCACCGGACCAGGCTGGTAGGCATATTCGAAGCTCGCGCCGAAGCCGTGGACGCCCGTGTAGTAGATGGAATGCTTGACCTTCACGCCGCCCGGAGTGCCTAGAGCCGGGTTGCCGTGGCCGTCGTGCGAGAACATGACGGCGTTGTTCTCGAAGTCGATGACGTAGTTCTCGACCGTCGTCGCCTGGCCGGCCAGTTCCTGGAGAACCAGCTGCGCGACAGCACAGGCCACGTCGCCCTCGGGAGCGGCCGGGATACCGATTTCGCAAAGTCGGCCGGTACCGTACGAGGGGATGATGCCCACCCGTGGGTCGCTCAGCCATATCTGGTCGAAAGCGGTGAAGGCGTCGAAGTTGTTCCCCTTGACCACGGACTCGAGGGCCAGTGCCAGGCGCACCGAGCGGTCGAACAGTGCGGGTTCCATATCGACGTCGTAGCGAGCGCGCTCGGCGGCGACGGCTGCATCCACCTCCGCCTGCGGGATCTCGCCGAAGCGGACGGCGATCTTCTCGGGCTCCAGCGGCCAGATCACAGGCCCGACATCCTGGCGGAGCGACAACCCGTCCAGCATCAAGTCCGTCATGCCCTCGAAGGGATGGCCGACGACCGCGACCCGGGCCGTGCGCAGGCGGCGACGGACTCCCGCGGCGATGATGACGTCCCGGACCTTCCGGCGGCCTTCCGGATCGTGCAGCCGCGATGTGACCATTGTGAAGTCCCGACCCGTCCGGACCAGGACGGCCGTCAGTTCGGGGATGCCGGCCATGCCCGAGTTCAGCATGACCACGTCGAAGTCGTCGTTCTCGCCCAGGCGGGAGATCTGCTGGGCGTTCCACACGAGGACCGGAGCCGTGGTATCAATTAGCGCCCGGGCCGGAATCATGCCCTTGGTGTATGCGAGCTCCATGGCGACGATGATGTCCACGTCCTCGGCGTTAAAGAGGCGAGCAGCGGCCGCAGCCTGGTACTCCTCCTCGACCAGACCCGCATGGACCACCGTGCCGTACTCGCCAAGCAGGTTCGCGATGTCCTGCGCCGCAGCGGTTGCTGCGGGGCGCATGTGAGCTGTCTTGTTGTAGTCGTCCTCGAGGAGCGCCATCACCAGTAGGCCGATCTTCGGTTTCACCGCCATGGTCCACCTTCCATTTTCGTCTGGCTCGCACTGACGCGTTCGTTAGGGTCGATCATGACCGTCCGCGGCCCTCGCCGACCGTGCCGTCGAAGAGAGGCTGAAGGGCATCGAAGAGCTGTAGGTATCGTCCATAGGCGTCGTCGTATGCAGCCCGATGGGCCGGGTTGGGTTCGTAGCGATTCTGCGTAGCCACCATCGCCGTGCTTGCGGTGAGGAGATCCGCAAAAACGCCCACCGCAACCCCGGCAAGCATCGCGTCGCCACGCGGCGCGGCGTCGTCGCCTCGCAGCGTAACCACAGGCAGGCCGGAAGAATCGGCCTTGATCTGATTCCACAGGGCGCTCCTGGCTCCGCCACCATGGGACCGTATCTCGGTGGACACGGCGCCGGCCGAAGCGAGGAGTTCCAGGTTGCGGCGGAGCATGAACGCCACCGCTTCCAGGATCGCTCGGGCGAAATGCGGTTTGCCGTGGCGGAGGGTGAAACCGTAAAAGACGCCGCGTGCCTTAGGGTCGTATTCCGGGCTGAAAGCTCCCATCAGATGGGGGAGCATGGTAAGGCCCTCGGCGCCGGGAGGTACCTGCGCGGCCAGTTCCGTCAGTAGGTCGTAGGCGTTGCGCCCGGTCGCGGCCGCCCGCGCCACTTCCTGGCCGCCGAACTGGTCACGAAACCAGGTCAGGGCCATGCCGCCGGTTGGGCAGACGGGGCAATAAAGGTATCGATTAGGCGCCGAGTGGACGTAGACGGGAGTTTGGCGAGTGGCGTCGGCGCCGTGGCGACCGACCGAAGCCTGGAGCGTCAGGGCGCCGCCGGTGCTCTCGGAAACTACGCCGTGGCCCGTGTTGCCGACCCCGACAGCCCCGCTGCATTGGTCCATGCCACCCGCGACCACCGCGACGCTGACCGGCAGGTCAAGGGCGCCCGCAGCTTGGGGCGAGAGCGTTCCCACGACCGACCCGGGCTTGACGAGTTCCGGCAGCCGCTCCGGTCCGACGCCGACCGCTTCGAGCATCTCCGGCCACCAGCAATGCTCGCGGATGTCGTAGAGCATGGAAGTACAGTGAATGCTGCCGTCCGTGACGAAACGCCCCGACAGCCGGTGCAGGATGAAGTCCTCGACCAGGAGGAATCTTGCCGTCGTCCTAAACAGATCCGGCTCGTGTCTGCGCCACCACAGGATCTTGCAGGCAGTCCACGTCGGATTCACGGCGGGAACGCCGGTTCTGTCGTAGACGGCGGCGTCTCCGAACCGCTCGCCCAGGTCGCGGGCCTCTGCTACGGCTCGGTTGTCCAGCCAGATGAGCGCCGGGCCCAGAGGCCGGCCCGCGGCGTCCACGGGAATGACCGTTTCGCCCTGGCTGCTGACTGCGATGGCCACCACTCGCGAAGCAATTTCGGCGACGCGCGTGGGGTCGGGCGCGGCGGAAGCGATAGCTCGGCGGATAGCGTGGATCGTCGCGGACCAGTAGGTCTCTGCGTCGAGCTCGGCTCGATCTGATGCCGAATGGTCGAGCCGGTACTCCTTGTGACCGGCCGCTAGCTGGCGGCCGGTCGAGTCGAACAGGGCAGCCTTGACCGAGGTTGTTCCGACATCCAGTCCGAGCAGCAGCGTCATGGGCACTAGTGTGCTACGAGTCAGGCCAGGCCGAACTTCTCGGCAGCGGCGCCCGGCTCGACACCGTTCTTGACGACTTCCTGGAGAGCTTCGAGGAACTTCTCAGGGCTCTGGGCTTGGATCACGTTCCGACCGAAGACCACACCACGAGCGCCGTCCCGAACCGCCGCGGCGGCCAGCTCGAGAGCATCGACTTCGCGGGGCGCCTTCCTGGAGCCTAGGGCCAGGATCGGCACAGGCGTAGAGCGGACAATCTCGGCGAAGCGCTGGCCGGTGTAGAAGGTCTTGACAAGATCTGCGCCCAGCTCGGCGACAATTCGGCAGCCGATCGAGATCTGCTCGTGGCGCTCTTCCGGGGCCATGTCTTCGTGGCCGGCGGGGTAGACCTCACCGATGATCGGGACGCCGACCACACGCGTTTCGGCGACGCAGGCCGCCACCTGGGCGACGTTCTCCGCATCGACGGCTTCGGAGCCCGTCTTGATCGACATGCCGACCAGGGTAATGTCTGCGCCGAGTCCAACCGCCTGAGCGGCCGAGATCATCGGCACGCTGCGGCTCTCCGTGTAGTTCCATTGCGTCGCGTACTGGGTACCCCAATTCAAGCGCAGGATCAGCGCCGGGGCACCGCGATGCTCGAAGACCGACTTGACGTGGGGAACCATCCCGGGGCTCATCAGGATGGCGTCCGCACCGCGGAGGCGGTCGACGATCGGTGCCAGATTCTCGAAGCCGGGTCGCGGCCCGTTGTAGAGACCGTGGTCCACGGCCACGATGACGGCGTTCTGGCCGCCGTCGAAGAGCCGCTGGAGCCTGATCGACTCACCCGTCGACACGCTTAAACCCTCCTTGAACCTGCCTGAATTTGATTGGGTCCGGAGTGCGTCGTTGTCTCTCGATGGCTGCGCAACCGGCACCTGCCGCGTTCGCAGCGGATGCCGAAACAATAGCACATGGCTTGGGTACGTCAACACTATTGGTTCTGCTTGACGCTCATTTGGCGTCGGTCCGGGAGTTTTTATGATAGCTCGACTCCACCAGGGCGCTCCAGCGTCCGTCCATATTCGGATTGACGCTCGTTAGGTGCCTATCTATACTCCCGGTGAGCACCTTTCACGCTCGACTTGTGCTCGATTGTTTCAGCTCGTACAGCCGCCGAGTCCCGGCGCATAGGGAGAAGAGGAATCCGCATGGTGTATAGAAAGTTCGTCACCGTGGCGCTCGCAAGCGCGATCATCGCCGGCCTCCTCGCGGGTTGCTCAGGCAGTAACCCAAGTTCGACGGGAGGCGGGACGGCGCCGGTAACAATCAGCCTGTGGCACAACTACGGAACCGAAGGCAACGCCACCGCGACCAAGAACCTCGTCAATGCCTACCAGCTTCTCCATCCGAACGTGACGATCAAGATCGTCAGCCAGCCGGCTAACAACTACTTCGATCTTCTCAAGGCCGCCGCGATCTCCAAGACCGGGCCGTGCCTGGCGACGCAGTGGACC
>JANYJG010000137.1 GCA_025358515.1 Chloroflexota bacterium
GCGCGACCAGGATCAAGTTGTTCTGGTAGCCCGCGGGAATGATCCGATCTAGCAGATCCGGCGGATAGCTGGCAACGATTTTGAACTGAGCGAACAGCCGGGCCTCAAACAGGTGGGCCTGCTCGTCGGGCGAGGCCGGCATGGTCCTGAACACGAGCACGGTGGCTACTGCGAGCAGCAAGAACGCGACCACCGAAATTAGTGCCAGAGACCGGGGTCGTGCCACGATGTCGGCCAGGCGCCCGCCCGCGGCTGTGCGATGGAGCGCCGTCCCTATCAGCAGAGCCACCACAACCATGCCAGCTGCCGGAACGTCCGCAATCTGGCCTTGAATGAGCTCGGCGTGTGTGGTGAGCAGCAGAAGGCCCAGCGCGCCAGACGCAAGAATGCTTGTCCACAAGAGCGCCCGCGGAATCCCGGGCGGCAGCCATCGCGGGTCGATAGGTTCTTCAGGCATCGGTTCGCTGCGTCTCCCCAGCCGTCATGAGGTGGCCTTGCCGCGTCGATCACCTTCGGCGGCCCTACGGGCGCGTGCATACCCGCTCCCGAACGAAATTCGGATCGGCCCCAGCCGATTGTCGCAAGTGGTATCGAAGACGAGCCTCACCAGGACCGGTGGCCGCGGCGTAGTCGAGGCCCTGCCCGACGACCGCTGGCTCACCATGCGCCGCGATCGTCCGCGCCACCAGGGGGAAATGCCACCGCAGAGCCGGTTGGCACCTCACGGTCTGGCATAGCCGCTCCCGAACGAATTCCTGATCACGAGGCGGGCGCCCGGGAACCAGCGGTCGACGATCGACTGGTCGATATCTGGACCCTGGCTCACGAACTCTAGCTCGGTTCCGTGCGACATATCGTTAGCAAGCACCGTGTCTATGACACCACCCCGCGTGAAATCCACGAAATACAGGTCCACTCCAGGGCCGCTCAAGGCCTCGAGAGAAGCAGCCCTCTTGGTGTCCAGCCCATGGCCGTATAGAAGTTGCAGCGGGACAACGAGCAGCAGTCCGAAAACTGCCGCGCTGAGTACGAACCGGCGGAGTGCGTCCTTGTTTGGCATGGACAGCGCGGCCGCCGCCAGGATGGGCAGGCCCCCCCACGCCACGTTGAAGTACCGCGCACCGTAGCCAGGCCCCTGGTCACCTGGGAACAACGTGTACAGGAGCACGGTCGAGACAAAAGAGGCGCCGAGCAAACGAAGTGCGATGTTGTCGCGAGTCTGCCACCACCCAACGCCGGCGAGCACGAGCAGACCAGGTGCGCTCCAAGACCATGCGCTAAGCAACTCTAGGGACCTCTGGCCGATGGAGTCGAGGCTGGGCAGGCTTACCAACAATGGGAACCTCGACGACCAGAAGCCGCCGCTCAGGGCGAGCTCCGGCGTGGCGAGCGACGTCTGTAGCAGCGCCCAGCCGGTTATGACCACTAGCCCGGGTACATAGCCAAGGACCAGCGGGACCAGGTGCCTGCGTCGAGATGGGTCGATCAGCAACCAGAGGAGACATGGCAGTGCGAACGCAGCATGCGGGAATGGGTTATTGAGGCTGAGAGCAAGCCCACCGACGAGACCCGCCAGGATGTAGTCCCGAGTCGTACCCCTAAGCAGAAGCCAACCGAAGAGCAGACTCAAGGTGAGATGGCCGACCGCAGGCAAGAGGGTCATACCAGTAAGAAGGAAGGACCCGGATGTTAGCGTCAGCATTAGGGCGATGACCGCCGCCTTCGCGTTGGTGAGCAGCAGCGCCAGACGGCCGATGAGGTAAACAGCGGCCGCGCCCATCATCGGCCCGAGCAACCAGGGGACGCCCAACCAGACGAATGGGGTCATCAACATAGCCCACCCCGGGAAGTAGGCGGACATAGCCCGACCATCCGGCGACACGAGGACGAATGCCTGCTGGTCCCCTCGCGGGATCACGGCGTCCAGCAGGCCGGGGGGATATTGCGCGACAATCCTGAACTGGGCGAACAGCCGGGCCTGGAAGAGTGGCGCCTCTTCGTCCACGGACGGCGGAGTGACGCCCAGAACGACAACTGTTCCCACGGCCAGGAAGGCTAACGCGAGCAACGCGATGACTAGGTGGATGTGCCGCACCTCAGCGAGGCGGTCGAGCGTCCGCCCGATGGCTGGCGGCAGGGGGAGGAGGACGCCGGCCAGAAGACTCGCAACCGCCAACGCCGCCAGCGGGAAGTCAAGAAGCGGCCGCCATCCTGGGGGACCATGGATGACGATTACGATTACTAGCAGCGTGACTGCGACCGCCATCCCAGTGAGGAGAGTGGCGACTGCGACGGGATCTCGAACGAATCGCTTGACGGCGCTGGTCTCAGGCATCCGTTCGGTGGGTCTCCTCAGCCATGAGGCGCATGACAAACGAGCTGAAGCAAAGCTGGGCTCCCGCCACGACAAGCGTGGCGGCGGCGATCGTGGGGTGCACCGTGCTCTCAGCAGGGCCGCCTCCCGCGGCGAGGAAGCGAGTCAGGACGGCCAACTGCACTGCGATCCCTGCCGCAATCAAGGCCAACCCGACGAGCAGGCCGTGCTCGACGCGGAACCGTTCGAGGGCCCAATTCGCCAGACGGCTCTGCATCGTCGGGTGGGTCCGCCTGATCAACAGCTTGGCGAGCGTGCCGAACACGAGCAGCGACAGCCCACAGAGAGTCAGCATGGAGCCGAGGGCGAGCCAGTGGACGCCGAGATAGATCGAACCGATGGTGACTGGTCCGACTGCAAGTAGCCCGACGAGAAACACGCCGACAGCTAGGATCGCCAGCGCGGGGACCAAGAAGAGGTGGTCTGGAGCATAGGTGGCGATGAAGAGAACGTGGCGCCAGCCGTCCCTGAACGTCTGGAGGTGGGGCGGACGGTCTCGGCCGTCGGGGTAAAGGACCACCGGAACTTCACCGATGCGGAGGCCCGCGAGGACGGCGTTGGCCACCATCTCGGTCGCGAACTCCATGCCTGAAGTGCGTACGTGCATTCGGCCGTATGCCTCGGCTGTGAAGGCGCGCATGCCGCAATGGAAGTCACCGATGGGAGCGTGGAAAGCAATACGGGCGGCAAATGACAGGACGGGGTTGCCGACGTATCTATGCAGCGGGGTCATCGCGCCGGGCCGAATTCCACCCTGGAACCGGTTGCCCATCACGAGATCGAAGCCGGACCGGATCTTGTCCACGAAGGCGCCGATGCTTGACCAGTCATACGAGTCGTCGGAATCTGCCATAACTATGATTCGTCCCCGCGCGGCTTCTACTCCGCCCATCAGCGCGGCCCCGTACCCGCGACGCTGGACGTTCACCACTCTCGCGCCTAGAGATCGGGCCAGTTCCTGGGATCCGTCGCATGACCCGTTGTCGGCCACGATCACCTCGCCATCCAGGCCCAGGTCTCGGAAGCAGGCCTGTGCCTTGCGGATGCACGTCGCGATCGTGCGCGCTTCATCGAGGCACGGCATCACGGCGCTCACTTGGGGGCACACAGAAAGAGTTTCGACCATGGTCGTTCGCAAGGTTGGAGGGGGAGCGCTCTGTCGGTAACCAGTACTTCCGGGTTGGAAAGGCCCAAGCTCTACCACGGTCGGATCTTAGGTGGTCGACTGATACGCTGGTGCTGCGCTTCGGCTGAAGGTGACCATTGGACTATCGGGACCCACCAGAGCCGCCGATTTCGCGTCATCTGGCGGCCCTATCGACGCTTGCCAAGGCGTGCGGCCGCCTTGCTCCGGCCTTGCGGCCGAGGGAGTGGTAACCTCGATGACCCGTCCGCTGTGAGGCGGGGCCATCGATCGCGAGTGGAACATGGCTGATAGACCGCGCACCCTGGTGGAAAAAATATGGAGCGCC
>JANYJG010000157.1 GCA_025358515.1 Chloroflexota bacterium
CTTCCTCGTGGTCGTCCAGCTCCGCGCGCAGGCCGGCGGCTCATCGCTCGACAGCAAGTCGATCGGGGATTTGACTGCCATCATCGCCCAACTCAATGCCGGCAACGACCAGCTGCGCGGCCAGAAGACAACGGAGCAGGAGACGCTGAACAAGGCCCTGACCGACCAGCAGCGCGGCCAGAGTGCGGCCACAGACGCTCAGAGCGACCTCAATAACCTGCGCGGCTGGGCCGGGCAGGAGGCGATCTACGGCCCGGGAATCACGCTTACCATGGGCAAGAATGTCCCGGGTGCTGTCGTCGAAGACGCCATCAATGAGCTTTGGAGTGCCGGGGCAGACGGAATCTCCGTGAATGGAACGAGGATCGTGCCCGGGGTTGTTGTGTGGGGCTTGCCGGGGTCGCTCCAAGTGGATGGGACTCCGGTCCGGGACCGCGTCATCATCACGGCGGTAGGGGACAAGGACACCCTGGCCGGCGCACTCCGCCGGCCGGGTGGCTTCCTATCGCGGCTGGCGGCGAGTTATCCACAGGCCACCGCAGTCGTAGCTCCGGCCGACTCGCTGATGCTTCCCGCAACGGCGCGCGACCTCATTCCCCACGACGCACAGCCTCGGCTCTGATAGGCTCTGCGGCGACATATGGACGACGCAATCGAATCCTCGAATGGACCCGGCGTGGTCGAACTCAGGCTGGGAGATGTCGTTAGGCTCCGCCGCATCCACCCTTGCGGAGGGCACGACTGGCTGGTAGACCGGTTAGGCGCTGACATCGGTTTGCGCTGCGTTACTTGCGCACGACACGTCTTGCTCGAGCGCCGATCCCTCGAAAGGCGACTGGTCGCATTCGTAAGCCGCGGTGATCTCGCCCTGAGCCGCGCAGTGGCGCCCGGTTCATGAAGTCAGACCAACCCATTTCACAGAATTCCAGTACCTCAACCTCGGCCCCTACCGCTGACCTTGAGTCGGGCCTTCCGTCCCAGCCCGAGACCGGCGGCAGGGCAGTCCTGCGAAACCGGCCCTTCCTGCTGCTGTGGCTGGCACAGCTCTCCACTCAGGTCGGCGGCAATATGGTCATCTACGGCCTGACGATCTTCATCGGTGCGACCTACAGGTCCTCGACAGCCGTCAGTGCCATGTTCGTCAGTTTCCTGCTGCCGGCTATCGTCTTTGGAGCCGTCGCCGGTGTCTTCGTCGACCGCGTCGACAAGCGACTGATGCTCTTCGTGACGAACGTGCTGCGAGGCTTGGCCTTCCTCGCGATCGTCCTGGTCGGGACGAACCTTCTGCTGCTCTATCCACTGATGATCTTCGTTGCCACGGTGACGACGTTCTTCGGCCCGGCGGAGGGATCGATGATTCCGAGCCTCGTACCCAAGTCGCAGCTGCTCGCTGCGAACGGGCTCTTCACCCTGACCACGAACGTCGCTTTCGCCCTGGGATTTGCCCTCTTCGGCCCGTTTGTTGTCGCGCTGGCGAGCGCCCAACTGCTGATCCTCATCGTGGCTGCCCTGTATTTCGTGGCCGCGGTCTTCTGCTGGACGCTGCCGTCCGCACCCTCGCCGACGTCGGCCGTGGCCTCCGCGGGGCAGACGGTCGCGGATGCCGAGCGCGCCGTCGAATCCATGTTCGGCCAGTTCCTCGAAGGCATCCGCTATATCCGAGAGCACAAGAGCATCGGATGGTCTCTGTCCGATCTGGCGATTACGGGCGCCTTGGTCGGGGTCGTGGCCGTCGTCGGCCAGGGCTTTGCCGAGACGACGCTGCGGTTAGGCACCAAGGACTTCGCCCTAATCGTCCTGCCGCTGGGTCTTGGCATCGCCACCGGCATCCTCATCCTGGGCTCTTACGGACGGCTGCTGCCAAGGCGGCAAACCATCCAGGCCGGCATGGTGGCCATGGGACTTCTACTGATCCTTCTTTCATTCTCCGGTCCCATCTCAACGTTTCTCAGAGACCGAACGGCGACCACCGCTCTGGCCGAGGCGAGCCGGGTTGTCTCGCTCCTCTCCCTGGTTATGGGCATCGCCTTCATGCTGGGCTGTGCGTACGCCATGGTGGCGATATCTGCCCAGACGCAACTTCAGGAAGACCTGCCGGAAGAGGTGCGCGGTCGCGTCTTCGGGGTTCTCAACATGCTGGTCAGCATCACGAGCCTGGCACCGATCGTGGTCGCCGGACCGGTCGCCGACCTCATCGGCCCCACCAACGTGATCCTGTTTGTCGGCATCATGGTCGGCATTTGGGGGGCGGTGAGCATCGTCAGACGCCGGACTCTCCCGTCGAGAGACGATGCGGCTCGCGCGCCGGCCGCCCCAAGCGGAGCCTTCGACCCGGTGACGTTGGCCACTCAACCGCCTGAGTTATCTGGCACCGCCGTGACGTTGCCGCCGGATAATGTCGGGACGGGACAGCGGCGGTGACGGCCCTCGCAAGCATCGAAGATCACGCTCCCGGGAATTCAACCGCGCAGGTGCGCAAAGACGACACGCTGCACCTCCAGACGCCGAAGACCTGGCGGGTGGCAGCACTGCTCATTCTTGCGGGCAGCGCTGCAGCCGGGATGCTTACGTCTCGACGCGGAATCGGGCGAGTGGTTCCGATCCTGACCGCCGGAGTGGCGTTTGGCTGCGTCATCCCCGTTGCCCTGGCATCGCGGCGTCCGCCCATCACCCCCGAGGCCGCCTATCTCGCCCTCCGAAATGCGGAGAGACCGCCGACCTTCACCGTCCTGGTCGGAGCGCGCGACGAGGCCACCGTCGTGGACAAGCTCGTGGCCGACGTAGCCCGCCAGGACCACCGAAACCCCGCCGGAGAGCCCCTGTTCGAGCTAGTCGTGGTGGATGATCGGTCGGTCGATGGAACTGGCCCGGTGGTGTTGGAAGCGGCTGTTCGCCACGGCATCTCGAGCGTTACCCGCGTGATTCGGCGAGACGGCGACGACCTACCAGACGGTAAGGGTGCCGCCCTTACGGCCGCCCAACCAGAAGTTTGCCGCGGCGATGTGGTGGTAGTGCTGGACGCCGACGCTCGTCTGGACGGCTCTTTCCTGCGCCGGGCGGCCGGCTATTTCGCCGCGGGAGCAAACGCGGTCACGGCCAGGCGGCGGATCCTGGACGCCGACCGAACCTGGCTGGCGGGGGCTCAGGCGGACGAGCAGACGCTGGACGGCGAGCTGAACCGGGGCCGCTGGGCGATGGGCGGCTGTTCTGAATTCCGAGGCAACGGAATCATGGTCAGGCGAGAGCTGTTGGACGCGGTAGGAGGCTGGCGGGCAACGGCTCTAACGGAGGACATCGACCTTTCCAGCCGCATCGCAGCCTTCGCCGGCGAGCGAGTCGCCTGGGCCGTGGACGTGGAGGTCTGGGAGGAGCCAGTTCGAACATTCGGTGGCCTGTGGCGACAACGCCTGCGCTGGGCGGAAGGCGCCATACGTCGGGTCTTTGAGCACGGTCCGGCGGTCATGGCCAGCCGGGAGCTGTCGATTGGGGCGCGGCTCGATTTCGTTACTTACGTTGGCCAACTGGCCGTGCCGGCGGTGTTGCTCGGGGCGGCCGTTGGGGCCGTTGTAACTGGTCGACGGCGAAGCCTGTTCTCGATGCTGGTGGGCTACATAGGGCTCAGCGGCCTACTCGGGTGGGACGCCCTGCGGTGGGAGAACGCAGCCGACGGTCGTCCCCTCGATCACTCGGAACGGATGGGGCGGGCATTGCGCGTAACGATATACAACGGACTGTGGATTCTCGTGGTGCCCCGGGCGCTATTCGACCTTGCGCGCCGGACTGGTCCAATCCGGTTCGAGAAGATGGCCCACGGCGCAACCTCATCGCTGCCACTCGACGCCGAGATAAGCGGCAGATAAGCGGACGCCGATACTGTTCGGTCGCCATCGGTGCGACGGCCCGGACAACTGGGATTGAGGGAGCAGCCGCACCGCCGGTGGATCGCCAGAAGGGATGTTGATCATCCCACGGCACGCTGCTGGATCGACAGGAGGGCCGTAGTCCGACCATAACGCCACGCACTCAATATCTGTTCCGCGCCCGCCGCGCCCGCCACGTTGCTACCTCCCGCCGGTATGGAGGTCATATGAGACGAGGGCAGGCGCTGCTCGTTTCCATTCTGGTCGCGGCTTCGACGTTGTCGGCGTCGTCGCAATCGGCATTCGCTTACAGCGGAGACGTCTGGTCTAACTCCGACGGCTTCTCAATCGGGTGCGTTGGGTTCAACGACACATACCCCGCGCAGCTATACAAGCTCAACAAGACCGAGATGGCCAAGTTGGGCTATGGCCCTGTGGGGGGATGGGTCGGGCCGGACTTCACCCGCGCTGCCGTCCTCAACGTCGTCTACTACGACTACGGTTTCTACGTTCACAGTCATGGCGACAACTACTGGGCTTCAAGCGGGTATCCGAACATCGACTCGGCATTCCTGCAGGACCCAGGGGTGGGCAGGTGCAACGTCGCCTCCAGGGACATGGTCCGTTCTAGCGCGATCAAGGCCGCGACCCTTGGAGCCATCTACAACCTGGTGATCATGTCGACGTGCTACTTGGGGTCGAGCGTCAGTTCAATGCCGAATGCCTTCCAAATCCAAAAGACGAAGGCATCCACCCGGCCGGAGTTCTACCTCGGATACGTCAACTCCACTTACGACAGCTCCAGCCTGCGCTTCGAGAAGGCATTTTGGAGCTACCTGAACGGCGCTGCCGGACACTCGAGGACTCTGTATCAGGCATTCACCTATGCGCGGAGCATCGGCGGATATGCCGCCCCAGATTCGGCAAACCCCTTCCGGCCCGACTGGTGGGGAAACCCCAACTACAACGGCGTGCCGACGCAGCCGGCCACATGGTGATAGAGATGTCGAATTGCAAGCCCCACATGTCAATTCGTGCCGCCCTAATTGCAGCCGCGGCTGTGTCCTGTCTGGTAGTCGGAACGAGTCAGCTCTCAGCGGCGAACTCAGCGCTTACGGGCTCAGTCCAGACAGGCCGTCCCGATCCGGGTGCAATGGTCCAGCCGCAACGAGTCGAAACAATCCTCAACGCGGATGACAACCAAAGTGTCTTCGCTCGCGCCGGCAATACTCGCGACGCACTTGGATTCCCAACCGGCGTCAAACGGACCGGACGCCACGTGAAGGACGCCTTCCTGAAGGCCGAATACGACGAAGTCGACGAGATCGACTCGGCCGGCCAGCCCCTCTCGCTGACGGAGTTCGACGGGTCGGGCCGACTCACGGCAGCGGTTCGTTTCGACATGCCGACCAAGCCGGCTGCCCGTTTGACCGGCGAGGCAGCAAGGCGCACCGCACAGCGAGCTCTGACCCTGGCGGGCGTCACATTCGAGGGCACGGCTCAGGTTGAGGCAACCGGTTCCTCCGACGGCTGGGATGTTCACTGGAGTCGCAGCCTCGGAGGTGTACCCATTCGAGGCGATGAGACTCGGGTCCGGCTTTCGGCCGATGGACGGGTCGAGAGTGTCGCTCACGTCCAACACGCATTGGCGGCGGAGCCAAAGAGTCGGCTCGATTCGCAAGCGGCGCGTCGGGTCGTCTCCAAGACCGCCGAAGACTGGTTTGCCTCACGTGGCTCTGGTTACGATGTCCTATCCGTTGATCTTCAGTGGGTCGACGCCAATGCAGCGTTCGACCCGAATGGTCCCGCCGATACGCAAGCCCCTTATCGACTGGCTTGGGTCGCCAATGTCAAGCCCTCAGGTGCGATGTCCGACTACCTGCGGCTGGTGACGCTCTACGTCGACGCAGCGACGGGCTCGATCATCGGAGGTGATGTGATCGAGTAGCGCATCTGGAATCAACAACGCAGGCTATGGATGACAGGTCTGCCCGCGGTCGCCGATTGATGGCCGCGGGCAGACCCGCAGGTGGCGTCAGGGCCAATGAGTCGGCCCAGACAAAGGGACGCGGCGATGCCAAGCCGCGAGAAGGATCGCCATGTTCAGCCGGCACAGGGGACTATTCAAGTACGCAAGGGTCGACGGCAGCCGAGAGGCTTGGGGCAAGCTCGGGCTGGCGCTGTGTGTAGTCGTCGGCGTGGCTGCTTTGGGGGCTTGCTCCATAAGCACCGCCACGGCCACAGCCAAAGCCGTTGCCTCCCCGGAGGCCACCAAGACAGCCAGGCCGTCACCGATCGTTTCCGGCGTCCCTGCGCTGGCAGTCCTCGCCGACAAGGTCCAGGGCGCTTTAGGCCTTTGGCACTTCGATCTCGCGGCCGGGTGGACGACGATCGGCTCGACTCCGGACGCTACGGCGATAGGTCGGTTTGACGATCGACTCGTCCTGGCGCGCGCTGGCTCGCTCGAGGTTCGAGGTCTGGGCACCCCAGCCCAACCTGGAGCAACGACGACCGCGTCCTGGAAGTCCGACCCACCGGCGGCGCCGATTGTTTCCGTAGATCGTTCTCCGACCGGCTCGACGGCCTTCGCCTGCTCTAACGACAAGGGCCAGACATACGGGCTGATAGGGCTCGATGGAGTTGCGAGTCGACTGAACCCCGGCCCGACTGCCGCGTTCATGCCCCAGGTCGCCTGGCTGGACTCCACTCGTCTGCTGGTCCTGAACACAGACGCGGCGCTTCTCTCGAGGCTCTCGGTCTTCGATGTGGAGGCTTCGAACGTGCGCGACCTGATGGGAGTCAGCGGCATCAGAACGTTCGCGGTTTCGGGCGACCGCAAGACGGTTGTGGCCGTCACGCAGGACAAGGTCTACGTCGGGACGAGCGCAGAGTGGCTTGGCGGCGCCGCGCCGTCGGCGATTGTGACGCTGAGCCCAAGCCAGGTCGTCTGGGCTCCGGCCCTGGACAGTACCGGCGTCCGCTTGGCGATGTTGTCCGGCAAGGTTGCGGCCGATGGAACCGTGACCGATATCCACGAGTTCGTGTATGCCAAGGAAGGTGGCGGCTGGACGGTCAAGTCGGACCTGGCTGTGCCCTTTACCCATGCCGTGGGGCAGGTCTGGCTGACCTGATAGTCGGGCCCCTTGGCGGCGGCCGCTCCGCGCATTGCGTCTGCGGCCGTTCCGACTCGCGACGATGAGCCGCGGCCATCGTCGCTCGGGTTGGGCCCTTGAGCGCGCCCAATAGGATTGGCGCCAATCGCCACGGGCCCGATCCGGCGGCCTTTGAACGTCCGGTCTCGCCCGACGGGTGGCGAGAGAGCGGCGCCACGAGGTCACGGGTGCAGGCAAGGCGTCCGGTGCCGTATCATGCACGCCGCGGGTGGTGCCTTAGGCGTCCATCGCCGGTACCTCTCTGGAAGTCTCAACAGCGACCAGCATGCGGTATTCGGCGGCGTACGGTTTATGCCCCATACGAAACATCGGGCGGTTAGCTCAGTTGGTTAGAGCGCATGCTTGACATGCATGAGGTCAGAGGTTCAAGTCCTCTACCGCCCACCAGAACAGTCGCCCGGAGGCGACGCAGGGCCGCCCAAGTCGACCCGGACAAAACACCCAAACGCGACGAGCGGGGCGCACCCCGTCTGGCCAGATCCACGAGAACCGTCGCCGCGATTGACGTCGTGCCTAAGAGAGACGCCGATCGTGACCGGCCGGGGTGACCGGCCCGGTCGACGGAGGCGGAAGCCCCTCGCCCAGCGAAGGCAAGTTGAACCGCGAGAGATGCCTGTCGTCCTTGTCGGGCGGGAGGCATCGTCATTTCTGGCGCACTTCGCGGCCTGGGACGACACTTACCGACGCAAGGCAGACACGGCACAACCGACGGGAGAGTAGCGATGGCGCAGGATCAGGCGGGCAAGCCGAGCGCAGAGGCACCGGTGAAACCGGCCGCGGACGAACCTGAAGAGTTCTTCGAAACCGTCGTGCGCGGTTCGGCGGAAGAGCTCCTCGACGCCGGCGCACACACGGAACTCGACGCCATGCGCCATTCCGCGGCCCACGTCATGGCGGAGGCGGTTCTGGCCATCTTCCCCGACGCGAAGCTCGGCATCGGACCGTCGATCGACGACGGGTTCTACTACGACTTCCTGCTGACGCGGCCGCTCACCCCGGACGATCTGGCGGCCATCGAGGCCGGCATGAGCGCGTCGATTGCCGCCGATCACGAGTTCGTGCGGAAGGAGTTCGCCTTCGCCGACGGTCGCGCCTTCTTCGAGTCCCGCAATCAGCCGTTCAAGGTGGAGATTCTCGACGATCTGGAGACTCGCTCCAAGGAAGCCGGGACGGCGCTCCCCGCTACATCTACATACGAGCACGGAACGTTCGTCGACCTGTGCAAGGGACCCCATGTCGCGAGCACCGGCAAAATCGGCCCGCTCAAGCTCATGAGCGTGGCCGGGGCGTACTGGCGCGGCTCAGAGAAGCGGCCGATGCTGCAGCGCATCTACGGAACTGTTTGGTCCACCCAGGCTGACTTGGATGCATACCTCCACCGCCGTGAGGAAGCCAAGCGACGGGACCATCGGCGTCTGGGTGTGCAGCTCGACCTATTCAGCTTCCACGATGTCAGCCCTGGTTCGGCCTTCTGGCACCCCAAGGGCCAGCGCCTGTGGCGCACCCTCGAGGCCGCCATCCGCGACGTCCAGGATCGGCGCGGCTATCAGGAGATCAGCACACCGCTGCTGGTCCACAAGAAGCTGTGGGAACAGTCCGGCCATTGGGCCAACTACCAGGACAACATGTTCGTCCTGGAGTCGGAAGGCCAAACGTTTAGCCTCAAGCCGATGAATTGCCCCGAGAGCGCGATCATCTACAAGAGCCGGCTGCGATCTTATAGAGACCTGCCGTTGCGTTTCTCAGACTTTGGCCGCCTGCACCGCAACGAACGCTCCGGCACGCTTTCAGGCCTGACCCGGGTCCGCCACTTTGTGCAAGACGACGCCCATATCTACCTGCGCCCCGACCAGCTCCAGGACGAGATCAAGGCTCTCCTGGGTGAGGTCTACGAGGTTTACGGGTGGTTTGGCCTGGATCCGAAGTTCACTTTCGGAACCAGGCCGGACAAGGCTCTCGGCGATCCGGCGCTATGGGAGATGGCCGAAAGCCAGATCACGGCCGCCCTCGATTCGTACGGCAAGCCCTATCGCATCAAACCCAAGGACGGCGCTTTCTACGCGCCCAAGATCGACATTCAGATAGAGGATGCCCTCGGTCGAGAGTGGCAGACGGCGACCATCCAGGTGGACCTAGTAATGCTGCCTGAACGATTCGACTGCACCTACATCGATGAGAGCGGCCAGGCCGTTCGGCCGATGACGATCCACCGAGCCATATATGGATCGCTGGAGCGATTCATCGGGATTCTGGTTGAACACTTCGCCGGAGCCTTCCCGGTCTGGTGCGCTCCGACCCAGGCCGTCGTTATTCCCATCGCCGATCGTCACGTCGAGGCCGCCGATGAGCTTGCCGGCATGCTCCGGGCCCGCAAACTGCGCGTTGACGTGGACGGCTCAGATAGTCGGATGCAGAACAAGATTCGATTGGCCCAGGAGCAGAAGATCCCGTACATGCTCGTCCTGGGGGACCGCGAGGTCGAGGCTCACACCGTCGCCATCCGCAATCGTGCTGGAGAACAGGAGAACGGCATCACGTGGGACGCGTTCATCGAACGCCTGGCAGAGGAGACGGCGGCGCGCCGACCCTAGCCAGGCTGGCACGCCATCCCGCTCGCCGGACCGTAAGCCGACGGGCCAAGGGAGGGACCGGCCAGGCGTTTGCCGCTCGTGAAACCGCTGTGATATAGTCCCGCGGGCGACCGTCCTGCGTATCTATGCGCGGGTCGGAACGCTCGTCTGCTTTCGGGGCCGATCCCGAAACGCTGGCCAACGGAACACGCAAAAGGGGTTAGCCATTAGCCGAGACCTGCGCATCAATCAGATGATCCGCGTATACGACGTGCGGCTCGTCGATGAAGACGGTAGCCAATTGGGCGTAATGCGAACCGCAGACGCCCTGCGGCTTGCGCAGGAGCGGGGGCTCGACTTGGTAGAGGTCGCACCGCTTGCCACTCCTCCCGTGGCGCGGCTCCTCGACTTTGGGCAGTACAAGTACGAACTGACCAAACGTGAGAAGGAAGCCAAGCGGAGGCAGCGGTCGATCACCTTCAAGGAAGTCCGTATCAAGCCGAAGATCGGTGTGGGTGACTTCGATACGAAGGTCAGGCGAGCCGTCGAGTTCCTGGAGGAGGGCGATCGAGTTAAGATTGCCGTCCAGTTCCGTGGTCGCGAGTTGACCCACCCACAGATCGGGCGCGATCTATTGGACCGCTTCGCCGAGCAGATCAAGGAACATGGTGTCGTCGAGCGGCCTCCGCTGCTTGAGGGCAAGTCGATGCACATTAGCGTGGCATCGACCCATAAGCCCAAGGCGCATGAGCCGACCGCGGCGGCAGCGGCGAAGAGCCAGACCAGAATTGACGATGAAACGGCACCAGAGCAAGGCGCCGTATCGGAAAATGAGAACCCGGAGCCAGAGGCTGAGCCTCAGGTTCCGACACCCGAGCCGGAAGCCGGCGCGGCGTCGACTGGAAAGTGAGATAGACGTGCCGAAAATGAAGAGCCACAAGGGGACCCAGAAACGGATCGGGGTCACCGGCAGTGGCAAGGCGATCCGTGTCAAGTCGTGGCGCGGACATCACCTCGAACTCAAGTCCTCGCGTCGTACCAGACGGTACGCCGGAAAGTCGATCGTAAGCGGCGCGTCCCTCGATCAGGTCCGCCGACTGCTGCCGTACCTGGGAGTCTAATCTGATATGGCACGCGTCAAGAGGGGCGTAACCGCCCATCGTCGCCACAAGCGAATGCTCAACCAGGCCGAGGGCCGTACCGGCACTAACTCGCGCCTCATTCGGCGCGGACATGAGTCGGCGCTGCACGCAATGGCGTACGCAACCCGGGACCGCAAGCAGCGCAAGCGCCAGATGCGCGAGTTGTGGATCATCCGGATCAACGCCGCTGTCCGCCAGAACGGCGTCACCTACGGAAACTTCATCGCCGGACTCAAGGCCGCGAAGATCGAATTGGACCGCAAGATCCTGGCCGACATCGCGGTGCGAGACGCCGCCACGTTCACCAGCATCGTCACTCTCGCTCGCGGGGCATAGCCCGACGAGCGGAAGTCCCCCAGGGATGGCGGGCCGTAGACTGGAAGCCCGCCTGGGATCGATCTCGTCGGTTCACTCCCGAGCCGCTAGATGAAGTCATCCCGGTGGTGGGTAGGTCAGCCGGCCGGCGCCGACATATGGCCCGGCCACTGCTTCACAATGGGCTGATACCACCAGCCCCCGACGCGTCTTCCTGAGGGTTGGGGGTTCTCGATTTTCGGTGCATGGCGGAGCGGACCTGCCCGGGCGGCGTAAAACGAACAAGAGCGAGGAACGACAGCGTGGACTTCGACACGATGAGCCGTGACCTGCATAGTCTGCAGGAGCGAGCTCTGGCCGAGATCGCCGAAGCTTCCCACCCGAACGCCCTGGAGTTCCTGCAGATCAAGTACATGGGCAAGAAGGGCGACCTCACAGCTATCCTGCGCGGCATCGGCGCCCTGCAGGCGGAGGACCGGCCGCGTGTTGGCGCAGTAGCCAACGAAGTCGGGGAGTCCGTCAAGGCGGCTCTGGCATCCCGGACCACGCAGCTGCGTGGAATCGTTCAGGCCCGTCGCCTGGCCGCGGAGCAAATCGATGTCACGCTGCCCGGCCGCACAATCCCTCGCGGGACTCTCCATCCCATTCCCGAGACGATTGCCGCCATCGCCGAGGTCTTCGGCCAATTCGGGTTCGTAACGTACGAAGGCCCAGAGGTCGAAGACGACCTGACCAACTTCCAAATGCTCAACATCGCCCCCGATCATCCGGCCCGAGATCTGTGGGACACGCTTTATGTGGACATCCCAGGCCATCTGCTGCGGACCCACACCAGCCCCGGCCAGATCCGCGTTATGCATTCCACCAAGCCGCCCATCCGAGCGCTGCTCCCGGGCCGATGCTTCCGCTATGAGGCGGTGGACGCCAGCCACGGCTTCGAGTTCTTCCAGGTGGAAGGGCTAATGGTCGATGAGGGCACGTCCATGGCGGACCTCAAGGGCCTCCTGGACGAGTTCGCTCATGCTCTTTTCGGGCCGCGCAAGACCCGCTTCCGTCCCGGCTATTACCCGTTTACGGAGCCGTCCATAGTCTTTGACGTCGAATGCGTGGTTTGTGGCGGCGTCGGCTGCCCGGCTTGCTCGAAGTCGGGCTGGATGACGATTTTGGGAGCAGGGATGGTCCACCCCGTTGTGCTCCAGTACGGTGGCATAGACCCGGAGCGCTACCAGGGCTTCGCCTTCGGTATGGGCGTGGAGCGGATCGCCAACCTGCGCCACGCCGTGCCCGACCTGCGCTACTACCTGGAGAATGACCTTCGATTCCTGGAGCAGTTCCGATGAGAGTGCCGCTTAGCTGGCTGCGCGAGTACGTCGACATCGACCTGACGCCTGAACAGCTGGCCGAGCGACTGACTCTCTTGGGCATGGAAGTCAAGGGTATCGAGCAGTGGGGCTCCGACTGGCGCAAGGTCGTCGTCGGCGAGCTTCTCACAGTCGAAAAACATCCCTTTGCCGATCGACTCCACCTCACGACGGTCAATGTTGGCGGGCCGGAAATCCTGCACATCGTCTGCGGTGCCCACAACATCGCCCCCGGCCAACGCGTGCCAGTAGCCCTGCCGGGCGCCATCCTGCCCGGCGATCGCCGCATCGAGCGGACGGAGAAAATGGGCATCGCCTCCGAGGGGATGCTCTGCTCCGGCGACGAGCTGCACATCACGAGCGACGCCGACGGGATCCTGATCCTGCCGGCGGACATGCCTCTCGGCGCACAACTATCCGATCTCTACGGCGACGTGGTCCTGGATGTCGACGTCAAGCCGAACCGCGGGGACGCCTTGTGTTTGCTGGGCCTGGCTCGGGAAGTCGCTGCCGCCACCGGCGCAACTGTCCGGCCACCCGAGATCACCGTCGAGGAGAGCGGCGGCCCTGTCTCGGATCGCCTCAAAGTGGACGTCCGAGAACCACATCTGTGCCCTCGCTTCGTGGGTCGCTGCATCAGCGGCGCGACGATCGCGCCGTCCCCGGACTGGGTTCAGATGCGGCTGCAGATGGCAGGCATGCGGCCCGTCAGCAACGTCGTCGATGCATCCAACTACGTCATGCTCGAACTCGGCAAGCCGACCCACACCTTCGACGGCGCAGCCGTGCGCGGCGGAACGATCGTCGTCCGCCTGGCCGAGGCCGGCGAGCGCCTCCAGACCCTGGACCACGTGGATCGGGACCTGACGCCGGACACCCTCATCATCGCCGACGCCGAGGGCCCGATCGGCATCGCCGGCGTCATGGGCGGCGCCGGCAGCGAGATCACGGCCGCAACCACGGAAATCGCCATCGAGTCAGCCGTCTTCGACCCGGTCAGCATCCGACGGACCGGCCATCGCTACGCCCTCCGATCAGAGGCAAGCCTGCGATTCGAGAAGGGCCAAGAGTTTCGGTTGGCCCGGATGGGCGCCGATCGCGTGGCTCAGCTGACGCTGGCCTGGGCCGGAGGCTCGCTGGCCAAGGGCCGCATCGACACCGCTCCGGAGGAGCCGACGGAAGCACGCTTGGCGTTCCGCCCGGCCCGGGTGAGCAAGCTGCTTGGTGACTTGATTTCCACCGCCGAGCAGCGCGAACTGCTGGCCCGCGTGGGCATCGCCACGGAAGACGCGCCTCCGTCTGTGCGCATCCAGGTTGCGGTCGAGCCAAAGCCCCTCGTGGTGGACCCCGGGTCCGAGGAAGTGGTCGTGGCCGTGGTGCCGACGTGGCGTCGCGACCTGGCCGTCGAGGCGGACGTGACCGAGGAGATCGCCCGCGTGCGTGGCTACGAAACCACCCCGTCACACCTGCCCGATACCCTGATGCCTGCCTACCGAGCCTCGCCGACCAGCGTTCGCGACAGGCTCCGCGAGACCCTGGCGGGTGCCGGCCTCACCGAGGTCGTGACGCACGGCCTGGTTTCGCCTCTGGACGAGGCCCGCCTGCGCTGGCCGGCCGACTCAACCTCGCCTGCCCTCGATGAGAAAGTTCGCGCCCCGGACGGCGGCCCGATCACCGTCACGAACCCACTGTCGGCGCAGCATTCTGAGCTTCGCCAACACATCGGCGCGAGCCTGCTGGACGTTCTCTCGCTCAACGAGCGGCAAGGCCGATCGGACGTGGCCATCTTCGAGATCGGCCAGTGCCACGCTCTGGTGGACGGCAGGCCGGCGGAGTGGACCAGATTGGCGTTCCTCTTGACCGGCCGTGGCGAACCGGCGTCCTGGAACCGCGTTGCACGACAGTACGATCTTGACGATGCCAAGGGCGTGATGGAGCTAATCTGCCGCAGCCTACGAATAGCCATGCCGGGCTACGTAGCCGACACGCGAGGCTACCCGTTCCATCCCGGTCGGGCCCTGCTCAGCCAGGGCGTCGCCGATGCTGGATGCGTCGCTGGACGCCTGGCGGAGCTTCATCCCGAGGTGCTCGAGGCCTGGGACCTGCGCGCCCAGCGGGTGATCCTGGCTGAGGTGGCCATCCTCGGCCTGAGCGAGACGCGCCCCAAGCGGGTCCACGTCGAGCCGATCGGCCGCTACCCGGAGGTCGAGCGCGACCTGGCCGTCGTAATCACCGACGATCGTCACGCGGCGGAAGTCGAGGCCGCGATTTACCGGCACGCCGGCCAACTCCTGCGCGGCTTGCGACTGTTTGACCTGTACCGTGGCGCACCTCTCGCCACGGACGAGAAGAGCCTGGCCTACCGGCTGGTCCTGGGTGCCACAGATCGGACTCTCACCGAGGCCGAAATAGACGCAGTCGTGGATCAGGTCACGACGGGGCTGGCAGCGGACGTGCAGGCTCACATTAGGAGTTGACCTCCGCAGGGCGTTGATCGCCTTGGCGCGACGCTGCTAACCTAGCGAGGACCAACGACGTGACGGCGGTCGGAGACCTGCGGCTGCGCACGATCCGGAGGAACCTTGAACAGCATCGCCGACTTTATCCGAAGCGCCCCGCTCGTCGACCTGGGAATCTTCGCCGCGCTCTTCGCTGCTTTCATCGTGGGCGTGATGCAGGGAGCGATCAGGCGCATCCTGGGCATCGTCTCGATCTTATTCTCGTTCCTGGTCTCGGCCAATTTGCGCGAGCCCGTCGGCAACTTCCTGGCCCAGTACTGGACCCAGTTCTCCCTTGGTTACAACCATCTACTGGTGTTCGCGATCACGTTCTCCGTGCTTGTCGTCGGAACGTCGATTTTCATCCAGGGTCTGTACCACCGCCAGGACATCTACTCCGCCCATCCAATCGTGGATGACATCGGCGGCGGATTGTTGGGACTGCTGCAAGGGATCGTTTTGCTGATGATCGCCGTCATCATCCTTGGGTCCTACACGCTGCCGCAGGCTCAGCCTGGAGACATCAGTCAGCTGCGCGAGGCACAGAGGCTTCTGATCCACCAGTCGTCGATAGCCGGCGCCGTTCGAGACACTGTGGTCCCACCCTTCCTCTACATCCTGTCGCCGCTACTGCCAGGCGGCCTGGTTTCCGTCTTCCCCTGATAGCAACGCTGAGTCGCGACCTGCTGGCCGGCGACACCCTCACCGCGGCAAGGTCGGTCTTGGGCTGCCGGCTGGTGCGGGGCCGAGATGAGGACGTCATCAGCGGTCGCATCGTCGAGGTCGAGGCCTACCGCGGTCTTGAGGACGGGGCCTCTCACGCTCGTTTCGGCCGAACCCAACGGAACGCGGTCATGTTCGGCCCACCGGGGATTGCGTACGTGTACCTTGTCTACGGCATGCATCACTGTCTGAATGTGGTAACCGAAGTCGAAGGTCACCCGGCGGCCCTACTGGTGCGGGCCATCGAACCCATCGCCGGAGCCGAATGGATGCGGGCGGCTCGAATCGCGTGGCTGGCGTCTCATGCGGGCAACCGGTCGGCGGTAGCGATTGCTCGCGGTCGAGACCGGTTGATCGCCGCTCCCGTGACCCAGCTGGCCTCCGGACCGGGCCTCATATGCGCCGCTTTCGGGATCGACGCACGCGACAACGGGACGGATCTGTGCGACCCGAATTCGATGCTTAGGCTGGAGCCGGCGCCTTCCGAGGAGCCGCCGCCGGAGATTGCATGCGGCCCGCGCGTCAGCATCGGTTATGCCGCCGAACCGTGGCTGAGCATGCCGTGGCGCTGCTGGATGAAGGGAAGTCCGGCGCTGTCCCGCCCCGGCCCCAAGGCCGCCGGCACGGGCGGCACCGACTCCGCCCGCATCGAGGGAACCGAACCGCAATGACCATTCCGGATACGCTTGCCGGCGGCATCGACAGCCGATCGATTGTGCTGCTGGAGTTTCCGCTAGTCCGGACGCGGCTGGCCGCGGCCACCGGATTTCCGCCCGGCCGGCGACTCGCCGAAGCCCTGGAACCATCGACGGACCGCGTCATCGTGGCTCGCGGGCTGGAGGAAACGTCGCAGACGCGGTCGTTCGTATCCGGGCATCCCGGCGCCGGCATCGGCGGCAGCAAGGACATCTCGCCCTGGATTGATCGGGCCGCACGCGGCGGCAGGCTGGAACCCAACCAGTTCCTCGACATTGCGGCGACGCTCGCGGCGGCGGCGCGCCTCTCCGACGCGCTGTCGGGTGACAAGCGCCCACTGCTCCACGAGTTGTCGCGAGAAATTCACGCCCTGCCGAGTCTCCGGAGTGTGCTCGAGCGCAGCTTCGACCCGACAGGCGAACTGCTCGACACGGCATCGATGCGCCTCGGCGGCCTGCGCCGAGCGGTTCGGATCGCCTACGACAGACTTCGGACCCGCCTTGACCAGCTGGTTCATTCCTCCGAGATGGCCAACACGCTCCAGGAGCCGATCGTCACACTGCGCGGCGGCCGCTACGTAATCCCCGTCCGCGCCGACGCTCGCAGCAAGGTCAAGGGCATCGTCCATGACGCGTCCGGCAGCGGCCAGACTCTATTCGTGGAGCCGCTCGTTGCCGTCGAACTTGGGAACGCCTGGCGCGAGGCTCAGGTTGCCGAGCGGGCCGAGGTCGAACGTATCCTGGACGAACTTTCGATGCTCGTTGCCGCCCAAACAGGGCCGCTCCGAGAGACGCTGGAGGCGTTGGCTCACTTCGACTTCTGGGCGGCCAAGGCTCGATTGGCCGAGGAGATGGACGCGATTCCAGCCGAGATCGGCGACCGGCCCGAGTTCGTGCTCCTCGGCGCCCGCCATCCCGGCCTTTCCGGACACGTGGTTCCGGTCGACATACGCCTCGGCGGCGAGTACACGGCGATCCTCATAACCGGGCCGAACACCGGCGGCAAGACGGTGGCGCTACGAACACTCGGCCTGCTGGCTCTGATGCATCAGTCTGGATTGCACGTCCCAGCGGACGCCGGAACCAGGCTGCCGGTACTGGCCAACGTGCTGGCCGACATCGGAGATGAGCAGTCGATCGCCCAATCGCTCTCCACCTTCAGCGGCCATCTGCGATCGATCGTGCGAATCGTGAACGCCGCCGGCCCGAACACACTCGTTCTCCTGGACGAGCTCGGCGCGGGCACAGATCCCACAGAGGGCTCCGCCCTGGCCCAAGCACTGCTTGACTACTTCATCCGTGCCGGGGCGCTGATCGGCGCGACAACCCATTACGCCGAATTGAAGCTGTACGCCCACACCACGCCCCAGGCCCGCAACGCCTCAGTGGAATTCGATG
>JANYJG010000188.1 GCA_025358515.1 Chloroflexota bacterium
GGTTCGGGCGCAGGCGCGGGTTCGGGCGCAGGCGCGGGTTCGGGCGCAGGCGCGGCCGCGGGTTCGGGCGCAGGCGCCGCCGCGGGTTCGGGCGCAGGCGCGGGTTCGGGCGCAGGCGCGGCCGCGGGTTCGGGCGCAGGCGCGGGTTCGGGTTCGGGTTCCAGAGCGTCGTCCTCGCCGGCCAGCCGAGCGGTCGTAACACGCACCAGCACTTCGCCGCCCTCGGCCTCCTCGACTTCCGCCGACTCGCTGGTAAGCGCGGCCTCAACCGCTGCCGCAGGTTCCTCCGGCGCCGCTGTCACGGCCGGAATGGGGCTATCGACCGCCGGCGATTCCGGCGCTTCCTTGTTGCGGCGGGGCCTCCAACCGTGTCTCATGCCACACCACCGGGGAGCTTCAGCAAACTCTCCAGCCGGCGGCCCCGGCGTGGCGGCGCCACGACGGCCAATCTCAGACCCTCATTGGTGACGAGCCTGCCCGCCAGCGACCTGATCCCGTCCGCGGTCACGGCGCCGAGCTCAGCCAGGGCCTGGTCCAAGGTGAGGACCTTCTCGTGGAGGGCTTCTTGGCCGCCAAGCCACGACGCCAGATTTCGCGTCTCCTCCATCCGAAGTTCCATGCGGCCGCCCAGATACGCCTTCGAGCGCGCGAGTTCGTCCGCGGGCACGGTCTCGTCGCGAATCAGAGCCAGCTCGTCCAGGATCGCGGCGATCGTCGGGGCAATCCGATCCGGGTCGACGCCTGCGGAGACGACCAACGCGCCGGCATCGACGTAGTCGACGATGTATGAACTGATGTCGTAGGCGAGGCCCTTTTCCTCGCGTACCGACTGGAAGAGTCTGCTGCTCATGCCATCACCGAGGATGGCGTTCAGAACCTCGAGTGTCCAGGCCTCCGGGTCGTCTCGGCGCACGCCCGGAAGCCCCAAGCACAACTGGGCCTGAGTCGTGTCGCGGCGGACGGTCAGGATGCGCTCGCCGGCCGGAAGAACAGGCGCGGGCTCAAACACCGAATGGTTGGCCTTGCCCGTCCCGAAGGCCCGCGCGACCATGGCCACGATCTCTTCGTGAGAGATGTCGCCGGCGGCCGATACGACGACGTTGCCGGGCCGATAACTGGAAGCCCAGAAGTCTCGCAGGTTGGCCTCCGGAAGCGCCCGAACACTCTCCTCGCTGCCGGCGATCTCGCGGCCGAGTGCCGTGTCACCGAACATCGCCAGATCGAACAACGTGTGAACATGCTCGCCGGGGTCGTCCAGGTAGGAGCGGATCTCCTCCACGATAACGGTCCGCTCCGACTCGATCTCCTCGCTGCGGAGGTGCGGTCGGACGATCAGCTCGCCCAGGACGTCCATCCCTCGGGCGGCTTCGCGGAGCGGGACCCGAACCCAGTAGACCGTGGACTCGCGATCGGTCGCGGCATTGAAGCTGCCGCCGACTCCCTCGATCGCCTCCGAGACGGCCCTGGTCGTTGGATAGGCCGCCGTTCCTTTGAAGGTGATGTGCTCCATGAAGTGCGCCGCGCCGGCCTCATCGGCCGATTCCAGCCGCGAGCCCGCGAGGACGTATGCGGCCATGGACACGGACCTGGCGCCCGGAAGACGCGACGTGATTACGCGCGGCCCGTCGGGCAGCGCTGTGCGCTGATACATCGAGTCAATGCTAGCCGATGGCGGTCGCTCGCAAACAAAGCGGCCGGCACCCTTTCGGACGCCGGCCGCTGGAACTCCGAGGGACCTACTTGATGAAGGTCTGGATCCAGTCCTTCGCGAAGTAGACGACAAACGCGATGGTGATCGCGTACATGAGCCAATGAACCTGGCTCCACTTGCCCTTGAGAACCTTGATCAGCACCCAGGAGATGAAGCCGGCACCGATTCCGACAGTGATGTCGTACGTGAGCGGCATCAGGATGATCGTGAGCAGAGCCGGAATACCGTCTTCGACATCCGCGACGTTCACGTCCTTGATGAGGGTGAACATCAAATAGCCCACCAGGACAAGTGCCGGGGCGGTGGCCTGGGACGGAATGATCAGGGCCAGCGGCGATAGAAAGATTGCCGCGAGAAAGAGGATGCCCGTGACGACAGAGGCGAAGCCTGTTCGTCCGCCCTCAGCCACGCCGGCCGCCGATTCGATGTAGGTCGTGTTCGAGCTGATACCGGCCATGCCGCCGGCGACGGCAGCGATGGAGTCGACCAGGAGAACGCGCCCGATGCCAGGGACGGCGCCATCCGGAGTCGCGAGGCCGGCTTCTTCGGCCACAGCGGTGACCGTGCCCATGGTGTCGAAGAAGTCACTCAGCATGATTGCGAAGATCGTGAGCCCGGCGGTGATCCAGCCGAGCTTGCTGACGGCGTTCCCGAGGTCGAAATTGCCCAGAGTCGTCCACTGCGGAGTAATGGTTAGGCCGCCGTCCGGGATCTTCGTCACGCCTGCGATAAGGGCAACGATTGTGGTCACGACGATACTGATGATTAGGGCAGCCCGGACCTTCAGAACGAACAGCGAGATGGTGATCAGCAGGCCGAGCAAGAAGACGAACTGTGCCGTCTGGGTCGGGAATGCAAGGCCGACGATCGGCGAGCCGCCCTGGGGCGTGACAATCAGTCCGCCGTTGACGAAGCCGATGAAGAGGATGAAGAGGCCGATGCCGACACCGATCGCTCGCTTCAACGCGATCGGCACCGCGGCCATGATTGCTTCCCGAAGTCCGACGACCACGAGAATGGTGATCAGAATGCCTTCGATGACAATGACGCCCATCGCGCCAGCGACGGTTAGGCCCTTGCCGGCGATGAGCGTAAAGGCAACGATCGCGTTGATCCCGAGGCCCGCTGCGAGTGCGAGCGGGTAGCGGCCGATGATGCCCATGGCGATGGTCATGAGGCCGGCGACGAGAGCGGTTGCGGCCGCGTAGGCCACCGCATCAGTCGGGCCAATAGGCAGCTTTGCGGCAGCGATGCCACCAAGCAAGATGCTCCCGTTCAAGAAGATGATGTAGGCCATCACCATGAACGTGGTTATGCCCGCCCGGGTCTCAGTGACGATATTCGTGCCGCGCTCGGCGAACTTGAAGTAGCGCGCTAGGAAAGCCAAAGCCCTTCTCCTCCTGGTGTGTCGCTAGGACGTTAACCACCGATCGGCGGCCATTCGGGCTCTCCCCACCCGAAGGGCTCACCTACTCCAAGCCGCGTCTCCGCGCGGCCCCACCTCACCCTCGCTTGGGTCGAAACTCGTTCCAGCTGGTTTTAGGCAGAGCCGGCTTCGGTGCCCCCGGACTCACCCTCGACCGGATCGCGGACCGGATCGTGGGCGAGCAGCTCCATTTGGACGTAGCCGGACGCATCGAATTCGAGCTGACTTGGCTCGGACGAACCCGCCATTGGAACTCCGGCGGGTGCGAAATCGATTACGACGGCTTCGTCCCCCTGAACCAGTCGATAGGTGAGCAACTGGTCGGGACGAGTCTCGAACTCGAGATGCTCAAACGAATCCACGTTCAAGCAGATCGAGAGTGGAGTGAAAATTGTCGATGTCTCCGGCTCATTGGCCACGATTCGTTCCACCCAACCCAACCCGTGTTGAACCAGATCGCGGCCTCGGTAGTAACGGTAGGCGACGGTCTGCTTCTCGAGTGGGCGCAGGACGTTGAGCAGGTCGATCCGACTCGAAACGATGCCGCGATTCACGAAGAACTTCGCAGGCGGCACGGACGACACCACTCCTCCTGAGGGCCGCGGGAACGTAGCAAATGAGCGCGGGTGACGGACCGGTGGATGGTACCGCAGCCGAGGCAAGCGGAAAAGGCGTCCGCGCGCCCGCGGGACCGCGAGACTCGCGGTCCGGTCGGATTGGATCCGACCGGGCGGGCCCACTGCGGCGTACCCCACCGCTTCAGCGTCGCCGGGCGCGGGTCTCGCCGGGGCGCGGGTCCCGCGGGAGCCCGGCGATCGATTCTTGCTCAACTTCGCCTGGGTTGCTGCTAAGTGACGGCGTCGCACCAAAATGGCCCTGCACGAGCGACTATCGGTCCGAGCCCCTCGTGGATCATCGGCAAGGTCGACTCCGCGACGCCGTTCTGGATCAGGCGACTCACTTACCAGCAACCAGGACGAAGTTGAGCAGAAACGCAGAAACGCAGAAACGCAGAAACGCGTGGGCCGGGTCGGAACGGCGGCCGGCCGGCGGCCGCCCCCGCGCCCCCGCGCCCGGCCGCGCCCGGCCGCGCCCGGCCAGCGAGTCTCGCGGGCGGGGCCCCTACTCCACGCCGCCGAGAAGGAACTCCATCTTGGGGCGGTGCGGGATCGTCTCCGGCGTGTGTTCCGCCACCAGGGCTACGCCGTCGCGGAAGCGGCGCAGCTCGCCCTCGGTGTTGAAGAAGCCGACGCTGATTCGGATCGCGTCCAGCGGCGGGACGGTGCGGGCGATGCAGAGTGTCCGCTGCGACAACTCGCGCAGCGCGGTCGTCGCCTTCCAGCCCGCGATCCTGAACGTGACCAGGCCGGCCATGTTGTCACGCGGGGTCAGGACTTCCACGCCCGGAACATCGGCCAGCATCGTTGCGGCTTCGGCGGCCAGACGCGCGATTCGCTCGTACATCCAGTTCGTCCCCACGTACATGGACAGCCAGGCGGCGCTGCGGGCGAAGCCCAGGACGGACGGCTGGTGGAGGGTCGAATTCTCGAACCGTCGGGCATCCGGCCAGAGCTTGCCCTGCCCGGCAAGGTCCATCTCCTCGAATGCGGCAAGTCCGGAGAATGCCAGTCGCGGCCGATCCATAACCGACGGCGCGCAGTACAGGGCGCCGACACCCTCCGGTCCGAGCAGCCATTTCTGGCCCGGGACGGCGTAGAAGTCCACGCCCAGCTCCTCCACCGCAACCGGGATCGCGCCCACGGCCTGGGCCCCGTCCACCGCCACCAGTGCTCCGCGAGAGTGGGCCAGCTCAGCGATCTCGCCGATCGGCAGCCGCGCCCCGGTCGCCCAGGACACATGCGACACGGAAACCAGCCGCGTTCCCGGAACGATGGCGCGGTCCAGGGCTGCCAGAACCGCCGCCGAATCCCCGCCACTGCCGACATCCGCCAACTCCAACTCCACGCCCCAGCAGTCGCGCAGCGCCCGGAGCGGCGCCAGACCGCCCGCGTGCTCCAGCGATGTCGTGACGGCCCGATCCCCCGGTCGCCAGTCGACGGCCCAGGTGGCGATGTTCATGCCGTCCGTGGTGGCGTGGGTCAGGGCGATACTGCCCGTGCCGGTGCCCAGGATCGCGGCCACGGCCGCCCGCGCCTCCGCCTTGCGCTCCAGCGAGTCGCGCCAGTAGTTGACGTCGGCACGCCCGGTGCGCAATTCCCAGGCCTCGGCCTCGGCCATGGCCCGGGCCGATTCACGTGGCAGCGGCCCGGCGGTACCGGTGTTGAGGTAGATGCCCGCGGCCGTGGACGGCAATGCTTCCCGCAGCGCCGGCAGCTTTTCATCGTCGGGGAGGAACGGCGTGACCATCGATCCCTATGATATGCGGCATCTGCGGCCGCACGGGTAGGGAGGACCAGGTGAGCGACGGGTACGATCGGCCAGAGTTGCTGGCAACGCCCCAATGGCTGGCCGAGAACATCGCCCGGCCCGGCTTCGGCGTCCTGGATTTGCGTTGGCGACCGGATGGCTCGGGGCGCCGCATCTACTCCGACGGCCACATCCCCTCGGCCACGTATCTGGACTGGCACGCCGATCTGGTCGAGCAGGAGGATGAGAGCAACGTCCTGCTCCTGGCCGGACCGCAGAAGATAACGGCGGTGCTGGCCAAGGCCGGCATCGGCAACGGCATGGTCGGCGTGATCTACGACGACACGGCCGCCACCTACGCGGCCAGGGCGTGGTGGACGCTGCGGGTCTACGGCATGGACTCGACGCGCATCCTGAGTGGCGGGCTGGAGGCCTGGCAGGGCATCGGCCAACCGGTATCGGACGCGCTCGAACTGCGGCCGTCGGCCACATTCACTCCCCGACTCCAGGCCCGAATGCGCCTGACCGCGGCGGAGATACGCGACCTGATGGCCTCACCCCAGGTGCAACTCTTGGACGCGCGGGCGGCGGCCGAATTCCGCGGGTTTGCCGGGTCGACGCGCCGCCTGGGGCATATCCCCGGCGCCATCAACGTGCCCGCGGCCGCAACCACGGAGCCGGGCAGCAGCCGCTTCCTGCCGGCCGCGGACCTTCGCGCGCAACTCCGGCTGGCCGGCGTCGACACGCGCCGGCGGCTGATCTGCTACGACTCGATGGGCGTCGGCGCCTGCAAGCTGGCCTTCGTGCTGGCGCTGCTCGGCTACGACGACGTGGCCGTATACGACGGCGGCTGGGCCGAATGGGGCGATCGACTCGATCTGCCGGCCGAGCGCTAGCCGCTCGCCCGCGCCGGACCCACGGCGCCGGACCCACGGCGCCGGACCCACGGCGCCGGACCCACGGCGCCGGGTCCGCGGCGCCGGGTCCGCGGCGACTACCAGGGGCTGGAGCTGCGGTCCCGTTGACCCGCGCCCTGCACCGCGCCCGGAGACTCCGTCTTCCACTCCACGCCCGCATCGATGGCGATGTGCGCCCGGGCGCGATTGACCATCAGCAGGTCTACGAAGTTGGGCGACTCGGCCACGGTATACGACCAGTAGCGAGCATTGGTCACCGGAATGTACACCTCCTGGAGCGCCGCCAGGGCGACCCGCAGCTCCGACTCGTAGGCGAGATGAATCTCGCCCTCAATCGTGAACGGAGTCACGAGCAGGCAGGCTCGGACCGACTGCTTCGACGTGTGCATCTCAGAGCCGGGATCGGTCGGGGTGTTGGCATGGACGAACAGCACGTCGCCCAGCTGCACCTGCGCCGCCGCAGCTTCCGCCACCACGCGGCGCGAGCCAACTTCCGTGAACGTGGCGTCGATGACCACCAGATGGCCGGCTTCCGGGTCGTTCAGCAGGTCCGCCAGGCGCTTGATCCGCGACATCACGGTTCCAACGATGACCAGACGGTCCGTGACAAGCGTGAGGGAGATGCGCTGGAGTGGGTTGTATGAACCGAACATGATCGGAGGATACCGGTCTGGCCGCACGCCAGGCAGAGCCATTTAGGCCTACCGCGCCCGCTTGGCCGCCGCAGTGACCAGATACTCGGCACCGAATTGGAGGTCTCGATACAGCCGTTCGACCGTTTCCAAAGTGTCGGCGTCTGCCTCCGACTTATCCGTTCGAAGCCGGACGATGCGCGGGAAGCGCAGGGCGAAGCCGGATTGGTGCCGGCTCGAACGCTGGATGATGTCGAACGCGATCTCGACCACGACGGTCGGCTCGACCTGGCGGAAGCGTCCGAGTTGGCGAATCGTGTGCTCCTCGAACCAGCGCGTCATCGCCGCGATCTCCGCGTCGGTCAGGCCCGTGTAGGCCTTGCCGATGGTCGCCAACCTTCCGTCGCTATTGCGGACGGCAAACGTGTAGTCCGATAGGACGCCGTGGCGTTTGCCGCGGCCAACTTCCACGCCCACCACGACGCAGTCGAGTGTGGCCAGGGCCCGCTTCATCTTCAGCCAGCCCTGGCCCCGCCGGCCCGGGGAGTAGCCGCTTTGCGGGTCCTTCACCATGAGCCCCTCGTTGCGCCGCGCCCGAGCCTCGCCAAAGACTCGGTCCAGGTCCTCTACCGAATCGGCGGAGACGAGGTGCGACAGCGCGAACCGGCCGCTTCCGTCCGGACTCGGCAGTTCCAGCTCCTCCAGCCGCCGCCGACGCTGGAGGAGCGGAACGCGCAGCAGCGGCTCGACGGCGGTGGCGACGGCGGTAGCGGCAATCCCCGCGGCCGGCGACGTCCCGTTGGTCGCGGCAGCGGATCGCGGCCCGATCGCCAGCAAGTCGAAGGCGACATACACGACCGGCACCTCGGCTCGGATAGCGGCATTGGGATCCTTGCGACCCAGCCGTGCCTGCAGGGTCAGGAAAGGCAGGACGTGGCCGTTGGCGAAGGCCAGGATCTCGCCGTCGAGAATGCCGTCCCAGGGAAGGTCGCGGGCCGCCTCGACGATCTCGGGGAACTGCTCGCTGATGTCGTGCAGATCGCGGCTGTAGAGCCGGACCGTGGGGCCGCGACGATGGAGCTGAGCGCGGATGCCGTCGTACTTGTCCTCGACCCAGACCGTGGGGCCCAGGCGGGAGATGATCTCAGCCGCATTCTCGGCCGGCGAGGCCAGCATGAACTTGAGAGGATGGAGCAGCCGCAGACGGGCTTCGTGGAGGCGGCCCTCTTTGGCGAGGATCGCCGTCTCGCCCGTGTCGCCGGTGATCATGCCGGCCCACTGGACCTCCGGCAGGGGCCGCTCGAACGCCGCCGCGATGGCTGCTTCCAGCAACCCCTCCCGCAGCCCGATGCGCAGTTCGCCGGTCAGGATCTTGACCACGTACTTGGCCGTCAACGGATCGCACTGTTTCAGCAGGTCGGCGAATACGGCACTCTTGGCTGCCGGCCCCGAAGCGACCTCGATCGCGGCAAAGGCATCCGCCACTTCCGCCAGCGTTGGGCCGAGCCACGGATCCGGGCTGCACTCCCGCAGCGAAAGAACCTCGGCCACGGCCTTGCCCAGGTCCGAGGAGTGATCGTAGGCTGCGCCGAGGGCGCCGGCGGGGGCCTCAGCGAGGTGGCAGACTACGGCGGCGATGGTCGCCCAGCCCAGGCCAATGGCCCGCTGATCCGCTTCTGCAAACGGCCGTCCGGCCAGGAACGTGGCTGCCAGGCGCAACTCATCGGCGGGCAATACCGCCAGGTATCTGGCAAGCAGTGAGGTCTTCTCCGACGTGCGAGTGGTCCCGGCGACTCGCTCGGCCAGCTCGCTCCAGCCACGCATGGCCGCGATGGTATACCTTCGATTAGTGAAGCCCGCCAGACCGAGCCTGCCCGGCCCACGCTACCGATCGGGAGGTGGCAATGACAATCGTTCCTGAACGCCAGGCCTGGCGTCCGGAAAACATCGTGGGCCGCCGCGTGGTCCTGCGACGCCACCGCGCCGACAACCTCGGGGCATTCCTGCGCTGGTATTCGAACCCGCAGATCGCCCACCTGACGCGCTATCAGCAGGCTCCGCTTTCCACCGAAGAGGTCCGGCGGTTCTTCTACTCGCGGGTCATGGGCTCGGACTTCCTGGCTATGGCCATCCATATCCGCGACACAGAGCGCCTCATCGGGACGTGTGCCTTCAGCCAGCTGGACGGCGACAACGGCTCGACGCTGTTCCACATCACCATCGGCGAGCCCGATGCGTGGGGCCAGGGCTACGGCACCGAGGCCGCGGAGTTGATGCTGGCCCATGCCTTCACCCGGCTGGCCCTGCACCGCGTAGCTCTCACGGTCTTCGCCTTCAACGAGCGAGCCATCCGCTCATACGAAAAGTGCGGATTCGTCGTCGAGGGCCGGGCGCGTGAGGCGATTTTCCGAGACGGACGGTTCTGGGACGAGATCCACATGAGTGTTCTCGCGTCCGAGTGGCAGGAACGCAACCGCCGTCTCTAACCGCCGTCTCTAAGCGGTGACGGCCGCCAACTTCTCTTCCGCGGCCTTGACCACGCCGCTGAGCGTGTTCCCGCCCAGGCGGTCCAGCAAGGCGCCTTCGGCCGAGAAGAAGATGTCGTGGACGGCGCATTCGCCGTCGTTGCCGCAGGCGGTCCCGCGAAGAACGCAGACCTGACGGTGCGGGTCGCCCTCGACAGCCTGGATCACCGTCAGCAGCGATACCTCGCCGGCACCTTCCGGCAGCCGGTAGCCACCGGCACGACCGGGATGCGCTTCGACGAGCCCGGCGCGAGTCAGGTCGCCCATGATCTGGGGCAGGAACCGAGGCGGAATCTTCATCTCCAGCGCAATCTTGCGACTGCTCAGGAGGCCGCCCCTTTGATGAGCGAGCAGGAGCATTGCGCGGATGGCGTAGTCGCTGCGCTTGGTTAGGTCGAGCCGCATAGTGGTTGAATTATTGCACGCTCAACGGCCTCGATTCCGGGCCGTTAGTCCCGCGTTGGGGTGACAGCCGGCAGGAAATGCACACGATCTAAGTGAGCATTCGCTCGAGGCGGCGCTACTCGCGGGCGCGGGGTGCGACGATCAGGGGCAGACGTTCTGCTGCTGCAGTCCGGAGTAGCGGCTATCGGTCCCAAAAAGCTGGACGGACAGTGGCGCGATCTTGTCCAGCCGCAGACAACTCGTCCAGCTCTTGGTGCTTCCGGATGTATTCGTCTCGCTGTACGGCGGACCCAGCACGACCTGGGTGATGTTCGCCTTGGGGATCGACTGCCCGAACGCGACCATGTCCGCAACCTCAGCAGCCGGATAGTTGGTGCGCATCGTCGCGCCGACCGTCTGCATGAAGTCGGGCAATCTGAGGAGCATGTCCGGGCTGGCCATCTTGTGCTCGAGCGAGATGAGAACCTCCTGCTGCCGGGAGGCCCGTTTCCAGTCGTTGTTGCCGGTCCCATGGCGCGAGCGGACGTACGCCAGGGCGTTCTTGCCGTCCAGGTGATGAGGTCCGGCCGAGAGCGAGTATCCCCGGGTCACGCCGTCGAGCCAGTCATAGCTGGGGTCGTCGATAGTGACGGCGTTGTTGACATCCACGCCACCCACCATGTCGATGAGCTTCATGAAGCCGGCCAGGTCCACAGCCGCGTAGTAGTTGATCGGGACACCCACGAGGTAGCCGATCTCCTTGATGAATGTCGTCATCGCGCTGTCCGGCGACTTAATCCAGCCGTGCGAGACGTAGGTGACGAGCGAGTTGATCTTCGTCATGCCGGTGCCGCCGAAGTAGAGCGGGTAGCCCGAGCTGTCGCGGGGGACGCTCACCATGGCCACCTTGCCCGATGCGCGGTCGATGCTGACGACCATGATCGAGTCGTACAACTTCTCACCGCGGCCGACATACGAGTCCACACCGGTGAGGAGGATCGTGACCCTGCCGCCCGGAGTCGGGGTGATCAAGGGTGACAGCGTGCCGTCCACGATCTGGTCGGAGGCGCCGGGAGCGGCGGACTGGCCGGCCCCGGGCAGATCGCTGCTGCCGAATACGTTGGACATTGAGGAGTAGTCGGAATACAGGTAGTAGGCGCCGTAGGCGTGAGTGGCGAAGATTACCGCCAGCAGCACCGCCAGAACACCCATGCCGCTGCGGGAGCGAGAACGAGCGACACCGCCACCGTAATAGGCCTGCGCCACGGCAACGGCCCGCAGTATCCCGAACAGGATCACCAGGATCAGGGCAGCCATGGCGAAGTCCGGGTTGATGAAGCGCGTTACGAGTACCGCGATCCCCTGCCGGGCCTGATACAAGGCGATCAGGGTCACCACAGCGGCGGGGATTGCGAATGCCGCCGCCAGACGGCGCCGACCTGCGTACAGCTGACCAAGGCCGGGCCAAAGGAAGGAGAAAAGGGCGGCAAGCCACGGCGACCTGTGCGGTGGGTCCGCTGCCCATTGCGGAGTTTCCAAAGTCGTTGGACTGTATCACAAAGGCTGAATAGAACTCGCACACGCAGGGTCAGAAGGGGCGATACTGTCCGCAGTTGCGCCCGGGAGGATTTGGCTCAATGGAAAAGAGGCAAAAGGGAGCATGATTCGCCGCCGCGCCGCCCTCTTCCGATTCACCCTCGTGATCGCGGACGCCATTCTTGCCCTGATCGTCGTCTTCATCGCGACGCGTCTGCGGTTCGGCCCAGCCTCGAACTTGACGTCGGTCTTCGACCAGGTCCTGCCGGATCCAATCCTAACGGGCGCCATCTTCGTGCTTGGCTGGATCGGGCTGCTATGGCTGCACGGTCTGTACCGCGGGCGAGCTCGCTGGACCGTACGCGGCGAGGCCTTCGAGATCCTGAAGGCAACCGTCACCCTGGTGGCGATCACTTTTAGCCTTCTGTTCGTCCTCAAGCTGCAGGACGTGAGCCGCCTGTTCCTGCTATCCGTCTTCCCAATGCTCGCCGTGTCCGCTCTGGCAGTCCGCATCGCCACGCGACTTCTCCTCATTTTCCTGCGCGACCACGGCCGAAACGTCCGATACATGCTGGTGTTGGGAGCCAACGCCCAAGCAAAGGCTTTTGCCGACCTCGTGGAATGCCATACAGAGCTTGGGCTGGTGGTGATCGGACATCTACAGGCCGACGCTACCGACAACGGGATCGATCTGGTCCGGCCGCTGCTCGGCTCCGTTGACTCTCTAGAGATCGTGCTCCACAGCCGGATCGTGGACGAGGTGGCCATCTGCCTGCCCTTCGCCATGGAGAGCTTGATCGAGCAGGCCGCCCACCTGTGCGAGCAGGAAGGCAAGGTCGTTCGAATCCCCGTTACCCCGGTCGAGCGCGTCCTCAGCCTCGGCCGACTGGAGAATATCGATGGCGTTGGCGTCTACTCACTCGCCAACGGGCCGGATCGCGCCCTTGGGCTGCTGGCCAAACGAGTTATGGACTTCATCGGATCGGCCCTGCTGCTCTTGCTCCTCTCTCCGGTCCTGGCGCTGATCGCCTTGCTCATCAAGCTCGACTCCCCAGGCGGCGTCCTCTTCCGGCAGGAGCGCATCGGGCTTCACGGCAGGACTTTTGGAGTTGTGAAGTTCCGGACCATGTGCTCGAACGCCGAGGAGCAGCTCGACGATTTGCGCGAGCTCAACGAGATAGACGGCCACGCCTTCAAGCTCGAGGACGACCCACGGGTAACGCGCGTCGGGCGCTTCCTGCGGCGCACGTCGCTGGACGAGCTGCCTCAGTTGCTGAACGTTTTTCGGGGCGAGATGAGCCTGGTTGGCCCACGCCCGCCGCTCCCTGGTGAAGTGGCGGGATACGACATCTGGCACCGCCGCCGGCTGTCGATGAAGCCCGGCATGACCGGCCTCTGGCAGGTCGAGGCGCGCAATGAACGCCAGTTCGACCGCTGGGTCGAAAAGGACCTCGAGTACATCGACACCTGGTCGCTCTGGCTGGACTTCAAGATCATCGTCAAGACCGTGCCCGCCGTTCT
>JANYJG010000204.1 GCA_025358515.1 Chloroflexota bacterium
CACCGCAGCAACCACTGGCACTGCGGTCCCATTCAAGGTCAAGTTTATGATCGATACGGCCGCGGATCTCCTGGCGCTGCTGCCGGCCGGACTGCCCGAGCCGTTCACCTCGGCGGACATCGCCACGGCGGGACGGCGCTCGAAACGAATCGCGATGCGGGCGGCCTACTGCCTGACGCGCGCCGGGGCCATCTCATGCGTGGGCAAACAGGGCCGGCTCCAGATGTACGCGGTGGTACCGGAACTTCAATAGAGCCAGGGCAGCAGCCGATGCGTCCGGGCTCGATAGGCGGCGTAGCCCTCGAACGCCTCGGACAGCCAGCCCTCCTCGCGCCTCGACTTCAGGTCGAAGAAGACGCCCAGCAAGACCGCACCAGCCAGCGCCAACGGCGAAGCGGTGAAGAGGCCCCAGCCGGCCGCTGCGACGATCAGGCCGCCGTAAATCGGGTGTCGGACCAACCGGTATGAGCCTGATTCCACCAGCCTCGCACCGGCCATCGGTCGCGGAAAGGGCGTCAGGTTCTCGCGCAGATCCAGGACGCCACGGAGCGACAGGAACCCGCCGCCCGCGATGAGAATGCAGCCGGCCCCGAGCGTCACGACACGAGCGACTCCGCCCCAGGCCGGGCCGATACCGCCGGCCATTGCGATGGCGACAAAAATGACGAGCTGGAGAAGGAACCAGCCCTCGCCGCGGCGGCCCAGGTCGGGCAGGCGCATGTTGGCGCTAGACCGCGGTCTTGGCGGGCGCGTCGGGGTCGGCGTGGGGGCCGGTCACCAGCACTTCGCCTTCGATCGGATTGGGGCTATCGGCGCTCACGATTCGGTAGCGGTGGTGGATCTCCACAGTCCCGGCCGAGAGCATCGCGGCAACCGAGCAGTACTTCGTGGCGGAAAGCTCGATCGCACGCCTGACCGCGGATTCGTCGATCGCCGGGCCTTCGACCAGGTGGACCACGTCGGCGCTGGTGTAGATAGCGGGCTGACGATCGGACCGCTGCTCGGCCGTGACCGAGACCTCGTATCGGGTCACGACCTGGCGCTTCTTCTGGAGGATGGACATGACGTCCATGCCCGTGCAGCCGGCCTGACCCACCAGCAGCATCTCAACAGGGCGCGGGCCGGCGTTGCCATCGCCGTCGTCGAGCACGATTTCGTGGCCGGATCCGGTCCGGGCCGTAAACCGCATGCCGGGCCCGTCGAAACTGGCAGTTGAAGATTTGGTACTCACGTGAAATGGTTCTCCTGGCTGGCGGGTCGGCGAATGAGTAGCAGCGAATCTATAGGGGCGCGGCCGGGCGCCGGAACGCGGCGAACAACCTCGGCTCGCTCTGTTTCGAGCGATGGATCGGCAACCGCCAGCTCGCGGGCGATCTCGTCCGGCGAGAATAGCCGCGTCTGATCGGGCGGTCCGCCCTCCCCTTCCGTCGCGTTCAGGCGATCGTGGCCGACCACGAGCAGACGCCCGCCGGGGGCGAGGGCCGCCGCCGCTGCCGCGTAGACGGGACCGCGCTCGTCCGGTGGAAGGTGGAGATAGACGATGACGACGAGGTCGAAGGAGCGGGCGGGCGGAGTCCACTCGAATAGATTCCGCTCCTGCCACTCGACCGAAACGCCGGCTGCATCGGCCTTGGCCCGCCCGTTGGCGAGTCCGACCGGCGACCAGTCCACGGCCGTCGTCCGCCAACCCTGCCGGGCCAGCCAGACGGCGTTGGTACCGCTGCCGGAGCCCAACTCAAGGGCCGTGCCTAGTGGGAGGTTGGCGACACCCAGCACGAGAGTCGGGTTTGGTCCCTCGCCCTCAAAATCCCCGGCTTGGTGTCTGGCGTCCCATTGAATTCGACGCTCATCGGCTGCCATCTCTAGTCCTTCTCGAGCGGGCGCTTAGTGCGAGCCCAGGCGTTGGTCCCACCCTTGACCGAGGTCGCCCCCTCAAAGCCGCTCTTGATGAGAAAGTCTGTCGCCGCGAGACTCCGACTGCCGCTCTCGCAGATGACCAGAATGCGCTTGTCTTTGGGAAGGGCGGCGCCTCGCTGGGCAAATTGACTGAGGGGCACGCTGAGCGCCCCCGGGACGCGCCCGCGGCGGTATTCCCAATCCTCGCGGACGTCCACCAGTCGGACGCCGCCGCCCCGCAGGAGGGCCTCTAGCTCGTCGACGCTGATCTCGGGCGGGCCCTTTTTGAAGAACGACTGCACCGGCTGCTCCACTTCGTGAACGATTGTGATCACTGGCAGCCTAACGGCCGCCGGCCCTCAGTTGGCGTGCAGACCAAGGGCGCTGTCGATGCGGGCCTGGTCGAAACCGACGATCGATCGACCGTCGATCTCGATTACCGGCACGCCCATCTGGCCGGTCCGGCGAACCAGGTCTCGAGCTGCGGCGGGATCGCGGCTGACGTCAACGTCCCGGAACGCCACGCCCTGGCTGTTCAGATATGTCTTAGCCCGGGCGCACCACGAGCATGTGGGAGTCGAGAACACGATCACTCGATGCGTCCCACCGGTTGAGGTGCTCTTGTTCGAAAGGTAGCTGCCCATCAGTGTTCCTCCAGAGATGAAATGACTCGGCCGAGGCGCTCGCGGGCCTCGATTGCCACCTGTTGGACTTCCGCCGATGCGACGATGCCCATGACCGCCAGCGGATCCATGGCCTCGATAACGATCTCGGTGCCGTCCTGACGCAAGACGACATTGCACGGCAACAGCGCGCCCACGGACGGCTCCGCGACGAGTGCCCTGTGGGCGAGTGGCGGATTACAGGCGCCGAGGATCAGATACGGCTGGCCCTCCACACCGAGCTTGGCCTTCATGGTGGCGGCGACGTCGATCTCGGTCAGGATGCCGAAGCCCTCCGCCTTGAGCGCCGCCTCGACCCGGGGACGCTCCTCCGAGACCGAGCCTGTGAATCGTGTCGCGAGCGTGTAGGTTGTTGTGGTGCTCATCGTTGTCCTCTGTGGTGTTCGGCTACAATAGCAACCATTGCGTAGTTGCGCAAGTACTATAGAAGGGATGGCTCGTGTCGGGATCGGCCTCAGACCGATGACACCCCAAGCGGACCTCGGCATCTTCGCCGTAAGTCTGTGCGCCGGTCTCCTCGGATCGCTCGCCGGCGTGGGCGGCGGCATCCTGGTCATTCCGGCCCTGACCATCCTGTTCGGCGTGGACATCCGCCTGGCGGTCGGAGCCAGCATCGTCTCTGTGATCGCGACCAGTTCCGGTGCCGCTGCCGCGTACGTCCGTGATCGGATGACCGACATGAGGATCGGAATGTTCCTGGAACTCGCCACTACCACCGGGGCAGTCATGGGGGCGTTGCTGGCGGCGGTTGTGGCACCGGCATTTCTGTACATCCTGCTGGGCACGGTGCTGCTCTCGTCCGCGGCCTTGCAGGTCGCCAGAATGGACGAGGAGACGCCCCCGGACGAACCGCCATCGCGGATCGCCGTGGCCATGAAGCTCAGTTCGTCATATCCCGATCGGCGGCTGGGACGCGAGGTCGCCTACACCGCCCGACGCGTGCCTCTGGGCTTTGGGCTGATGTGGGTCGCCGGCGTGGTCTCGGGGTTGCTCGGTATTGGGTCGGGAGTGCTCAAGGTGCTTGCCATGGACGGGGCGATGCGGCTGCCGATGAAGGTCAGCTCCGCAACCAGTAACTTCATGATTGGCGTCACAGCGGCCGCTTCTGCGGGGATCTACCTGGCCCGGGGAGATGTGGATCCGCTGATCGCGGGACCAGTTGCCCTTGGGGTCCTGGCGGGGGCGTTGATCGGGGCACGTCTGCTAAGCCGCGTCTCGAACCGCACCGTTCGGCTGATCTTCCTGCCGGTGCTCATGGCCGTAGGCCTTGAGACGATCGGGCGCGGCCTGGGGTTTGGACTATGAGCCCCGAGCGCTTCCGGACGATGGTGAGCCTGGTTCTGACGATTGGCGTCGGCATCAGCGCCGCGCTCATCGGTGCGGGCTTCCTGGCGGCCCTCGGCGTGGGCTGGCAGGGGTCACTGATCGGGGCGGCCACCGGGCCTTTTGGGGCTACGACGGACTTCGGTGGGCTGACTTCGCGCCTGGCGATATTGGAGCCGCTGGCCATCTCCCAGCTTGGGCTTCTGACTCTGCTGGCCACTCCGGTGGTTCGCGTGGCTGCGTCTGTGGTGGCCTTTGCGTCGGAAGGCGACCGCCTCTACACCGCCATCACAGCAGCGGTCCTGGCCATCCTGTTGACCAGCATCCTGCTGCTGCGATAAGTGGCTCTGGCGCGGCCGGGGCGGCGCCTACCCGCGTCAGCCCACCGCGCCACCCTCGCCGTGCTACCGGCTAGATGAATAGCGTCGAGTCCGCCTCGGTCATCAGCTGGAGCGCAGTGGCCGCGCCGACCGGCTCGCCCATGCCGTCGATGAGGTCTTCGCGCTTGAGGCCGAACATATCCATCGTCATCTGGCACGGCAGGAACGTGACACCGACGGCCTGGGCCATCTCGAGGAGATCCTTGGGCTTGGCGACGTTGTACTTCTTGGCCAGCTGAAACATCATCCACGGGCCCATGCCCATGAAGTTCATCTTGCTGAGCTTGCGGTGGCTGGCGCCGGGTCGCTGCATGAAGGACATCATCTTCTGCATCCAGTTCTCACCGGTGATGCGCTTCTTGTCCTTCACGAAGGTCTGAAGTCCCCAGAAGGTGACGAAGACAGTCGTCTCCATTTCCATTGCGCCGGCCGTGGAGGCGAGGATCATGGTCGCCCACGTCTTCTCGAGTTCGCCGCTGTAACAGATGATCACGAGCTTCTTGGGCTTGTCGACTGCCTCGGTCACGTTCTGGTCCTTTCGCGTGGTGGCCGGCACTCCCCTGCACCAACCACGTATGGGCTACTTGTGGCGGAGCACGAAACGAAACTTGCCATTGGCCGTGTCCGACTCGACAAGCGTGTGGCCGGTCGACTTGGCCCAAGCGTCGAAGTCCTTGACCGAGCCCGGATCGGTGGCGATCACCTCAACCAGTTCGCCGGACGCCACGGCCTTGACCGCCTGAGACGCCTTGAGAATGGGGAGCGGGCACGACAGGCCGCTGGCGTCAACTTTTGTCTTGATTTCCATCGATCGTCCCTTCCGATTGCTGCTCGCGCGGCTAGATGAAAATGATCTGACCCTCACCGGCGTTGATGTAGAACGCGGCCACACCCTCGACTCCATCGACGATGGGATCGAGGTCCGACTGCTTGAGCTTGAGGATGTCCATGGATGCGGAGCACGCCTGGATATCGACCTCGCCGAGTTCCTTGGCCATTCGCAGGGTGTCGGCCCAGTGGCCCTGACCCGCTTTCGCGGCGGCGTCCACCGCAGTCTTCCCGGCCTCGCCGGCTTCCGGCGCCAGGCCGTGATCGGCCATGATCCCGTCCGCCCGGAAGGCATTCAGCCCCCAATATTGCAGGAAGATCTTGACCGGGCGCCCGAGCGCGGCGCCTCCAGCCGCCAGAACCGCCGCCGCGGCCAACTTGTCGTCCGTTCCGGAGAAGAGCACGATCGAGATAGTTTCGTCCATCGCGGGCAGCCTCAGCTTGCTTGAGTGGTGGGTCCCGCCGAGTCAGCGGCTGCGACGGCGATACGCTCGGCCACGAGTTCGCTCGGCGTTCGCGCTGCGGCGAGGGAAATCCGCGCCAACCTACGGACGAGGACGCCACGCATCGTCTCGCAGGCAACGATGATCTCCGGGTCGCTCAGCCGGTATCGAACCTCACGTCCATCGCGCTCGGCCTCGACGACCCCGGACGCGCGCATCAGCGCCAGGTGCTGCGAGACATTGGGCTGACTGATGCCCATTTCTTCGGCCAGACGGGAAACCTCGCGCGGACCGTCGGCCAGTAGGTGGATGATCTCCAGCCGCCTCGGATTGGAAAGCGTCTTGAGAACTTCCGCCTGGAGCGTGTAGACCTCGTCCATGAGGCGCAGTGTCCGTCACATGCGCAGGTGCGCATAGGTGCGGGTGGCACCACCTGGCGGGCCGAACGGCAGGATGGTCAGCCGGCCCCAAGCGTAGGGCGCCCTGGCCGCGGGCGCCGCACGCTGGCCGCGGGCGCCGCACGCTGGCCGCGGGCGCCGCACGCTGGCCGCGGG
>JANYJG010000254.1 GCA_025358515.1 Chloroflexota bacterium
CATCGAAAACGACGTGGTCATCTACGCCAACGCCACGATCCTGGGCGGCGACACCATCATCGGTCGCGGCAGCGTCATCGGCGGCAACGTCTGGCTCACGGCCAGCATCCCGCCCGATTCCATCGTGTATCAGCGCAGCGAAGTCCACGTCCGGCAGGGCCGCGCCGACTTCGAGGCACCCGATTTCGTCATCTGACCAGCGCCCCTAGCACCTGAGGAGATACCCGTGGCCAAGGCCAACAACATCCTCGAGACAATCGGTAACACCACCGAGCTCCGCATCAACAAGATCTTCGACCCCCGAGTCGAGGTCTGGGTCAAGCTCGAGCGCGAGAATCCGGGCGGCTCCATCAAGGACCGCATCGCCCTGTCGATGATCGAAGACGCCGAAAGGCGCGGCGTCCTGAAGCCCGGCAGCATCATCGTCGAGCCTACTTCCGGCAACACCGGCGTGGGTCTCGCCCTCGTCGCGGCGGTGAAGGGCTACAAACTAATCCTCGTCATGCCCGAGTCGTTCTCGGTTGAGCGGCGAAAGCTGATGGCCGCGTATGGCGCCACATTCGAGCTGACGGCGCGCGAACTCGGCATGAAGGGCGCCATCGCCAAAGCCCGTGAAATCGTGGCTGAAACGCCGAACGCGTGGCTGCCGATGCAGTTTGACAATCCGGCCAACCTCGAGGTCCACAAGCGAACCACCGCCGAGGAGATCGCCCGAGACTTCCCCGAGGGCCTCGATTACATCTTCGCCGGCGTCGGCACGGGCGGACACGCGTCGGCTGTCGGCGAGGTTCTGCGGCCCCGTTGGCCGCAGCTCAAGGTCTACGCTGTGGAGCCCGAGCTTTCGCCGGTGCTGAGCGGCGGCGCCCCCGGGCCGCACCCGATCCAGGGCATCGGAGCCGGGTTTGTGCCCGGCAACTTCCACCCTGACTCCGTCAACGGCGTGGTTCAGGTGGCCGCTCCCGACGCGTTCAAGTTCACCCAGCGCCTGGCCCGAGAGGAAGGCGTTTTGGTCGGGGTGTCGTCCGGAGCGGTCTTGGCGGCGATCGCCAAGGAGCTGCCCAACATCGCCGATGGGGCCCGCATCCTGGGCTTCACGTATGACACCGGGGAGCGGTATCTCTCCGTCCCGGGCCTCTTCGACGTGGAGCCGGAGGGAGTCGGGGTCGGCTGAAACGCGGAACGGCCCGCGGGAACGGCCCGCGGGAACGCCCCCAACGCAATAGCCGCAATGGCCGCCCCTTTCCCGCAGGCGGCCATTGTGATTCCGCCACTTAACGATTAGCCATCCGCTTAGGAGCATCCGACATGTCGGATCCAGACCTACGGGCACTGTCGCGCGGAACCGGCCCAAGGGATCGTTCGGGGGGTCAAACAGAGGCGGGCACGGCGCCCGGAAGCGTCCCGATTGGGGTCTCGCAATGCGAGAAGAGATTTCGCGCCACCTCGACGTCGTGGTGGTGATCTGGATACTGGCTCTGGCAGTGAGCTGGTCGGTCCTGACCCTTTCGCGAGCGCAAGTCGGCACGGACCAATGGTCCACGACGCCCCAGAGCGGCCCGGTGTGGATAGTTACGGACGGCAGCGGCACAAATTAGAGACTCCCGGAACCCGCTCCGCTCCGACCCGCTCCGCCGGCCTATCCGACCGACACCGCCGGCGGCGTTGGCGCTTGCTCGCGCAGCCCCAGCAGGATTAGATCCGCGGTGGCCTTGTAGCCGAACCGTCCGGTGTTGACGATCAGCTCGTATTCGTCCGGATCGCACCAGTCGAGGCCGTATAGCTGGTGGATGTAGGCCGCGCGGTTCGCGTCCGTTTCGTGCATCTTGCGCCGCGCCTCCGTCTCGCCGATGCCCGATCTGGCCATCACCGCGGCCGCGCGCTCGCGATCCGGTGCGCGCAGGAAGACCCGGAACAAGCCCGGAACGGCGCGCAGGGCGAAACCGGCGCCACGACCCACGATAACGACGTTTCCCCCGACGGCGACCTCGCGGATCACTTTCTGCGTCAGCAGGACGATCTCCTTGCGGGGATCGAAGAGCGGATCCGGATAAGGCGGCGTCCAGCCGGCTCCCATGATCGGCTCCAGCGACGAGAAGGACCGAACCAACCGCTCCAGCAGGGTCCGCGGCCGTTCTTCCTCCGCCTCTACATCGCTTGGCGACAGCTGCAGGCGGCGCGCCACTTCCTCAATGAGCCTCTTGTCGACGACCTCGGCACCGAGTTCCGCGGCCACCATCGCGGCCACGCTCGAACCGCCGGCTCCGTACTGGCGGGAGATGGTGACGATTGGCATCCCCGGCTCCTGTGCTGCTAGCGCGCAGTCTGCCCCGCGGCCGTTCGACCCGGGATCGATCCGCGCGAGCCCACTCTAGGCCCATGGCGCAGGGAACGAAAGGGCCGCGGGGCACCGGCGATCCGGCACAAAGTCACGCCCGTTCGCCAGGGCTCCGTGAAGCTCCACCGCGTGATCACGCAGCCAGCGCCGCCAGACGCGGTGATCCGAGCGGCGGCCGGCCACGATCTCCCAGAACGCCGGTCCGTGGCCGAACACCCGAAGGTGGGCCAGTTCATGGATAACAACCGTCTCCAGTGCCTCCGGCGGGGCGAGGACGAGACGCCAGGAGAACGACAGCCTGCGCGCACGCGAGCAACTGCCCCAGCGGCTGCGCGTGTCGCGGATCGTAACCGCCGCCGGCGAGACGGCCAGGGCATCCGCGTGCCGCGCAATCTCGCGTTCGATCACTTCGCGCGCTCGGACTCGGAGCCATGCCTCCAGCACGGCGCCCAATTCGCGCCGCTCGCCGGAGCCGAGTCGCACGATAAGCTCGTCGCCCTCTTCCCCGCCCTCTCGACTGACGACGCTCCGTCGCCGGCCCGCGCCTCCACTCGCGGCTGGGATTACCCGCAGGCGGTGCGGTTCACCGCGAAAGCGGAACCAGCCGCCATCGGCGAGCGGGCCCATCGCCGCCAGCTCTTGGTTCTGCAGCGCCTGCCGATCGAGGTGCCGCCTCAGCCAGGTCTCGCGTTCGGCCACGAACGACTGCGCCAGCCGCTCGGCGTCGCCCTTCGTCCGAACCGCTCGCGACGGCACCGTAACCACGGCAGTTCGCCGCGGATCAACGCTCAGGCGCAGGTGCCGCGCCCGAACCGACCGTCGGATAGTGCATTCGATCGCGCCGCCCGGTAGTCGGAGTACGGCACGCCATTCGGTCGTTGTGGACATCGCCCAAAGGGTACCGTCGCCGGCCATCGGTCGCGGCGTAACAGCGCAGCCTGCGGCACCGTCTACGAACCGCAAGAACAAGAGAGCGGTGCCGGTAAGAGGGAACCGAGGGGACGAGGGGCCGGCGACATCGGGATCGAGGGGCAGAGGGAACGGGTTCTGAGGGGAAGGGCCAGGGGCTCGGCAGCGATGTCGGGCTCCTGGCCCGTTTTTCGGGGCAGGTTGCGCTCTCAGTTATCGGCTGTCATCGAGCGTGACTCGCCGTTCTCTGGCCAGGCCGAGGATGGCTCCGCGACGCCTCCTCGACCCGTGGGATCATAGATCGCGTGACTGATCCCAGCGCCGCCGACGAGACCCGCATCGACCGCTGGCTGTGCGCGGTGCGCCTCGTGAAAACCCGCCCGCTCGCGACGCAGCTGTGCGAGGGCGGCCACGTCCTCGTGAACGGGTCGCCCGCGAAGCCGTCGACCAAGGTTGGCGCAGGTGATCGGGTGGAGGCCCTCATCGCGGATCGCGAGCGCGTCATCGAGGTCGTGCGGCCGATCGAGTCGCGGGTCGGGGCCCCTGCCGCCGCGACCTGCTACGTGGACCACAGCCCGCCGGTTGTGACGGGGACCGAGCCGGGGATCATGCCCATCCGCGGGGAGGGCCGGCCCGGCAAGCGTCTCCGGCGCGAGCTCGAGCGCATGCGCCGGGCCGCCGACGCCTGAGCCGAGGTCGCGAGGGTGCCAGCCCCACCGGGCTCCTCACGCGGAGCCGTAGGGCGTAACCGGGCGATCAGGCTCTAGTCCGAGGAGCTTGAGTGAGCCCTGAGGCATTATTCGGAGATGAATGCACAGGTCTCGTGCCCGCAATGCCGAGCCGTCGTGCCGGATATCGACGGACCTACCCACGCCTACGTTCCGAGCGCTCCCGGCTGCTGGTCGGCATTCGGTGCTCTCCGTGCCGACGAGATGCTGCGGTTCCCCGGGTCGGAAACGAACAACCTCGTCGTTGACACCTACATGGCCCAGCACCCGGGCGACGGCTTGGATCGGCGCGACCGTCAGTCCGTCTTCGTCCACCTCGTGAGCCTGTGTGCCGTCATCGAGCGGGACGAATCGCCCTCACGCTCACCAGAGGTTCTTCGGGCAGTGCTCGCTCGCCAGATCGAGTTCCCGGTCATCCGCCGGGCTCGTGGTCCGGGCGACCTGACCGTCCTCTCCGCCACGGACGCAACGAGCGTCGAGGATCACGATACCCGGGTCCGCAGGTGGGCGGGCTCCGTCTGGGAGTCGTGGCGCGAGTATCACCCCAAGATAAGCGCTGCCCTCGACGCGTCCCACTAAGCGGCGCAGGCAGACGCCCTTAGGCCGTCTTCCAGAACCGACCAAGGTAACTCGGTATGTTCGCAACCGAGATCAGCAACGATGGCGACGGCGTGTCGGCACTAATCCTCTCGCCGCGACCGTTCGAGTGGGAGGCCGCATACCCGATTCGCACTAAGCTCAGCCGGCCGAACCACCCGGTCTGCGTCAGTGGCCGCCGGAAATGAGTCGCTCGCGGTCGAACAGCCCGGAGACCAGCCGCCAACCGAACACGTCGAGGAGGATCAGCAGAGCTCCGGAGCCGATGGCCAACTGCGGCGTCGGCTCGATCACGTTGAGCGCGATCATCACGGTTATGAAGACAGGCGGAAGGCTCGCCAGTACGCCGAGCTGCTGCGCGACCCTAACGTCGCTCGATCGGGTCGAGATCGCGATGGCGACCCAGACCGTCCAGCAGGCCAGAAGTGGCGTGAAGAGGAGTTGCGCGAGCAGGTCCGTCGGCTGCATAACCGATGCGGCGACGCTGGGTGCGGCCATGACCTCGACGATACCGACGAAGATCCCGAAGACCACATATGCGATCAGTAGTGATGGCAGCAGCGCAGCGAGCGCCTTGCCGATGAGAAACTCCTCGCCCCGAATAGGCGTCGTGAGCGCCGGCTCGAGGGTGCCCTGCTGGCGCTCGCCGGCGACAGAGTACGCGGCGACGAACACGGGCACGAGCGTCGGGATGCCGAGCATGTAGAGCAGCACGTGCTCATGGGCCAAGCCCCCGGCCGCCCCGCTCGACAAGCGAAGAACCGCGATGAGCGGTTGTACGGCGAAGACCAGCGGCAGGATTGCCATCCCGTAGATCACCGAACGGTTGCGTCGGTACTCGCGGACTTCCTTGCGGACGATGGCCCATATCCGCCGCGTGCTCATGCCGTTCTCCGAGATGCTTCCGGGTCCTCGGCGATCAGTTCGAGGTACACGTCTTCGAGCGAATGATGCGACTCGGCGATTGAGAGCACGTCGGCGCCCGCGGCCACCAGAGCCCGAGTTGCGCCCGGAGCCGCAATCGATGCGTCCGACACCGCGAGAACGTAACTGCCGGCGGCCCCATCCGCGCGCCATCCGTCCACGGCCTCCAGACCGCCGAACACCTTGCCTGGGTCCGCGAGGGGCCTAAGGGTCCTGACGGTGATGGTTCTCGCGAACAGCTGATCGCGTAGCTCGTCCGGGCGGCCGATCGTACGTAGCGTGGTGTTGAGGATCGCGACTCGGTCGCACAGCCGCTCCGCCTCCTCTAGGCGGTGAGTCGTGAGAAAGATCGTTACGCCTCGCTTGCGAAGCCCATCGATCAGCTCGTGGGCCTCTCGGGCCGCTACGGGATCCAACCCGGCGGTAGGCTCGTCAAGAAAGAGAATCTCCGGATCGCTGAGGAGCGCGCGGGCGAGAGCGACCCGCTGGCGCAAGCCTTTCGACAGGGTGCCGCAGGTATCGCGGCCACGATTGCCGAGATTGACTGCCTGGAGCGCCGCTGCGACCCGATCGTGAGCCTCGGAGATCTCGTAGAGATCCGCGAAGCATTCGAGGTTCTCGACGACGGTCAGCTTGAGGTAGAGACCCGGAGCCTCGGGCATGATCGCGATTCGGCGCCGGATCTCGACTGCGTTCTCGGGAGCCAGAGGGAAACCCGCCACGGTCGCCGAACCCGATGTCGGCGCCAGGAGCGTCCCCAGAGTCCGGACGGTCGTGGTCTTGCCCGCGCCATTCGGGCCTAGGAAGCCGAACACCTCCCCGTAGCCGATCTCGAACGAGACGTCCGAGAACGCAACCCGATCACCGAACCGCTTGCCCAGCCCGCGAGCGGTAATCGCCGGACCCTTTTGTCGCGCCTGCCCGGCTATTAGCTGGCTCGCTTGATCGAGCACTCGCTGCCTCCATCTCTCCTGGTGCCTGAGCGTGCGATTCCCTTCGACGCAAGAGCGGCATAGTCGGCCGTCGCCATTTTGCTCGTGTGGACTCCGCGGGGATCAATAACTCCGGCCATCATCTAACTCCCATGTTCGTGAGCCAGGCGCTCGGGTATGGCTCCAGCCGTCACGCCCGGTCGTACGCCTCAGCGGGGACTCTGAAGTTCATGGGCGCAGTGTGATGGGTGCGTCAAGTTGGTTGATCTGGCGCGATCGAACCCAGAATACGGCCCGCGGCGCGTGTTCGAGGAAGGCGAGGTCGAGCTCCACCTCGCTCATCGGGTCACCGCGAAGCTGACGGCGCGGACGTACTCGGGGTCGCAACAGGCTGGGGGGCCCGAGAGCCGGTGTGGATCGGACCAGCGCACCGTCATGCCCGCAATCGTGCGGGCCGCGGGCCGCGATTCCTATTCGGTCGTTTTGGCCATGCCTTCGCGGTGCGGGCCCGGTCGGGGCTCTGAGCCGGAAGACCCGGACGTTCAGCGCGAGAAGGTCAGGTGCGTGATCCCGCTCGGGGCCACTTCCGACGTCACGCTGTAGCCGTCCTCGAACCCGCGGAGGTCGTCCCAGAGCCGGACGCCGCGGCCGAGCAGGATCGGGACGATGGCGACATGGAGTCGGTCGACGAGTCCTGCCTTGAGGAACTCGCGGACCACGGTCGGGCCGCCGCCGATCCGCACGTCCTTGCCGCCCGCGGCCTCCAGCGCGAGGTCGAGCGTCTCGCGGGGCGTCGCGGCGAGGAAGTGGAAGGTCGTGCCGCCCGCCATCTCGAGCACCGGGCGCGGAGTGTGGGTGAGCACGAACACCGGGACCCGGAACGGAGGCTCGTCGCCCCACCAGCCGCGCCAGTCAGGATCGTCCGCAGCGGCGTGGAGCCCGAACATGCCGGCGCCCATGATCTCCGCGCCGACCTCGGCGAAGTACGCCTGCGCGTACTCGTCGTCGACGCCGGTAGTTCCCTCGCCGGACGTGTCGTGCAGCACTCGGGCCCGGAACGTACGGGTCGCGATGTAGGTCTCGACCAGGCGCGACCAGTCGGGCCCGAACGGGTTCTCGCGCGTCTGGTCGGTCGTTGTCGCGAAGCCGTCCAGGGAGATGTTCAGGTCAACGCGCACGGCCATCGATGTCCTCCGAAGTGACTGCTGCGCACTCAATTCTCCTCTGCGGTCGCTACGTCCATTGGGCTGGCATCCGCCGCGCGCCCCCGGATGCGCCGAGTCAGGCAGGTCCGTAGGTTATTCCCCTGGTGCTTTCCTCGCACCCGCAGGTAGCGATCGAGAGCGCGAATCGCCTTGTTTCCAATCGACGCGCTCGCGCCGGCCCTTGCCGAAGACACGAATGAGGGCCTGGTCCAGGTCAACGTCGTTCGCCAGCTCGTCGCTCGGGTCATACCGGAGGTTCGAGATCTCCGCGCGGCGCGCTCCCGTGTCGAGGAAGATCCGAACAAGGGCGGCGTCTCGGATCCCGGCAAAGCTCTTATCGGCCTCGCAAACGCCGAGAAGCGCCCTGAGCTCGGGCTCACGCAGGATCGCCGGCGGTTCCTCCGGCAGCCGCGGGGGCTTCGTCCGTGCCATCGGCGACTCTTTCACGAGCCCCTCGTCGACCGCCCAGCGGAAGAAGGCCTGGCAGCCCCGGTAACGATTGTGGGCGGTGGTCGCCTTGAAATGGTCGAGCTAGTCGGCGATGAACGACTCAAAGTGTTCACGGCGTATCTCGGCAAGCTCGGTCGGCATGCCGTGGTTCGCAAAGAATGCCGCGAGTCTCGACGCGGCGTCCATGTACGTCTCGGTCGTTCGAGGAGACAGGTTGCCCGCTCGGCAGTGGCGGCCGAAACTCGCGACATCCGCTGCCAGTGCCGATTTGTTATCATTCGGCGCGCTGGCCGGTAATCAGGTTGTCTGAGCGGTCAAGTCAGAGACCTAAAACCAGTAAGGCGCTCTGATTGAGCGTGAATCGTGGGGCTATAGCTCAGCTGGAAGAGCGCCTGCATGGCATGCAGGAGGTCCAGGGTTCGAGTCCCTGTAGCTCCACCAAACATTCGTGAAGAGAGCGCCTAAGCGTAAGCAGGCTGCTCCCGCGAGTTGCCCCCATTGGCTCAGAGCCCTTGCCCTTGCCGGCGCCGTCAAGGTTCCTGTGTAGATCCGGCAACCGGCGTCTGCCAGAAGTTCGTTGAGACGGGTCACTTGACTAGTCGGTCCCCGGGATGACTGGCCTCAGCACCACCAACCAGCCGAACGCTCGAGCCGGGAACGTATCTCAGGACTTGTACCGGTGTCGCGCCGTCGTGCGGCGAGCGCCGAAAACAGCCAGCCGTCGGAGAGGGCGCCGTGGGCCCAAGTAATCGCCGGCGAATGGCGCGTGGCCAAACTGGTGCCATGGACGACCTGCAGTTGGGTGCGCTGGTTCGCGCGGTCCGGCTTCGCCGCGGTTTGAGGCAGCGGGATGTCGCCGCCTTGGCGGGTGTGTCGCATGGCACCGTGTCGATCGTGGAGCGCGGCCACTGTCGGACGCTGTCGGTCGAAACCATTCGGCGAATTGCCGCTGCGCTGGAGATTCGGGTCGAGATGACGGCTCGCTGGCGCGGCGGCGACGCGGACCGGTTGCTGAGTCGGCGGCATTCGCTACTGGCCGAGAGCACGGCCGCGCTTCTCGCGTCCAGCGGCTGGGCCGTCGAGCCGGAGGTCTCGTTCGCGATTTACGGAGAACGCGGAATCATCGATCAGCTGGCCTGGCACGAGGCCACCGGACATCTGCTCGTGATAGAGCTGAAGACCGCATTCGTGGACATGAACGAGATGCTCGGGACTCTCGATCGCAAGGGGCGGTTGGCCGGATCCATCGCCGCTTCCCGGGGATGGCGGGCCAGGCAGGTGAGTGTCTGGCTGTTCGTCTCCGACACCCGCACAAACCGGCGTCATGCCACCGAACATGCCACCTTGCTGCGGAGCCGGTTCCGCCTGGACGGGCGGCAGCTCCGCTCCTTCCTGCGGAACCCTGCCGAAGCCACGACCGGGCTGGCATTCTGGACAGATTCAAGCCCCCATAGCACGAGGCCGAAATCTGCGGCTCGGCCGGGCCAGAGTGCTGGCACCAGGACGGTTTCCGGCCCCGGCTGAGCACGGCACCGGGTCGATTCGGCGGTGGAATAGCGGCCCATGCCCGGACTTGCGGCCGCGACCGGGACTCGTGCTACCCGGGTTTGAATCTGGCAGGCTCGGGCCGGTCGCCCTCTCGGATAAACTGGACGCCGCAGCGAAGCCAGGCCCGACACTACCGTCCGGACCCAGCCATTGAGGTACCCCGTGCCGGAAACCGAGCGCACTCACATCGAGCGCACTCACATCGAGCGCACTCACATCGAGCGCCCTCACATCGAGCGCCCTCACATCGACCGCCCTCACATCGACCGCTACGACCCCGCGTCCTTCGAAGCGCGGTGGCAGCAACGTTGGGCGGAGCTGGGCCTCGGCGCCACGGACCTGCACGACGACAGCCGGCCCAAGTACTACCTGCTGACGATGTATGACTACCCGTCCGGCAACCTCCATATCGGGCACTGGTACGTCAAGACCCCAACCGACGCGCTCGGTCGCTTCCACCGCATGCACGGCGAGAACGTATTCATGCCGATCGGCTTTGACGCGTTCGGACTGCCGGCCGAGAACGCCGCGATCAAGAACAAGATCCACCCGCGGGAGTGGACCCTTAAGAACATCGACAAGATGCGCGGCCAGCTCCGGTCGATGGGCGCCTCCTTCGATTGGAACGCCGAGGTCGTCACCTGCGAGCCCGAGTACTACCGCTGGAACCAGTGGCTCTTCCTGAAGTTCCTGGAAGCTGGCCTGGCCTACCGCTCCAGCTCGCCGGTCGACTGGTGCCCCAACGACGGGACGCTGGCGCGCGAGCAAGTCGAGGGAGTGGACCGCCACTGCTGGCGTTGCGGGGCGAGGGTCGAAAAGCGGAAGCTCGACCAGTGGTACCTGCGCATCACCAAATACGCCGACGAACTGCTCGACTTCTCCGGCATCGAATGGCCGGATCCGATTCGGCTCATGCAGACGAACTGGATTGGCCGCTCCGAGGGCGCCGAGGTGGTCTTCACCACTGCCGCGGACGATTCCCAGCCGGGCGGCGATGAACTGCGCGTCTTTACCACCCGGCCGGACACGCTTTATGGCGCCACGTTCATGGTCATGTCGCCCGAGCACGCGCTGGTCTCCAGACTGACGCACTCGGCACAAGCCGACGAAGTCGCCGCCTACATCGAAGCAGCCGGCCGCGAGACCGAGATCGAGCGGATGTCGACCGACCGCGAGAAGACGGGCGTGTTTACCGGCTCGTACGCGATCAACCCCGTCAACGGCGATCGCATCCCGATCTGGATCGCCGACTACGTCCTGGCCGGCTACGGCACGGGCGCGATCATGGCCGTGCCGGCCCACGACGAGCGCGACTTCGCGTTCGCCCACAAGTTCGGGCTGACGATCAGGCGCGTCATCGCCGGCCCGGAGGTTTCGGACGCGGAGGCTGTGGAGCCGTTGACTGAGGCGTATATCGCCCACGGCGCGCAGGACCGCATGGTCAACTCCGGGGCGCACACCGACAAGCCGGCAAAGCAGGGCTTCGAGGACATCGTCGCGAGGCTGGCCGCAGAGGGCAAGGGCAAGGCGACGGTCAACTTCCGAATCCGCGACTGGTTGATCAGCCGCCAGCGCTACTGGGGCACGCCGATCCCCGTCGTCTACTGTGATGCGGACGGCATCGTGCCGGTGCCGCTCGACCAACTGCCCGTGCGCCTGCCCGACACAGTCGATTACGGCGGCCGCGGGGAGAGCCCGCTCAAGACGGACGAGGCCTTCGTCAAAACCACATGTCCCAAATGCGGCGGCCCGGCCCGGCGCGAGACCGACACGCTGGACACCTTCATCGACTCCAGCTGGTACTGGTTCCGGTATCTGTCGCCGCATGACGAAACCCAACCGGTGGACCGCCAGATCGAGAGCCGCTGGGGTCCCGTGGATCAGTACACCGGCGGCGCCGAGCACGCCGTAATGCACCTGCTCTACTCCCGCTTCTTCACCAAGGCGATGGCCGATTTGGGCCTGGTCCACGAGCGCGAGCCGTTCAAGCGGCTGTTCAACCAGGGCCAGATCCTGGGCGCAGACGGCGAACGCATGAGCAAGTCCCGCGGCAATGTCCAGGACCCGGACGAACTCGTCCAGCGTTACGGCGCCGACGCAGTTCGCCTGTTCCTGATGTTCATGGGGCCGTGGGATCAGGGCGGGCCGTGGAGCCCAACCGGCATCGGCGGCATCAGCCGCTTCCTCAACCGCGTCTGGTACTGCGCCCTGGAGCCGCACGGCGTGGAGCCGGGCGATCCAGAGTCGGGCGTGCTGCCGGCCGGGCAGGACTCCGCGGCGGCCGAGAAGGCTCTGCGGGCGGCGGCGCATCGGACGCTCCGCACGGTGTCGGAGGAGTACGCCGAGCTGCGCTTCAACACCATGGTCGCGCACCTGATGGAGCTCGCCAACCTGCTGCAGCGGTACCGCGGCACGGAGATCGCCGGCGGCCGGGCGTGGGACGAGGCGATTCGCCTCACGCTGCTGATGCTTGCCCCAGCCGCGCCGCATATCGCCGAGGAGCTGTGGTCACGGCTGGCCGAATCTCGGGGCGAAGAGTGGTCATCGATCCACACAGCCGCGTGGCCTGCGGTGGACGAGTCTGCTGCCGCGGAGAACGAGCGCGAGGTGCCGGTCCAGGTCAACGGCAAGCTGCGCGACAAGCTCATGGTTTCGGTAGAAATGCCTGAGGTGGAGCTGGAGGCGCTCGTTCTGGCGCGCCCTAAGATCGTGGCCGCGCTGGACGGCAGGACTCCCCTCAAGGTGATTCACGCCGGCGGGAAGCTCGTGAATATCGTGGTGCGGTAGCCAGGAGTCGCCACCGCAAGGCCGGATGAGGTAGACACGAACTCCGCCGATAAGCCGCCGATAAGCCGCAGGTGAGCGGCACCCGATAGCGTTCCCGGTACCCCGCTGAGCACGCCCCAATCGGAGATGCCGATGGATACGAGCGCGCCCTGGCGGGCAATCGAAACGCCGGAGACCGGCCAGGCCGGATCCGGGCCCGGATCCGGGGCCGAACACCCGCGGCTCAGCGGCAGCCGCCTTCTACTGATTGGGGCAGCAGTCTTGGTCGCGGCATCGGTGGGGGCCGCTCTGCTCGTGGCCGGCAACCCATCAGGAGATATGCAGGTCTCAGCCGCGGCGAGTGACTCCGCTCATCCTGCAGCGTCACAGGCGATGTTGGTCATAGAGGTGGCCGGCGCGGTCGCTCGCCCCGGGGTCTACTCGCTGAACCCGGGGTCCCGTGTCGGCGACGCGATCAAGGCAGCCGGTGGGTACTCGCCGGACGTCGATCCTCGACAGGCCGAAGGCCAGCTCAACCTGGCGGCCCGACTCCAGGACGCGCAGTTGATCCGAGTGCCCAGAAGGAGCGACGTGCCCGCTGCGGGGGCGTCGCCGGGGGCGCGAGCATCGAGCGGCGGCCCGCTGAACCTAAACGCCGCCACTGCCGAGCAGCTCGACGCCTTGCCTGGCGTGGGCCCGGTGACGGCGCAGAAGATCGTGGCCGCGCGGGAGCAAAAGCCGTTCGGCAAGGTAGACGACCTGGTGACCCGAAAGATCGTATCGGCCGCGACGCTCGCCAAGATCCGGACCCTCGTCACAGTCGGCTGAGGCGATGCTCCCTCGGCCGGCGTGGCTGGCCCTCGGCGTCGTAGCGGCGGCCGGGGCATCGTTGGCGAGTCCGGTGGCGGCCGCAGGGACGGCCGTCGGCGCGGTCATGGCCGCGTGCATGTTCGAGGCGCTGGGCCGCCGCGCCTGGGCCCCGTCGCTGGCGGTTGTCGCCGTCGGGGCGGCGGCGGTCGTGTTGCGGCTCACCCTCGGCACGATGCTGGCGGGCGGCGGTCCAGCCGGCCCGGTGCCACTCCCCGCCGGATCGGGCACGTGGCAGGCCACCGTAACGAGCGCCCATACCAAGAATGGGCAGCAGATCGCCACGATCCAGACCGCGGAGCCGACGCTGCTGTGCGCGGCCCAGTTCCCTGCCCTGCCCCGACTCACCGCCGGAGACACCGTCAGTTGGACCGGCTGGTTCGTGCCGCTCGCCGACAGCGACTACGACCGCTGGCTCGCATCGTCGGGCGTAGACGCAACGTGCCAGGCCCGGGATATGACCCTCGTCCGCCACGACGACTCGGCCGCAGGTCGGATCGAGGGGTTCCGCCAGGCATCCGGCGATGCCCTCCAGCGAGTCCTGCCGGAGCCTGGAGGTGGCCTTTTGGCCGCGATCCTGATCGGGTTGCGGGACCGCGTGGATCGCGACGTGGCCGCGGCCTTCACGACTGCCGGGGTGAGCCACATCGTGGCCATCTCGGGCTGGAACATCGCTATCGTTGCCGCCACGATAGCGGCCCTGCTGCGCGGACTCGTCAGCCGACGGCGCAGGGCCCTGATCACGATCCTGGCGATCCTCGCCTACACGGTTTTCGCGGGAGCGTCGCCGTCGGTGGTCCGGGCCGCGGCGATGTCGGGCGTCGCTCTGCTTGCTCAAGAGAGTGGGCGCGGGTCGCGGGTGATCGTTGGCCTGGCGTGGGCGGTCGCAATCATGCTGCTGGTTGAACCCGCCATCGTCGGCGACGTGGGGTTCCAGCTCTCGGCGACCGCGACGGCAGGCCTGCTGGTCTGGGCCACACCCCTCACCAAACGGCTCGGCGAGCATGCACCGTGGCTGCCATCGGCAATCCGCGAAAGTCTGGGGATTTCACTGGCGGCCCAAGCGGCCACGCTGCCGATCGTGCTGCTCGCCTTCGGCCGGCTGGCGGTTATCGCGCCGCTCGCCAACCTGGTTGCGGTGCCGCTGGTACCTCCGGCCATGGCCGCCGGCGCGGTGGCATTTCTGGCAGGTTGGATGGCGGTGCTCGGCCTGCCGGGATGGCTGGCCGGAATGATCGCGATGCCAGCCTGGGCGCTTCTCGCGGCACTGATCTGGGTGGTACAGCTGGCGGCGGCGATCCCCGGCGCTAACGAAACCCTGCCCTTCCCGGCGAACGCCGTCGCCGCCGCTGCCGCGACTGCCCTGATCTGGCGGCTGCATCGGTTCCTGTCGGCACCGCCACGCCGCAAGACCGAATCGCCGGCCCGTCCGTCCGAGCGGCCCGCGAAAGGGAGGAGCAAGCCAAAGAGTTGGCATCGCCCCGCACTGCTCGGAGCCGCATTCATCGTTGCGCTGGCGGGCTGCGTCATCGTCAAGCAGCCGGACGGACGAGTCCACATTGTCGTTCTGGACGTGGGCCAGGGCGACGCCATTCTGGTCGAGGGCGACCATGGCGGTCGCATCCTCATCGACGGCGGTCCTGACGGAGCGGCTCTTCTGAACGCGCTGGATCGCTACGTGCCGGCCTGGGACCGCCATCTGCAGGCTGTCGTCCTGACCCACCCCCACGACGATCACGTCGCCGGGCTGGCGTTGATCGTGCAGAGGTACCGGGTCGACAGGGCGTTCGAATCGGGCTGGGCCGTCAAGACGCCTGCGTACCGGGCCTGGCTGGACGCGCTGGCTTCGCGCCACATGACGGCTGAACGGCTGCGGACCGGCGACCAGATTACGCTCGACGACGTCACGCTGCGCGTCCTCTGGCCGGACGACGGCACGGTTCGGCCGTCCAATCTGGATCCCTCCGCGGCTGACAACCGTAAGGCCAACGATTCCTCGATCGTTCTGTTGGGCGAGTACGAGAACCGCCGCTTCCTGCTCACCGGCGACACTGAGGAAGATGTCGATCCTGTGCTGCTCGAGCGTGGACTGCCAACCGTGGATGTGCTCAAGGTCGCCCACCACGGCAGCGCCACCGCGTCGACCGATGAATTGCTGGCCTCGCTGCGGCCGACGGTGGCGCTGATTTCGGTCGGTGCGAAAAACACATACGGCCACCCGGCGCCCTCCACCCTCGGCCGGTTGCGGACCCACGCCCGGACCATCCTGCGTACCGACCTGTCCGGCAGCGTCGAGGCCACGCTCGACCGATCCGGCGTGACCGTCTCGCCATCGCGCCCGGCCGGCTCGGCCGTCCTGCCGATTTCCAACACCGGACGCCTCGGGCTCCTGTACGATTCGGTCGATGTCCGTCCCGAGCCGTCTAGACAGCGCGGCCCTGCTCCTCTCGCTGCAGCCGCCGTCCTGGCACCTCCAGCATTCCAGAGCGGTCGCCGAAACGGCCGCCTGGCTGGCGTTGCGCATCGCGTCGGCTGGGCTATCGCTCGATCGCCGCCTGGTCGAATCGGCCGCGCTCCTACATGACATAGACAAGCTCAATTCGGTTAGGCCCTCGGTTGCGTCCCTGGACCATGGGGCCGGCTCGGCTGCGTGGCTCGCGGAGAACGGATACCCGGAACTCGGGCCGGCGATCGTAGGCCATCCCGTGACGCGCCTGGCAGACGGGGCGTGGTTCGAGCATTGGCTGGACACGGCGTCGCCGGAAGCGCTGGTGGTCGCCTATGCCGACAAACGGGCCGGCCAGAAACTCGAATCCATGTCCGACCGATTTGCCTCCTGGGAGCGCCGCTATCCACCTCAGCAACGTCCGCGTGACTCTTGGTCTGACGAAACCCTGACCGCCGTCCGACATAGGGCGGAGGTCCTGGAAGGTCGAGTGTGCGAGATGGCCGGCGTTGGCGCCGGTGACATCCGACGATTACCGTGGACGGCGCGTGCGCTGCAGGCCGTACGTGAAGGAAGCACGACTTGACAGGACCGACGATGAGCACACCGACCATGGGCGGACCGACGGCCCCGATTGGCTATTACTGGGGCGAGGACTCGTACGGCGTGTCCCGCGGACCCGATGCCCTGGCCCGACGCCTCGAGGCCCGGGGCGAGGCAGTCGAACGCGTCCGTCTGAGCGGCGCATCGACGTCCGCGCAAGCGATCCTCGAGCGAGTCGGCACCGCGACCATGTTCGGCGGCGGCACCCTCGTGGTCGTGGCGGAGCCCGGGCCGCTGATCGCCACCAAGCCGCTGGCGGCCCAGCTGGTCGAGGTCTTCGCGAGCATCGCCCTGGGGAACGGCCTGGCATTCCTCGACGCCGTCGATGGGAGTAATTCGTTCAAGAGGCCCGCCTCGCTCGAGACCCTCAAGAAGGCAGTCGAGGCTGCCGGCGGCGAGGTCCGCAGGTTCGACGCCCCGTCTCAGGACGGCATGGCCCGCTGGATCGGCGATCGGGCGGCGGAGCGCGGCATCCAGATCACGCCCCAGGCAGCGCGCGTGCTGGCCGAACGCATCGGGGCATACGTGCGCGAGAAGGACGTCGATAGACGGCGCCAGGGCGAGCTCGCCGTGTCGGAACTCGAGAAGCTGGCGGTCTACCGCCTTGACGCCCCGATCGGGCCGGACGACGTGAAGGCGTTAGTCGCCGAGGCGGTCCCGGGCTCAACTTGGGCCTTCCTGGACGCCATTGGCGCGAGGCGCGCGGGCGAGGCAGCCGACCTGGCTGAACGCCTTGACGACATGCCCGCACCGGTCCTGGTTGTTCACCTGCACCGCCGCCTCAAGGATCTGGTCGATGTCGCGGACCTGCTTTCGGTCGGGACCCCGGCCGCGGCGCTGGTTCGCACTCTCAAGCTGAACCCGTGGCGGGCGGAGCGGCTGGCCGAACAGGCGCGCCGCTGGACGTTGCCGGAATTGGACGCGGCGCTGGCGGGATTGCTCGAACTTGACGCGGCGCTGAAGGGCCACGACGGCGGCGATGTCCGGCGCCGCTCCGCGGTGTGCCTGTGGATCGCGGAATTCGTGCGCAAGCCCGGCCCGAGCTGAGGGTCGGCCCCGGCTCGGAACTCTTACCAGAATCAGTCGGCGCTGGACCAGGCCTGTTCCTGGAGGACAAGGTCGCTCTCGATGGCGAAGACGCACCGACCCTGGCTCAGGTCGAGCAGCTCGATCAGCTCGGGATCGATGTAGAGCTGATGGCAGTCCTCGCACAGCCCGCCCGGGATGCCAAAGCACAGACGCTCACTTCGGTCGGGCAGGCGGAATGTCGTGTCGAAGCGCGTGCTGACAAGGCTCTTTCCGCAGCGGGGGCAGCTTTCGTGTGCCCGAGTCATCGCATTCGACCTCACGAGTCGCGGTCATGTGACCACTTGACGGAAGCGATCGTAGAATCGTAGAGGGCCGCGGCATATGACTCACTCGTACCCTCCGAGCGGTACTCGATGAGTAGTCTCCTTGGAGGGCCCCGAAGGTGGGGTGCGGCAACCGCCGCGTGGGCGGACGCAACAACCTCCTCAAATCGCCGCATCCCACCCGAAATGGTTGGTACTCAGGCTCAGGCGAAGATCCTGATAGCCTTTTGCGATGGACCGCCGCCGAGTTGTTGGCATCGCTTTGGCGGCGCTTGCCGGCGCCGCGTACGGAACCGGACCGCTCTTCGCCAAGGGTGTCTACGGCGCCGGCCTGGACTGGATCGCCCTACTGGCGTGGCGGTTTCTGTTCGCAACCCTGGTCAGTTGGGCCTGGCTGCTGGCCCAGCCGCGGGCGCGGGCTGCGCTGAGCCAGCTGGATCGTCGAACTATCGGCCGGCTGCTCTTCACCGGCGCCTTCTTCGTCGTCAACGCCAGCGTGTCTACGCGGCGATCCAGAAGATTCCCACCTCGCTTGAAGCCTTGCTGATGTACGCCTATCCCGCCCTCGTGGCCGTGCTATCGATGCGACTCGGATACCGGTTCCGCGGCAAGCTTGCTTGGGGGTCGCTGGCAGTGGTGATGGCCGGCGCGATCCTGACCATCGGCGGGATCCAGGCCGGCACGGATCGGGCGGGGGTGATCCTGGGTGCGCTCTCGCCGCTCGCCTACGCCGTGTACATCATCCTGGCCGCGTGGATGGCGGGCGAGAGGCCCGGCCAGACGGCGGACATGCGCTCCCAGGGCAAGGGCGCCGAGGTGCCGCCCGCGGTCGCCGGGGCAGTGATGATGACCGGGACGTGGCTGACGATGCTCGTCATCGCCATCGTTGCCCGCGAGCCGCTGCTGCCCGGGCAGGTCCCCGCCGCGGCCTGGCCCGGACTGATCGGGATCGGAGTGTTTGCGGCCGCCATCGCGATCCAGGCCTTCTACGCCGCGGCGGCTAGAATCGGAGCCGCACAGGCATCGGTCGTGGCCACCATCGAGCCCCTCGTCGTCATCGTTCTGGGGGTGTTTTTCCTGGCCGAATCGCTCGCTCCGCTGCAAATTGCCGGCGCCGCGCTCGTCCTGACGGGGGTAATCCTGGCCCAGACCGCCACCCCGCCCGAGTCGCGCCGGGTCGTGCTCGAGGAGCCGTAGCCCCGCATCGAGCTGGAAGGTGGCAATCGCACCGCTAGAGTCTCGCCCGCCGATTTCGGGAACACATAGGCGCGCGATTTGGGTACGCTGAAAGCATCAAGGTCGAAACGCTGTGGAATGCGCAGCGGAGGGAGCAACCAAAGGCATGGCCACACTTCACCCGGAGGTCGATCGCTTGCGCAGAGGCCGCGACAGGCTTGTTCGGCTGCGCACCAAAATGGAAATGGCCGAAAGGGCGCCGGAGGCCGTTCCGCGCCACCGCGATTGGGTCGCACGTGAAGTCCTGGCCCACATCGACGAGATGCTCCCCTACTGTCTTGGGGAGATCGAGCGGGTTCTGGCCAGCCCCGTCGAGCCGGCGCCCTTCGGTCGCACATCGTCCGATGTGATTCGCACTCTGACGATCGATCGCGATCGCACCCTGCCGGTCGCCGAGTTGTACGCGCGGCTCGATTCCGGCCTCGAGCGCGTCGTTCGCCGCTTGCTGGAACCCGATGACCGCCAGCTGCTGCGGAAGGGCATCCACAAGCAGCGCGGCGTGATGACTGTGCAGCAGATCGCGGACGCGCTACTGGCCGGACATCTAGAAGAGCACTGCGCGCAGCTGACTGCGGCGCTGGAACCAGTTGTTGCGGTGACGCCCGCGCCTTGACCTGCACGCAGGCTGAGGCCGGCTCAGTGGCCGCGGACTCGACGCCGCTCTTCCTTGAGGATCGCTCGCACCATGAAGCCGACGTTGGCCGGCCGCTCGGCCAGGCGGCGCATGAAGTATGGATACCACTCCCGGCCGTACGGAACGTAGATCCGAACCGTGAACCCCCGTTCGGTCAGCATCTGCTGCAGGTCGCGGCGTACTCCGTAGAGCATCTGGAACTCGAACCGCTCCGGCCCGACCCCCTCGCGACCGGCAAAGGCGATGGCGCGAGCGATGATCCGCGGATCGTGCGTGGCCAGGGCGTGGTACTCGCCGGACATGAGCAACCGCTCCATGAGGCGGACGTAGTTGGCGTCCACGGCCCGTTTGCTGACGTAGGCGACGGTGCCGGGCTCGTCGTATGCGCCCTTGCAAAGTCGGACCCGGCCACCTGCGGCCACGATCCGATCCACGTCCGCGGCGCTCCGCCGCAGCGCGGCCTGAATGACCACGCCCGTTCCCGGGTACGCGGCGTGCGCTTCCTCCCAGATGGCCAGCGTGGCGTCGGTTTGGGTGTGGTCCTCCATGTCGAAGCGGACGAATCCGCTCACGTCGCGGGCCGCGTCGAGGATTCGCAGGACGTTGGAGCGGCACACATCGCGATCTATCGCCAGGCCCATCTGCGTCAGCTTGACGCTGACGTTCGCATCCAGCCCGCGCGCGCTGAGAGCGTAGAGAGTGGCCACGTATCGATCCCCGGCCGTGCCGGCTAGGTCGGCGGACGTAATCGATTCACCCAGGACGTCCACGGTGCTCCGGAGCCCCGCCCGACGCAAGGTTTCGATGGCGGCCAGCGCCTCGTCCAGTTCCTCTCCGGCAACGAACCGAGCCACAACAGGGCGCGTCAGCGGGCTGCGAACGGCCAGCCGCGCCAGCGAGCCACGTTTCGATAGCGCGATGAACAGGGACCGCAGCGTCCGATGCGGCAGAAGTCGAACTTTCTCAGAGACGTTCACTATCCGCCTCCTCATCGGAGGTTTCGGCTGCAGCGGCCTCTCGCGCGAATTTGGCGACCAGACCGGCCTCTTCGCTCTGGAAGGCTTCGAGCTTGCCGCGCCGATGCGCTTCTATCGCGGTGCGTATCAGCTCGAGCGGCGGCGAGCCGCGCACCTGCCCGTCTGCGTCGCGATAGACGCGGCACGCCAGCGCGATCGGTAGGTCCGGTTGGGGGTCCACGTCCTGGCCGTTGATGCGAATCGTTGGCGAGCCTTGGAAACCCAGGAACTCGGCGTCGTCCATGCCAGAGACGAAGATCAGCTGGATCGGGATCTCGATGATGCCCTTGCGGAGCACGCTCTCCAGGTCAAGACGGGCCTGCTCGAGGTGCGGGCAATCCTCGAAGGCGAGCAGTTCGACGCGCAGGTCAGCCACTCAGACAGCCTACATTGGCCCGCCAAAACGGGCCGGCGGCAACGCTATCGCGACTGAGCGCCGAACCATGGGGTTTCGAGCCGGCGGGGCCCGCTAGACCTGGCCGTTCCATGGGGTGAGCAGGACTGTACGTGTCTTCTCGTCCAACCGATCGCCGAAGGCCACCGCCAGGGCAATGTCGACGATCGCCTCGGCTGCCTCCAGCTTGATTTCGGCCCAGGTTTCGTTGTTGTCCTGCCTGTATGGGATCGCGTTATTGCCGCGCGTCGCCCAGGCTACGGCCCGTTTGCGGACGCGGTCGATCTCCTTGGCGAACCCGTCGCGAGCGCCGATTACCCGAATGGCTGTCCAGGCGTCTTCGTGGCTCTGCCTGTCCACCGATAGCCAGACCGCCCGCATGCGCAACAGCTCGACCTCGCCCATGTGGTCGAGGGCCTCGAAGAACTCCTCGAGTTTGTCCAGGTTTATCGGACTCGCCTTGCGGTCGCGATGAAACATTCCATTCCCCTTGCGCTGGGTTCGTCAGTCCTCTTCGACGTGGTCGAGCAAGTGGCGCCGCAGGAAGTCCAGGCAGCGTTGCCAAGCGTCGCGCCTATTCTCCCGCCGCTGCCAACCGTGAGCCTCTTCGTCGTACCAGTGGACCGCGAAATGCTTGCCCTCGATCTCAAGTGCCTCGATCATCTTCTCGGTCATGAGCGGCACCACGCGCTTGTCCTTGCGGCCGTGGAGGATGAGCAGGGGCGCCTCGATTCGTTCGGCGCGATACAGCGGCGAACCGCGACGGTAGAGCGGGGCCACCTCCGGATCGTCCGGCTTGCCCATCATGCGCTCCAGGTCGATGCGACCGGTCCGATCGCCGTGGCGGAAGCTTTCCGCGATATCCGAGTCGCCGTACAGGTCGATACCGGCCCGCCACAATGACGGCTCCTCCGTCAGTACACAGAGCGTTAGGTAACCGCCGTACGAAGCGCCGTAATGGGCCAGCCGGCCGTCGCACCAGGGCTGCGTCGTAGCCCAGCGCGCGGCATCGATGATGTCGAAGGCGTCCGCGTGGCCCCACTCGCCGCGATTGGCCCAGCGGAACTGGCGGCCGTAGCCGGTGGAGCCGCGGAAGTCGACGGACAGGAAGGCCATCCCCGACTCGACGACGAGTTGGCGGAACGGCAGCCAGTCGCGCAGAGCCTGGTGGCTCGGGCCGCCGTGGGAATGGATCACGCACGGCACCGGCGCGGCTACCTCGCCCCCGGAGCCATTAGGCAGATAGAGCGTGGCCTCGATCCGGACGTCGTCGCGAGCTTGGAAGGCGACCCGTTTACCCACCGCGAAATGGGCCGCGTCAACCACGACGGGCAGCGAGGTGGTCAGCTGGCGGGGTTTCACGCCTGCGGCGGCGGCCTCCGGCATGGGCAGGAGCCACAGGTCGTCCGGTGCGCGCTCACTCCGTCCGATGGCCAGCACGGCCGACGAATCGGGCAGCCAGCCGACGGCCAGCCAAACGCCTTCGAAGGGGCACACCACAGCCGACCGAAGACCGGGCTTGGCCTCGCGGCCGGCCGAAGAGCCGCTCCGATGAGCCATCGGAATCTCGCCCACAAGTAGTTCCACCAAGCCGTCTCGGATTTCGATATGCGCGAAACGCCGCCCGTCCGGCGACGGTAGTGGCGCATAGCCCCAAGCTCCACCCGGCTCACCGTGCTCGCGCTGACCCGTGGTGAGGACCGTCCGTTCGCGCCCGTCCAGCGACACGCGAAGCACCTGGAACCAGCCGTCCTGATCGGACGCCATTAGCAGACCGCTGCCGTCCGGCAGCCAGCGGGGGCCCGTCTCCCAGGCCGTCTTGCCGGCGATCAATCGCTGCTCGCCCGTGGCCACGTCCACGATGTGTATCTGGGAAGTGAGCAGGTCGGGCAGGCGCTGGGAAGTCACCGCAATCCGCTTTCCGTCCGGCGACCACGTCAGGTCGTCTATGTCGACGCCGGGTTCGGTGAGCGGCGTGGGTTCGGCGGAGCGTGGTCTGGCCGCCGGCCGGCCGCGCCTGGGCACCGGCGCATCGACGATCCAGAGCTGGTCCCAGCCGCGTCGTCGCGAGATGAACGCGATTTGATGGCCGTCGGCGCACCAGCGCGGTGAGCGGTTGCCGGCCGGATGCTGCGTGACTACGGCCTGGTGCGACCCCTCCACCTCCACCATCCAGACAGCGTCGCCACGAACGAAGGCGATCCGGCGGCCATCCGGCGACCATTGCGGGTCCGAGGCCGGCTTGTCCGTTGCGGTGATCTGCTCGGGGTAGCCGCCGCGGGCCGACATGACGAAGATCTGACGTGCCCCGGCCGCTTCAGAGGTGAAGGCCACACGGCGGCCGTCTGGGGAGAGCCGGAACTCGCGCGGCGACTCGACGGCCGCTGCTTGTTCGATGGTCAGCCCGTCGCGGGATCTGCGCGATCGGCCGCTTTCGGTTCCCGGCCTGGGGGCATCTGTCACCGGGATTGCCACTCCAGGCCGATGGGCAGCTGCTCCTGCTCCCCGGGGCGCGGCTCAGGGTAGACGCGGACGAAGGTCTCGTGCCCGAACATCTGCTCCATCCCGGCCCGGACCTCCGGATCGTCCCAGCGGCGGCCGCGCATCTGGCTGTCGTGGCAGGCCAGGGCGGCGAGTTTGCGGTCCAGGACCGGGCGGATATCGACGATCGTGGTGATGTCCTCGTCGGGACGGGCCAGGCGCTCGAAAGCCTGCTGCTGGCGGATGTCGTCTTCGGTCGGTGGCGTGGAGTCGCCGGAGCGGCCGCGCTCTTCCGCCATGGACGCCTGCATGGCCGCGATCCGCGACTTCGGCAAGGCCTGGTGGTACAGGGCGACGGGTCCGCCCGGTTCCGCTGTCGCCTCGCGGAACGCAGCGGTGGCCGTGGCCGAGCAGGCGACGTGATCGGGGTGGCCATATACGCCGCCCGGATCGAAGGTGACGATTGTGGCCGGCCGAAGTCGGCGGATGATGGCGACCATTCGATCTACGACTTCCGCGGGATCGGCCAGGCTGAGCGACCCTTCCGGAGCACCCCAGCCCTCCATGCCCGAGTCGCGGTAGCCCAGGAAGATCGGCTCCGCGATGCCCATCTCGCGGCAGGCGCAGCGCAGCTCTTCGCGGCGGATCTCGGGATCGAGCGAATGGTCCACTTCCATTTCGCCCGGCTTGCCGCCCTGGTCGCCGTTTGTCACGCACAGCACCCAGACGGGATTTCCCGCGGCAGCGGCCAGGGCCAGCGTGCCGCCGGCGCCAAAGCTCTCGTCGTCGGGGTGGGCGAAGATCGCCAACAAGCCGCGCGGCTCAGTCACGATCAGCGGCCCGTTCGACGGCCCGGGGACGTCCTGGGGGGCGTGCCGTCAGCGAGCCCGCTTGCTGGTCCGGCGGCGGAGCCGCCCGCGGAGCCGTCGATCGGCGCTCCCTCGTCCAGACCCAAGCCTCTTTCCAGCTCCGCGCCCAACTCGACGGTGCGGCGGTAGGAGGCCCATACCGCCTCCGACAGAACCGTGCGCAACCGTCCGGACTCGAGCTCATGAATCGCGGCCGCGCTGGTTCCGCCTGGCGAGGTCACCATGTTGCGCAGGACGGCCGGGTGCAGCGCGGTGGCCTTAGCGAAGGCCGTACTGCCTTCGAGTGTTTCGATGACGAGATCGTGGGCCACGTGGCGGGGGAAGCCGAGGTGGACGGCGGCGTCGATGAGGGCTTCCATCACCAGGAAGACATACGCCGGGCCGGTGCCGCTAACTGCCGTGGCCATCTCCACGAAACGCTCGTCTTCGACCTGCATCTCCGTGCCGAGTGCCGCCAGCAGGACTCGAGCCTGGTCGCATTGCATCTCGGTTACGGCCGGGGTGGGGTACCAGACGGTAACTCCGCGCCCGATTTGGGCGGGGGTGTTGGGCATGCTGCGGACGACCTGCTGATGCTCCAGCAGCGCGCTCAGCACCTTGCAGGTGGCGCCGGCAACGATCGACACGACAAGCTGGTTCGAATTCAGCCGGCCGCCCAGTTCGTGACCAACCTTGGTCAGGGACTGCGGCTTGACCGAAAGCAGAATCACGTCCGCGCCTGCCACCGCCTCCGAGTTTGAGGCGACCATGCGCACGCCGTATGTCCTGGTGAGTTCCTCACGCCGCTCCGGGCGCGGCTCGCTGCCAACGATCTGATTGGGGCCCACGAGTTTGCCGCGCAGGAGGCCGGCGATGATCGACTCGGCCATGACTCCGGAGCCAATCGTGGCGACAGTTCGGTTCGAAAGAGGCGACATGCGGCCGAGTATAGGCGTCGTTCAAGGCCTGCGAGGGTCGGTTACGCGTGGAATTGCACGTCCTGAGGGAAAGGGCGCGTTCCATTGGTGGATTTGCCGGAAAAGGCTCCGGACAGACGAGAGCCGGTCGCTGAGGGAGGTAAGCGACCGGCTGTCTGATCTCGTCTCGCCAATGGAGGGAGGGAGGAACTGAGGGAATACTGTCCCCGCGCCCTGAAGAAATCCTGAAATCGAGCCAGGGTTCCGGAATCGAATTGAAAGTGATCCCAAGCCCGGCCGGCGGCAGAGCGCGGCCGATCGCCTATTCGAAGAGCGGGGTCCAGCTGGCCGGCGGAGAGGTCTCGATGAAGCCCTCGGGATCGAAGATTTCAGCCAGCATGGCCACGCCATCCACGACACGCGGACCCGGCCGGCACAGGAGGTCCGGATCCACGATGAACACCTGGCCTCGCCGAACCGCGGCGATGTCGTGCCAGAACTCAGGCTTCTCCACTTTCGCCCAGGCGATTTGGGCATCGGCCAGGGTCATCCCCGCTGGGGCCAGGAGGAGCATCTCCGGATCCACGTCCAGGACTGCCTCCCATGTGGTTTGGGCCGGCGCTTGGCCCTCTGCCCCGAGCAGTTCCCAGCCACCGGCGCGACGAACCTGCTCTGGAACCCAACGGCCGCTGGCGATCGGCGGATCGAATCCCTCCAGGACGACAACCCGCCGCCGGGCGACTCCCTCGTCCTGGCGGACTAAGGCATGCTGCTCGATCTCGCCCAGGTCCTCGCGCAGGGCCTCAAGCAACTCGATCGCGTCGTCTTCCATTTCCACCATCGCCCCCACGGTCGTGATCGCGTGGAAGATGCCCTCGATGCTGACGGGGTCCAGGGCGATAATCTCAGGCTCGCCGTGCCCCGCCACAGCCTCTCGCACCAGTTGGAAGTGCGGCCCGGGACCCGAGTCGCGGACGACGATCAGGTCCGGCGCGCAAGCGAGAAGCGAAGCCACGTCCAGCTCGGTCGGGCCGATCTCGTCGGCGACGGGGCCGACGGCCGGCAGGGTTTCTTCGGCGTGACTTGGGCCGACGGGCACCCGCGTGACAACGGCCAGGTCGTCCAGCTCGGGCGGGTAGTCGCAGCGGTGGCTGATGCCGACGAGCTGCTCACGCAACCCCAAGGCGCAGATGATCTCTGTGGCAGATGGCAGGAGCGAGACGATCCTCATCGGGCAAGTTTACGCTGGCCGGCTTCCCTGTCGTTGCCCTGGGCCCGGCGCCTCGCGCCTGAGGAACTCGGCTGGGTCAGGCGGGCTTGGCGGCGTTGATGGCCGCTCGGGCCGCGTCCTTGTCCGTGTACCAGAGGGCGTTGATGTCGGTAAAGCCGGTCCACTCGGAAGGCACACTGTCCCCAGAGAAGATGGCGTTGACCGGGCACTCGGGCTCGCAGGCGCCGCAGTCAATGCATTCATTTGGATCGATGTAGAGCGTCCGGTCGAGACCCTCGTCGAAATGGATACAGTCGACGGGGCAGACGGACACGCAAGCCTTGTCCATCACGTCAATGCAGGGCTCGGCAATCACGTAGGTCATCGGGATTCTCCTGGAGTCGTGAGGTTGACGTGTGGTCGTGGCTGGAGGCTCAAGCGGCCCTCCGAACGGTCAGCGGAGCGTACCACGCGAGCCCCCATCGGCGCCGCCCACGTTACATCTTCGGTTCGTAGTCCGGATCCAGAAACTTCTCGGGATCGTCCTCGAACTCGAGGCGGCAACCCCTGCCGCAGAAGTAGTAGGTCACACCCTCATATTCGAACTTCAGGTCGCTGCTCGTGTCGACCTTCATGCCGCATACAGGGTCCGTCGCACTGGCCATCGGTGCTCCTTCTAGCTGCGTTCCAGGTATCGAGTGTATGCACGTCGGCAATGGCGCGCTGAAGACGATCCGTCTGGCGATCGGGCCTGCCCGAGGGGGATCACGGCAGCGTTGTCTTGAGCGGCTTACGCATTGTCCGTGGGCGGCGTAGGATGCGCCCCATGAATCCCGAACTGGTCGAGAACGCCCGCCAAACTATGGACTTGGAACGCCGGCGCCTGGAGCTCCAGCTGTCTGAGGAGGTCGAGCATCCAAGGGTTTCCCACGGCGCTCAGACGGCGGCCGCCAGCGAGGTATCTGAGAGCCAGCGGGGTGAGCAGCTGCGAGGGCGCGAGGTGCAGCACCTGGCATTCATAGAGGCCGCCCTGCGGCGCATCGAAGCCGGCACATTTGGCGTGTGCCGGAGCTGCGGCAAGCCGATCGCGCCGGAACGCCTGGAGGCGATCCCCTGGGCGAACGACTGCGTCGAGTGCCACGCCAAGAATCGCCGCTGAGACGTTCGGTCGGGAGTCTCGGGGCAGCGCCAGGGCCACAAACTAAGGGACCGACCTCGCGGCCGGTCCCTTTCACGTTTCGCTAGGTTCGGATCAGGTGGCCGAGCAGGTGAGGGTTGGTACCGTGTTGGTACCGGTGAAGCCAGCCTGCATGCCAAAGGTGGTGTTGCCGGCTGGGGCGATGACGTTGTTGTACGGCATGTTGAGAGCGGTCACGGCT
>JANYJG010000015.1 GCA_025358515.1 Chloroflexota bacterium
GGCGTGACCCGCGCCCCCGGCGTGACCCGCGCCCCCGGCGTGACCCGAGCCCCCGGCGTGACCCGCGCCCCCGGCGTGACCCGCGCCCCCGGCGAGACCCGCCCATTTAGCGTCGGGTCCTGGGGGCTCGTGCCGGCGGGCCTTTCGGGTGTACGATCCTGCCGCGGCGGGGGAGTAGCTCAATTGGTTAGAGCATGGCTCTTATACAGCCCCGGTTGAAGGTTCGAGTCCTTCCTCCCCTACCAGCCCGCCCAGCCCACGATCTCAGGAGCGCGCGGCCCGCGGATGCGCCACGAAGAAGTCGGCGATGACGCGCGCGGCCTCGAAGTCGTCCGCGTTGATGGGTGTAACGGCGCCCGAGGAACGCGGCCAGGTGTGCCAGCCGCCGGCCACGATCCGCTGCGACAACGTGCTTCCGCCCGCGCATTGCCAATTCGTTGTCGTTGAAGCGCCGTCCACCGCGACGGACGGGGAGCCAACGCACGCATTCCAGGTTCGCCATTTTGCGATCACGTCGGCCATGGGCGAGAACGGGATGTCCACGAAGCCGCCGGCGATCGGGATCGTGCCGTCCGCCGTGCCGTGGATTGCCAGGACCGAAACCGGAGAATGGAGCGTGCACGGTACGTCCGCCGTGCCGGATGCATTGGCCATGTTGCCTGCGACCGGAGCGATGGCCGCAAGTCGCCCGGACAGGGCGCAGCCGAGCCGATACGTCATCATCGCGCCACGCGACAGGCCGGTCACGTAGACGCGATTGGGATCGACGCGGTCGGTCGATTCGAGGCGGTCGATCAGGGTCGAGATGAAGGCCACGTCGTCTGCGCCTGGGTGGCTGCCCCATGAAGGCGTGCTGCCGAAGGCGTCCCAACCGTCCAGAACGCCGTCCGGATATGCGGCGATCCAGCCGAGCCGATCGGCCTGGACATCGAAATTACTGTCGGTTTCCATGCGGAAGCCACTGCCGAAGACACCGTGCAGGACGATGACCAGGCCCGGCTTGGCCGCCACCTGAGTCGGCCGGTAGATCCGCGAGGTCCGATCGATACCCGCGACCGAGACGCTTTGGACGGTGGTGCGGCCGTTCAGCTGGGCCACGATCGCGGCGCCGTCCGATCGAACGATCGCGGCCGAGGAAGTGACGGCCCCGAGAACGCCGACGGCGGCAAGTAGCAAGGCCGCCTTCCGACCGGGCCTGGGGATTTGGGCGGCGGCTGGTGTTCGCGCGGCGGCTCGCAGTCGCCCGACGTCCGAAGCAAGCGGCCGAGGCAAACCGATCAGCCAGACGCCCACGACCGCTGCCCAGGCCGCTGTCAGCCCTTCCACGCCTTCGACCGCGAGCAACTGGGGTTGAAGCGCGCCCGACCGCCAGCTCAGCGTCACCGCCCAGAGCGCTTGCCACAGGATGGCGATCGCGACGGCGCCCGATAGCCACGCCACGGCAGATCCGCGACGACCGATAGCGATTCCGGCGAGGGTCAGCGCGATGGGCAGCAGGACGATGAGGCCAATTGCGGCGGCTCCGCGTATCGAGCTCTCCCCGTACATGGCCGGGTCCGGCGGGAACGCCGCAATCGCGACCCGCAGCCCGGCCGCCAGGGCCAGAAGGACAGCGGCGGCGATGGCCAGGCGGCGATGTTCCGCCCGCACGACGATCGCACCGCCGACCGCCGTGAGTGCCGCCGCAGCCACGCACACGAGGATCGCCAGAATCGGCCACCAGGCTGCCCCCTCGCCACCGAAGAGCCGCTCGGGCCGCGAAATAAGAGAGTGGCTCAGGTGCGCCCGCCCGAATTCGAGGCCTGCCGTGGCGGCCCAAACGAGCGGGAGAAGGAGAGCGCCGGCGCCTGCCGCTAGGAGGCCGATCGCGCTTGAATTAGGCTCCTTCGACTTCGGCTCAGTCAGCTTCGATTCGATCGGTTTGCTTTCGAACATCGTCCCTCTCCGGTGTTGGCGCTCGCAGCGCGGGATAGCGGTTGGACGCGGCCATCGCGACCGCGGCAACGGTGATGGATATCCACCAGGCATCCCGGCTGTAGCCTGCGACCAGGACGGCCAGCGCGATCGCGATGTCACGTCGGATGGTCAGCAACGCGGGCAACAGGAAGAGCATTCCGTAGCCGTGGATGCTCGGCGCGACAACCAGGAGAGCGATGCCGACCCACGCGCCCGCGTCCCGGCCTCTGACCAGGAAGAGGAGTAACACCACCGCGATGGTCGCAACCAGGGCCGCGGGACGCCCGATCATGAAGGCCAACGGCGCCCCCGCCGCCAACCATGCCGGGTCTGCGGCGCGTCCCAACTGGTCGATCCAGTCGCGGTAGATGTCGATGCCGGTAAACGGCAGCATCGCGACCACGATGAGGACCAGCGCCACTACCCCAAAGATGGCGGCGCGCGGCCTGGGGCGCAGCAGCCAGACGAGCGGCAGCACCTGGGTGTACTTGAGCGCACCGACGCCGGCGGCCATCAGCCCGCTCTTCAGGTCTTCCACCAGGGGACCCGCGCCTCTCCCCGGCACGGCGGAGGTGGCCGCCGGGCGACGCCGCAATGCCCAGGCTGGCCCCGGTACGTAGAACAACGCGGCGAAGGCGGCGAACTGCAAAAGCTGGGCGTTGCCGGTGACCAGTCCCTCCGCGAAGGGCGGCCAGGCCATAACCAGCGGCACGCCGATCCACGGGACGGAGAGGCGGCGGCAGGTCCAGGCGGCGATGACGGCGCAGACCGCCAGCCACACGGCCAGGACCGCGGTCCGGGGTAGTGCCGCGAACGGGGCCACAATCGGCAGCAGCCAGGGCGGGTAGAGGAATGGCAGTCCCGGCCCGGAAGTCTGGTTGAAGCTCGATGCGAGGTAGGGCAGACCGCCACTGGACCAGCGGTCGGCGGCGCGCAGGGGTATCTCCAGATCAACGCCCAGCCCCAGCGTCGCGACGGCCGGCAAGGCGGCGGCGACGACGACCGTCAGCATCGAGGTCAGGCCGATGATGAGCATGCGGTTAGCCGGGTTCGCCTGGTCGAAGACGTTGCGGATGGGCGATGCGACCGCGCTATTCCACGACACCTGCTGGCTTCCTCGCTGACTTGCTGGCCACTCCTGAGGCGGTTTCGATTGTGACGTCAGGCGACCTGTCTCGTGCGGTGAAGCTGGCGCATTACCGCCCGCGCCGGATGTGCCGCGCCGGATGCGGGTTTGCGGTAGCCGTAGGATCGATAGCCGTAGGATCGATAGCCGTAGGATGTGGTCTGCCCCACGAATCGTGGGCAGTTGGAGACTCGCCGGACACGGCGAGATCGACGAGGATCGCCGGTTGATGAGCGCTCTCATGCCTGACGTCTCTCTCGCGCCCGTGCGGGGCCCGAGTTTCGTCCAGACTCTTGGCGTTGCGGCCATCATCGCCGCGGTCGTGCTCGGCGGCTTGGGCCTGGATCGGGTCATCGCCGCACCGAGCGCCGGGACCGTCGGGATCGGTGGAACCGTGACTCTGCGGGCCGAACCGGGCTGGACCCTGGTCGGATCCGCGAGCGACGGCAAGGGCGTGCGGCTGCAGAAGGGCGACGCGTTCCTGAACGCCATCATCGACCCGAATGTGAGCGGAAGCGCGGCCGACATCCTGGTGGTGGAGAAACGCAGCCTCGGCGACGGCTCGGCTCAGGTCAGTTTCGGCGACGACCAGCAGGCGATTGTCGGCATCTACGACGCGGCCATGGTGAGGTTTGAGGCCATGGTTTCGAGCTCCGGAGGCTCAGGAAACACCGGCATCGTGGACGGCGAGTTGGTGTGTGTGGTGGTGGATGGGCAGAGCGTGGTCGTTGACGCGTATGCGCCGCAGGGATCCCTGGTAGCGGTTTCCACGGACCTGGCCACGATGATCCAGAGCGTTGGAGTGACCCGATGACCGCGCCCGGGGAGCTCGGCCCCGTTTCCGCGCCGCGTCCCGCCTCCGCGCAGCGTCCCGCCTCGCTGCGTCCCGCCTCGCCGCCGCGCTGGGGTGTCCAGGCCTCGCTGATCCAGCCGCGCCAGCCGGCCTTCTGGCTCTTCGTCGGATTGCTGGCGATCGGCGGCTACATCTTCATCGACCAGCAATTGACGTACGGCCAGCTGACCCAGGCTTACGCGCTCTCTTGGGCGCTCGTGATCCTGTATGCGATTCCGGTCGCGGCTGTGGTTTACCGGCTCGACCTGTTCGAGCGCGAGCCCAAGCCCATGCTCGCGGCCGCGCTGCTTTGGGGCGGTGTCATCGCCACCAGCCTGGCTCTCGAGGCCAACGTGGCTTGGCTTTCAATCCTTGGCAAAGTGGCCCCGCCGAACGTCGTGGGCGACTGGGGCGCCGCAATCGTGGGCCCCGGCGCCGAGGAGACGCTGAAGCTGATGGGCGTAGTCACCCTGTTCCTCATCGCCTCGAGCGAGTTCGACGGCGTGCTCGATGGCTTCGTTTACGGCGCCCTGATCGGCCTCGGCTTCACCGTAGTCGAGGACATTTCGTACTTCATGAACGGCACTGCGTCTGCCTTCAACGCCGGCATGGACCAGGTCGGCCCTGTCTTCGATACGTTCCTGATCCGGGTCGTGGGTGGGGGACTGTACGGTCACGTCCTGTTTTCCGGCCTGACCGGGCTGGGCTTCGCTTATCTCGTGACCGGCCGAACTGCGTCTGTGACCCGGCGGTTGGTGGGCGCCGGGCTGTGCATCGGTGCAGGCGTGGGGGCTCACGTTGTGTGGAACTCGCCCTGGATGGATTCGATCCTGTTTAGCGAAGCGGGCAAGCCGAGCGCGCTCCAATGGATCGAATACGGGGCCTTTAAGGGTCTGCCGTTCCTGCTCTTGTGCGGCTTGCTAGTCGTCTTTGCGACGCGCAGCGAGGAGGCCACGTTCCAAGCGATTGTCGCCGGCGAGCCCGACCCATGGATCGTTACCGAGCTCGAGGCCAGATCGCTCCGGAGTCTCGCGGCTCGCAGGTCCGCCCGTTCCGCTGCGGGGCGACTGTACGGACCTGCCGGATCGAAAACGATTGGTCGGCTCCAGGCGGCGCAGATCGAGTACGCGATGATCCGAAGCCGGGTCGATTCTCTGTCCGATGCAGCGTTGGAGGTTCAACGCGCCAGGATCCACAGCATCCGATCGCAGCTGGCCGCGCTGCCGCCGGCCGCGGCGCGGAGGGCAGCCGCGCCGGCGGGGGACGCGGCGCCGGGGGACGCCGCGGGGGCAGCCGCCCATGCGGCGGGGGACGCCGCGGCGGGAGACGCGGCGCCGGGGGGGGACGCGGCGTCGGCGGGGGACGCGGCGTCGGCGGACGCCGCATGGATCCCGACCCACGTCGTGCCGGCCGGAGGCATGGCGGCTTGGTCCGCCCCGGATCCGTCGCAGCCCCCAATCCTGTCGCTGCCCGAATGGCTCGAGCTGGTCGTCGAGTCGCGGGCCGGAGGCTGGGCTCAGGTTCGAGCGGTCAACGGTTGGCGCGGCTGGGTCAATGGTCGGCTCCTGATCGCGCACAGCTGAGACGCCCGGAATCGCCCGCCGCCCTGCACGCGCCCCGGCGCTTGGCCCCCGGCGCTTGGCTCGCCGCTTGGCCCCGGCGCTTGGGCCCGTGCTCCTCGCGTCTCCTCACCCAAACCCGCGCCGGAACGCCCCGGTTTCTGCTCAACTTCGCGGGGGTTGCTACTAAATGGTGCTTTGGCTCGAGCAACGACTTTGGCAACCTAGAAGAGGCAGACATCACGAGGGAAGGGGTGCTCCTGGGGACCCCTTGATCTGGAAATTGGCCTCACGAGTCACTTACTAGCAACCCGGACGAAGTTGAGCAGAATTTGCCGCCGCGCACCACGCCGCCGCGCCCCGCCGCCGCGCCCCGCCGCCGCCGCGCCGCCCACGCCGCCGCGGCC
>JANYJG010000055.1 GCA_025358515.1 Chloroflexota bacterium
TCTCCGGCGAGAACATGGGTCAATACGAGAAGGCGCTGCTGCGTACGAGCGTCCAATGTGATCGTCTCCCTGATCTTCATGGGATCGAGGGTGACAAAATCCCTGTCCGCTTATCTCGGACAGAATCGCTGTCCGTTCACAGCTCCGACGGCCACGGTTGACGCGCCAGAAGTCCCGCCGTAAACTCCCACTTCGCGCCCCGGCCCCTCCGGAGGCGTATTCGTGTCATGCACATGTGGGGCCAACGCCCCGTCCACATCCTGAGGACCCATGTACGCAGTCATTGAGACCGGCGGCAAGCAGTACCGCGTCGAACTCGGAACCGAGCTCGAGGTTGAGTTGCTGGATGCCGAACCCGGCCAGGAGATCAACCTCGACCGCGTGCTGCTGGTCGTGGACGGCGAGAAGTCGGCCGTAGGCCAGCCCCTAGTGGCAGACGCGGCCGTCAGTGCCCGCATCCTTCGACAGGAACGCGGCGTCAAGACGATATCTTTCAAGTACCGCCCGAAGGCCCGCCGACGCGTGAAGAAGGGGCATCGTCAGGAACTGATGGTCCTCAAGATCACGGACGTGCGACTCGGCGATAAGAGTGCCGCTGCAGAGGCTCACGAAGCCGAAAGCGCAGCCGCAGTCGAGCGAGACAAGGTCGCCAAGGTGGCAGCTCGCCAGGCCGCCGAGGACGCCGCTCTAGCGGACAAGCTCAAGGCCCGCAAGGCAGAGGCAGACGCAGCCGCGCCCAAGGTCAAGGCCGCGCCTAAGGCCAAGGCAGCGCCCGCAAAAGCAACGGCCGCAAAGGCAGCGCCCGCAAAAGCAGCGCCCGCAAAGGTCGCTCCGGCCAAGGCGGCAAAGGCGGCAGCAGCTACGGAAGTTGTGGCTCCGGCAGGCGCCCCCGCCAAGCCCGCCCGCAAGTCTGCCAAGACGGCCGAACCGTCCGCCGAGGCCGAGCAGCCGGCTCCCACCAAGAAGGACGACTAATCGATGGCCCACAAGAAGGCAGGCTCGAGCTCCAAGAACGGCCGCGATAGCGTTGGCCAGCGGCTCGGCGTAAAGGCCGGCGACGGCCAGTTCGTCACCGCCGGCTCAATCATCGTTCGCCAGCGAGGGATGACGTTCAAGGCGGGCTCGGGTGCCGGTCTTGCTCGCGACTACAGCGTCTTCGCCATGCTGGATGGCACCGTCCACTTCGAGCACGAAACCAAGACAAAGAAGCGGATCCGCATCGAAGCCCTCGCGGGCGAATAGAAGCGATCCGTCACGGCCGGCATCCAGCCGGCTGCGAATCCGCGACCACCGACGGCAGTCCCGTACGGAAGGCGCTGGGAGAAAACATGAAGCCGAACATTCACCCCAAGTTCTACCAGGCTACGGTCAAGTGCGCTTCGTGCGGCACGACCTTCGAACTTGGCTCCACCCAATCCGAGTTGCGCGTGGACGTCTGTAACAGCTGCCACCCCTTCTATACCGGCAAGCAGATGATCATGGACACCGCCGGCCAGGTCGAGCGGTTCCAGCGACGCCTAGAGCGCTCCGAGCGCGCCTAGCTCGCCTCGCCGGCCGGGCGCTTCTGACCCGGCCCAATCGGCAAGACACCTGTGGTTGACGTCGCTCGCGCTGTCGGTCGGCCGATCACCCGCCAGCGGCCGGGCGCCGCGCGCTTCACAAGCTAGACTTCCCAACATGGCACGCTACCAATACGGCGGCCAGGCGCTCATCGAGGGCGTCCTGATGCGCGGCCGTCACGCACTCGCGGTTGCCCTCCGCCACCCCGACGGTTCGATCGTCTGGGCCACCGAGCGGTTGGATCTGGGGCTTCGCGCCGGCCGGGCGCTCAAGCTCCCATTTCTGCGCGGCCTGGTCGTCCTGTACGACACAATCGTGACGGGCACGCGCTGGCTGGTGCGGTCGGCCACTATTCAGGCCCTGGCCCTCGAGGCGGGCGACGGCGAGGGCCCCGGCAATAGGCCCGGCAAGGGCGGCTCCACCGCGGCGTCGCTCCTGCATACCCTTCTTCTTGCTCCCGTCGTTCTCGTTCTTGGGGCGCGCGGCGGCGCCTCGGAGCCCGCTGAAAAGGCGGACGCGGATCAGGGCCTTGGTAAGGGCTACACCGTGGCGGTGGGCGGGATGCTGCTCTTTGCCCTCGTGTTGGGCGTGGGGCTGTTCTTCCTATTGCCGCTTTTGATCGCCCAGGCCACCGTGGGGCGAGTGGACCAGGGCTTCGGCCTGCAGCTCTCCGAGGGGATCATCCGCGTGGTCATCTTCATCGGCTACTTGCTGCTGGTTGGACGCGCCGCCGACGTGCAGCGGACCTTCCAGTACCACGGTGCTGAGCACATGTCGATCCACACTCTCGAAGCCGGCGATCCGCTGACGGTCGCCGCGGCCCGCAAGTACCCCACCGCTCATCCGCGCTGCGGCACCGAGTTTCTGGTGGTCGTCCTGATCGTCTCGATCCTGGCGTTTGCCGTCGTCGGGAAGCTTTCGCCGCTATGGCTAATCGCCTCGCGGGTGATTCTCGTGCCGGTGATCGCCGCCGTGAGCTATGAGCTGCTCCAGCTCGGGGCTCGTCATCGCCGCCACACCCTGGTGCGCTGGCTGTGGTCGCCGGGGATCTGGGTCCAGGCCATTACCACCCGCCAGCCGACGGACGACATGATCGAAGTGGCTCTGGTCTCGCTCCAAAAGGCCCTCGTCGCCGATGGTGCCGAGGTTCCGGCGGACAGCTCCGACTTTGCCGCGCGGCCGCTCAACCCCGAGCGCGATCTGGCAGCGGTGGAGGCTTCAAAGGCACGGGTTGAGTCGTGATTGACTCGAAGCTCATCGAGATCGCCGCTCGATTCGATGCCCTGCAGGTTGATCTGTCCAAGCCGGAGACGCACAGCGATCCGGCCGCGCTCAAACGCCTGGGCAAGGAACTGGCTCAGCTCGAGCCGGTCGTCGCTGCCTGGCGCGAGCTTCTGGGAGCTCGCAAGGAACTCGAGGAAGCTCTCGAGATGCGCGACTCGGGCGACGAAGAGATGCACGATATGGCTCAGGACGAGGTCCGTCGCCTGGACGCCCACAAGACCGAGTTGATCGAGTTGCTGCGACTCCAGCTTATCCCGCGCGATCCGCACGACGACAAGAACGTGATCCTGGAGATCCGAGCCGGCGCCGGCGGCGATGAAGCCAAGCTCTTCGCGGCCGAACTGCTGCGCATGTACCTTCGCTACGCCGAGCGGCATCGCATGAAGTCCGAGGTTCTGAGTCTGGGCGAGACCGGCATCGGCGGGATCAACGAGGCAATCGTCAAGATCGACGGAGCCGCGGCTTTCAGCCTGCTCAAGTTCGAGGCCGGCGTGCATCGCGTCCAGCGGATCCCGGTGACCGAGTCGAGCGGCCGAATCCACACTTCCACCGCGACCGTCGCGGTCATGCCCGAGGCCGAGGAGGTGGAAATCCAGATTGACGAGAAAGACATTCGGGTCGATGTCTACCGCTCCACCGGACATGGCGGGCAGTCCGTCAACACGACTGACTCAGCCGTACGCATCACCCACATGCCCAGCGGCCTCGTGGTCACCATTCAGGACGAGAAGAGTCAGATCAAGAACAAGGCCAAGGCGCTGTCAATCCTACGCAGCCGCTTGCTAGATCGCGAGCGAGCCAAGGCGGCCGAAGCCGAATCGGCGATGCGACGCAGCATGGTCGGCTCCGGCGAGCGGTCCGAGAAGATCCGCACCTACAACTTCTCGCAGGACCGCCTGACCGACCATCGGATCGGGATGGACCTGCACAACCTGCCGGGCGTCATGGACGGCGACATCGACAAGCTGATCGAAGCCTTGAACCAGACGTACCAGGCGGAGCTGCTGGCGGCCATGGGCGAGGATTCCGGCGCGTGACGGTGCTTGCCGGCCCCGCGATGCGGCAGTAGGGCGGGCGATCATGGCGACCATTGGCGAGGCCCTGAGCGCCGGCACGTCTCGACTTCGCGCTGCCGGATCGGAGAGCGCGCGACTTGACGCGGAGCTGTTGTTGGGCTGGTCGGTTGGGGCCGATCGAACCGCCCTCGTCGCCCATTCCGAGGCGCCGGTCGACGACGCTTCCGCGGCCTCGTACGAGACGGCCCTGCAGCGTCGCGAGGCCGGCGAGCCGGTTGCGTACATCCGGGGCATCAAGGAGTTCTACGGGCTGGCCTTCGCCGTCGATCGTCGGGCTCTGATCCCGCGGCCAGAGACCGAGCTGCTCGTTGGCGAGGCAGAGCGCGACGTTGCCTGGCGGTTGACCTCAGCGCCGCGTCCGGCCGGAACGCCAAACGTTCGCATCGTGGACGTTGGCACTGGTTCCGGTGCGATCGCGATCACGCTGGCAACGCTGCTGCGCAAGCGGCGGATGCTCGCTGAAGTCACCCTTGTGGCGGTGGACTGCTCGGCCGATGCCCTGGCGTTAGCCCGCGAGAACGCAGTCGCGCACGCGGTCGCCGACTCGGCCACCTTCGTCCACGCGGATCTCCTGCCGGACTCCGAGCCGCCGTTCGACTTGATTCTCGCCAACCTGCCCTACATCCCCGGCCCGCAGATCGCCGAACTCCCGATTGCCGCGTCCTTCGAGCCGGCGGTGGCGCTTGACGGCGGTCCGGATGGGCTGGCCGTCATCCGCCGCCTGCTGGCCGCGTTGCCGGGCCGGCTCACGGACGAGGGTTCCGCTCTGCTGGAGATCGGGTACGACCAAGGTCCCGCCGTCCAGGAGGCGGTGGCGGCTCTACCCGGCGCGTGGACGTGCCGCATTCAAGCGGACCTGTCAGGCCAGCCGCGGCTTGCCCACGTGGACCGGTCGACCCTACGCCCTGCGGCCCGCTGATGGAGCCTCGGCTGCCCATCCGACTCATCGCCTTGGACATCGACGGCACCCTCGTGGGCGAGGATCTGGTGATAGCGGATCGGACTCTGGCTGCGATCACCGAAGCGACTCGACGCGGAATTTCCGTCTCGCTGGTCACGGGTCGGATGGCGACGAGCGCCCTTCCGTTTGCCCAGGCCCTGGGACTGACCGGCCCGATTGTGGCTCAGCAGGGCGCCCTCATTCGATCGATGACGCCGAATGGCTCGAACCGACCCGGTCGGTTGCTCTACCACCGACCGCTATCCGCGGCCGTGACGACGGAGGTCGTGCGCTGGTGTGCGGACCACGATCTCATCCCGCACTTCAACCACCTGGAATGGATGATCGTCGGTGAGGACGAGGAGCGACTGGAGGAGTACCGCCTCTTTGTCGGCGACCGGCTGCGGCTGGTTCCGGACATCGCGGTTCGGGGACGACACGCCGTAACGAAGGTCGTGGCAATCGGTGCGGGCGAGCATCCGCTGGAGCTGATGGAAGAGGCTCGGGCCCACTTTGCCGGCATGGCGGAAGTGACGCTGAGCCACCCCCGCTTCATGGAGTTCCTGGCCGTGGGCGTGTCGAAGGGCAGGGCCGTGAGGTGGCTAGCCAGACGCGCGGGCGTCCCATTGGAGCAGTGCATGGCCATCGGCGACCAGTACAACGATCTGGAGATGATCACCGAGGTGGGCCACGGCGTCGCGATGCCGAGCGCCCCGGCCGCGGTCCAAGCCGTGGCCCAATACGTCGCTCCGCCGGTGGGGGACGATGGCGCGGCCCAAATGATCGAGCGGATTGCCCTGGACGGTTGGCGGCCGCCGGCGAGCGCCAAGCGCAGCGTCCCAGTCGAGCGGCGGTGATGGGCCAGAGCCGAGAGCTCGGGCGGGCCCGGCTGCTTCCCGATGATGACCAGGGGCGAGCTGCGGCCGTCGCAGTCCTGAGGCGCGGCGGAATCGTAGCCATGCCCACAGACACCGTCTACGGCGTGGGCGTCGCATTGGACGCGCAGGACGGCCTGCCGCGGCTCTTCGCGGCAAAGGACCGGCCCCTGGATCGGGCCATCGTGCTGCTCGTCGCGGACGCCGAGCAGGCCACAACTGTGGGCGTCCTGACCCCAGCGGCACGGCTCCTTGCCGAATGTTTCTGGCCGGGCGGGCTCACCCTGGTGCTGACCCAGGCTGCGGGGGCCGCGCTGCCACCGATCCTGACCGGGGGCGCTGCGACGATCGGCGTTCGGCTGCCCGACCATGATTGCCCACGTGCTCTGGCGCGGGTCCTCGGACCGCTGCCGGTCACTTCGGCCAACCTTTCGGGCCAACCGGACGCCCGCGACGCCTCGGACGTGCTGGCCCAGCTAGGCTCGCGCCTGGACCTCGTGCTTGACGGCGGTCCGGCTCGCGGCGGCGTCCCCTCCACTGTCGTCGATTGCTCCGGCGAGACGCCCCGCATCCTCCGAGCCGGCGCAATACCGCCGCTCGTAATCGCAGAGACCCTGAATGCGGCCGGATTCCTTCAGCCGGGCGACTGGCACGCGGTCCCGCCTGATCGGCGACAATAGCCCCGACCCGACCCAAGGCGCGCGTCCGGTAGGACGGCGAAAGCCTCCCCGAAGGCTGGGCGCCGCCCGTACCGGGATGAAAAGGAGCGACCATGACGATCGCGCGTCGCGAAGGCATCGCCTGGGCCCGGCTGGCCGATGTGGACCCCGAGCTTTGGGTGGCCATTCGCGGCGAGACCGATCGCCAGCGCTGGAAGATCGAGATGATCGCCAGCGAGAACTACACCTTTGCCGCGGTGATGGAGGCCCAGGGCTCGCCTCTCACCAACAAATACGCCGAGGGCTTGCCCGGCAAGCGCTACTACGGTGGCTGCGAATTCGTAGACGTAGCCGAGCGACTCGCCCAGCAGCGCGCTCTGGATCTCTTCCCCGGCTCCGAGCACGTCAACGTCCAGCCCCACTCCGGTGCCCAGGCCAACATGTCGGCCTACTTCTCGGTCCTGACCCCGGGCGACAAGGTTCTCGGCATGAACCTGGCCCACGGCGGTCACCTCACTCACGGCTCGCCGGTCAACTTCAGCGGCAAGCTCTATCAGTTCCACGCCTACGGCGTCGATCCGGAAACCGAGCGGATCGACTACGACGCGCTCGAGAAGCAGGCGGCCGAGGTCAAGCCGAAGATGATCGTCGCCGGCGCCAGCGCCTACCCTCGCACGCTGGACTTCGAGCGGCTGGGCAAGATCGCCAAGAGCGTCGATGCGCTGCTCTTCGTCGACATGGCCCACATCGCCGGCCTCGTCGCCGCCGGCTACCACCCGAGCCCGTTCGGGCATGCCGACATCGTCACCACCACCACTCACAAGACTCTGCGCGGCCCGCGCGGTGGGCTGATCTTCTGCAAGGAAGAGCTGGCCAAGGCGGTTGACAAGGCCGTCTTCCCGGGCGTCCAGGGCGGCCCGCTGATGCACGTCATCGCCGCCAAGGCCGTGGCCCTCAAACTCGCGGCAACGGCCGAGTATCGCGAGGACCAGCGCCAGACGATCGCCAATGCGCAGCTTCTGGCCAAAACGCTGGCCGAGAAGGGCGCGCGCGTCGTCTCCGGCGGCACGGACAACCACCTCATGCTCGTCGATGTAACTCCGTTGGGCGTGACCGGCCGTGAGGCCGAGCACCTGCTCGACGAGATCGGCATCACCGTCAATAAGAACGCCATCCCGTTCGACAAGAACCCACCCAACATCGCGTCCGGGATCCGCGTGGGAACCCCCGCGACCACCAGCCGCGGCTTCCGTGAGCGGGAGATGCGACAAATCGGCGAGATGATCGTGTCCGCCATCGTGACCCGGGACGACCCGTCCGAGCAGGCCAAGCTGGGGGCCCTGGTCCACGACCTGTGTTCCCGTTTCCCGGTGCCCGGCCTAAGGGAGGACTGAGCGACGACGAGCGACGACGCCATCGGGTCTACGATTCCATTCCTCGTCTTGGGGTTCTTGCTGGCGGGTGGAGTCACCCTGGTGACGACACCTTTCGTCCGGCGCTACGCCCGTCGCTTGGGGATCGTCGATCGGCCGGAAGCTCGGCGCGTCAACAAGCGCGTGATCGCTCGAGGCGGCGGCATCGCCATTGTCCTGGGGTTTGTGCCAGTTTCCTTGCTCCTCCTGGCTCTGAACGGCCTCCCCGGCACGCATTTCGTCGACGATCCTGCGGTTGTCGGTCCGGCCCAGATTGCCGCGCTGCTTGGCGGTGCCGTCCTGGCTGCCGGGATCGGCTTCCTCGACGACTTGCTGCAACTACGCGCCCGCTGGCAGTTTCTGGGGCAGTTCCTGCTGGCCGGCGTGGCCGTAGTGCTGGGCGTGGTCGTGACCACGATCAACGATCCACTGAGTCCCGCCGGCACGCTGTCGACTGGAGCCTTTGCCGCCGTTGTGACTGTCCTGTGGATCGTGGGCATGATCAACAGCATCAATTTCATAGATGGTTTGGACGGGCTGTCCACTGGCATCGCCCTTATCGCCGCCGTCACGCTCGGCGTGATCAGCCTGACTGGCTCCCCCGGCGAACCGTATGTGGCAGTCTTCTGCTTCGTTCTCGCCGGGGCGCTGGCCGGGTTCCTGCGCTGGAACTTCCATCCGGCCACGATATTCGCCGGGACCAGCGGGATCATGCTCGTGGGCTACTCGCTGGCCGTTCTGTCCATTCTCGGCGCCGCGAAGATCGCCGTGGCGGCGCTCGTCCTGGGCGTGCCAATCATCGATACCTTTTGGATCATCGTGCGCCGAATCGCCGCCCGTCGATCGCCATTCGCTGCGGACCGCGGCCACATTCACCACCGCCTGCTGGATCTGGGGCTGTCGCACCGAAACACGGTTCTGGTCATTTACGGAGTCTGCATTCTGCTGGCCCTGCTCTCGCTCAAACTCTCCAACACGGGCCAGATGTACGCCTTCATGGGTCTGGCACTGGTCTTCGGCCTAGTTCTCTTCGTCATCGCCAGGGTGGGCGGCGGCGCTGACGGGGTCGGCGACGATCCGGAGTGCGACACGGCCGAGACGCCCGAGCCCTGAGTCTCAAGGGCTCGTTGGGCCGTCATCGGACCGCCCATTGGCTCCTCCGAGTCGCCCCTAACGGGGTTGGGCGGTCGATAAGGTCCACTGCTACACTCACCCCGCCCTGTCGGTGAGAGCATGAACAATCTCGGAAAGAACTCCGCATTCGTCGCCTTGTTCTCCGAAATCGCGTTTGTCCTGCTCATAACGGTGCTGGCAGGCATCCTTGCCGGGTACTGGTTGGACCAGCACCTGGGGACCGTCCCGGTCTTCGTCCTAGTCGGCTTCGCGGTCGGATCTGTCAGCGGGGGATATGCCTGCTGGCGGTTGACTTCGCGGTTCCTGTCCGAGATGGACGACGCAGACAAACGTTGACGCGGCACCTCCGGGGGGCCGCTGGCTACGCGGAGCGAGTGTGACAAGCGATCCGGGCGACGTGCCCGCCTTCACCGAAGTCGACGCGATTGTGAGCGATGTGCTCGCGACCCCGGAACCGAAGCCGCCCAAGAAACGCGCCCGCGGCATTCCCTTCAAGATCCTGATTCCGGCTGTGCTGATTCTGGATGTATTGGCATTGATCGTGACGCCGCCGTTTCCCAAGGACGGTCGGCCCGGGCAGGCGTGCGGTTTCCCCCAATGCTTCATCACCAGCGCCATCGAATTCCCGCCGCCCGCGGTGGTCCTCGACCTCTCGCCGGCCGACGCTCCCACGACCCCGCCAATGGCGTACTTCCACCCCAGCATCAGCTCCACGATCCTGACGATGTGGATCGTTATGGCGCTCCTGCTACTGGTAGGAACGCTTGCCACGCGTCGAATGAGGGTCATCCCCGGGCGCGTCCAGAACCTGCTCGAATGGGCTTATGAGTTTGGCTCGGACTTCGCCGTCGGCATCGGCGGACCCGCTGCCAGACGCTACTTCCCGGTGTTCGGCGCCTTTTTCCTGTTCATCCTGTTCTCGAATTGGAGCGGTCTGGTGCCGCCAATCGGCAAGATTGAGCAACTAAGGGCGCCCACCAGCGACCTGAACATCACTATCGGCCTGGCCCTGACCTCATTCGTTCTGTTCCAGGGCGAAGGGTTCCGGCGGCTCGGCGTGCGGGGCTACCTCTCCAAGTTCTTCCCGATTGGGGAGTTCCGCCACGGCCTCGGGGCGGGCGTCCTGGCTATGTATGTTGGGATCATCGAGCTATTCCTGGAGTTCGTGAAGCCGGTCACGCTCTCGATGCGACTCTTCGGGAACATCTACGGCGGAGAAGTCGCGCTGGCCGTCATCACGGCTCTGACGATTGCGATCATCCCCGTGACGCTCGTGGGTCTCGAGGCCCTACTGAACCTGATCCAGGCACTCATCTTCTCCGTCCTGACCCTGATGTTCATTCTGATCGCCATCGAGGGTCATGGAGCCGAGGAAGCCCATTCGGCGCCCGAAAACGCCGACAACCACCAGCCCGTGGCGGCGTAACCGCCAATCAGCGCGACTACCCGGCCTAACGGTTTGGAGTAGAGGAGGTTCTATTCATGGAGCACATCGGAGCCGGTCTGGCGGCCCTGGGCGTCATCGGGCCCGGCATCGGCATCGGCATCCTTGCCGGCATGTCCAGCAACGCCATTGGGCGCAACCCTGACGCCGCGGGGCAGATCCGCGGTCTGGCTATCATCCTGGCGGGTTTCGCTGAGGGTCTCGGCGTTCTCGCGATCGTCGTCGGCCTGCTGGCACTCTTCCTCAAGTCCTGATCCGGCGGAGTCAAACGTGAATTTCCTGGCGGCCGTAGCATCGGCAGCCCCGGCGTGTGAGGCGTAGGGCCATGTCGATCAACTTCTTCTGGGTGATCGTCACCACTCTCAGCTTCGTCCTGTTTCTCAACCTCATCTGGCGCTTCGGATTCGACCCCATCGCCAACATCCTGGCCGTGCGAAAGGTTCGGATAGACCAGGGCCTGGCGGACGCGGATCAGGCGCGCAAGGATCTTGAGACCGGAATGGCGGAGCGAGACCGCGTCATCGCCGAGGCTCGGCGAGAAGCCAACGCGCTCGTCGCGGCGTCAGCCCAGGCTGCCCAGCAACTGCGTGAGGCGGACATCGCCGCGACCAAGGCCGAACTCGATCGAATGCGTGTCAAGGCCGTGGCCGACATTGCCGCCGAACGGGACCACGCTATGGCCGACCTGCGGTCTCAGGTCGCGGATCTCGCGCTGGCCGCCGCCGGCAAAGTAGTGGCCGAAACCATGACTGATCCCCGCCAACGGCGGCTCGTCGAGGAGTTCCTCCGCGATGACGGCGCCACCGATCCGAGACGGGCCAACTGATGGCGCGCCTGGGTGCCGGCAAACGCTACGCGGAGGCGGCCTTCGAGCTTGCCTCGCGTGACGGTACCGTCGACGCCTGGCGAAAGGATCTGGCCGTGGCAAGCGCGGTTGCGAGCAACGACCGCGCCGCGCGTGACATAGACAGCCCTGCCGTGGCCTTCGCTCATCGGCGCAAGGCGGTGGAGGCTTTGCTGGCTTCGCGCGTCTCGCGGATGACACTCAATCTGACCTTGGTCCTGGCCCAGCGAGGCCGGTTCTTCCTTCTGCCCCAGGTCAGCGCGGAGTTCGATGAGCTCGTGCGCAAGTCCCGGGGCATCGTGGCGGCGACCGTGACCTCGCCTGCGCCACTCCCGGCACAGGAGCTGGCGGCGGTCAAGGCTCGCGTGGAGCAGCTGGCCGGGGCAAAAGTTGAGCTGAGTACCGCAACCGACCCGTCGTTGATCGGCGGTCTTCGCGTCAAAATCGGCGACTGGCAGATCGATGCCAGCGTCAGCACCCGCCTCTCGCGGTTGCGCAGGCAGCTGGTCCAGGGAACGAGCTAAACGGCGGGCGCCGCAGTAGCGGCAAGACCCGCGGCCGAACGGAGAAGGCATGGCCATTCGCTCAGACGAGATCGTCAGCATCATCAAGGAATCGATCGAACGCTTCGACGCGGGCGCTGAGTCCCGCAGCGTCGGGACCGTGGTCGAGGTCGGCGACGGCATCGCCCAGATCTACGGCCTGGCCGGAGCGCTTTCGTCGGAGCTGCTCGAGTTCCCCGGCGGCGTCATGGGCATGGCCCTGAACCTGGAAGAGGAGACCGTCGGCGCGGTCATCCTGGGCAACCCGCGCGACATCAAGCAAGGCGACACTGTCAAGACCACCGGCCGCGTAGTCGAGGTGCCGGTCGGCGTCGCCCTCCTCGGCCGCGTGGTGGATCCGTTGGGCCGCCCGCTGGACGACAAGGGCCCCATCGCGGCCACGACCACTCGTCCGGTCGAGCGCATCGCCCCCGGTGTCATCACCCGCCAGTCCGTGGACTCGCCGGTCCAGACCGGCATCAAGGCCATCGACGCCCTCATTCCGATAGGCCGCGGCCAGCGGGAACTGATCATCGGCGACCGCCAGACCGGCAAGAGCGCCCTCGCCATCGACACCATCATCAACCAGAAGGGCAAGGGTCTGGTCTGCATCTACGTGGCCATCGGCCAGAAGCTCTCAACCGTGGCCAAGGTCGTGGCTGTGCTCGAGCAACACGGGGCCATGGAGCACACGATCGTGGTCGTGGCCGGTGCCGAGGAGTCGGCCGCTCTCCAGTTCCTGGCCCCGTACGCGGGCTGCGCGATGGGCGAGGAAGTCATGGAGAACGGCGTCACTATCGACGGCCAACTCGTCAAAGACGCCCTGTGCGTCTACGACGATCTCTCCAAGCACGCCTGGGCGTACCGAGAGATGTCACTGCTGCTCCGCCGCCCGCCCGGCCGCGAGGCGTACCCCGGCGACGTCTTCTACCTCCACAGCCGCCTCCTCGAGCGAGCCGCTCGCATGAGCACCGCCAACGGCGGCGGATCGCTGACCGCTCTGCCGCTCATCGAGACCCAGGCCGGCGACATCTCCGCTTATATCCCAACCAACGTGATTTCGATCACAGACGGGCAGATATTCCTCGAGACGGACCTCTTCAACGCCGGCCAGCGACCCGCCCTGAACATCGGCATTTCGGTCTCGCGCGTGGGTTCCGCGGCGCAGACCAAGGCCATGAAAAAAGTGGCCGCGCCGCTCAAGCTGGAACTGGCCCAGTACCGATCGCTCGCGGCCTTCGCCCAGTTCGCCTCCGACCTCGACAAGGCGACCAGGGATCAGCTGACCCGTGGAGAGAAGCTATCGGAAGTCATCAAGCAGCCCCAATACCAGCCGGTGCCGCTGGAGCGGCAAGTCGCCATCCTCTACACCGCGACCAAGGGTCTGCTCGACGATATCCCAACGCCGCGAGTCAAGGAGTTCGAGACCAAGTTCATGGCCTTCCTAGAGCTTCAGCACGCCGACATCATGCACACGATCTCCACATCCAAGGCCCTGGACGATGTCACCGCCGCCGCCTTGGAGGCGGCAGTCATCGAGTTCCGCAAGTCGTTCCTGGCCTAAGGGCAACCGATAGGGAGCCGAAAGAAACAGCGTGGCGAGCCAGCGAGACATCCGAAGGCGGATCACCGCTTCACGGAACATCAGGCAGATCACTCGGGCGATGCAGTTCGTGGCAGCGTCCAAGCTCCGCCGCGCCCAGGAGGCGACCCTCGCCGCCCGGCCCTACTCGGACCTCATCGACGAGATCCTGTCCGATCTGGCCGCGGTACTCGGAGGCGAGGAGCACCCGCTGCTCAACCGCCGCGCGGAAGGCAAGCGGCTCATCGTTCTGGTCACGAGCGATCGCGGCCTGGCCGGCGCGCTGAACACCAATGCCGTCCGCTTCGCAGCCCGGACGATCATCGAGCACCCCGGCGACCTGGAGGTCATCACCGTGGGCCGCAAGGGCCGCGATGTCATGCGTCGAAATCGCGTTCCGATCGTGGCCCATTTCCCCGGCTTTGGCGACCGGCCAGCCTTCGACGACATCCTGGCCCTGTCCCGCCTCATCGCCGGCGAATACGAAGTAGGCACGTACAACCAGGTCGACATTGTCTTCAGCCGCTTCGTTTCCACGCTCGTGCAGCGGGCGGACCTGGTTCAGCTGCTGCCGATCAAGCCCGCGGCCGACACCCGCGGCATCCCCGGATCGCAATTCATCTTCGAGCCGGCCCCGGAAGTCGTGCTGGACCAGCTGCTGCCGCGATACCTGGGCACGAGGCTATTTCAGGCGGCCCTGGAGAGCAGCGCGAGCTTCTTCTCCAGCCAGATGGTCGCCATGAAGAACGCCACGGAGAACGCCGACGAGCTCATCGAGGACCTGACCCTTAGCTACAACAAGGCTCGACAGGCAAACATCACCAGAGAGTTGATTGAGATAGCGTCCGGCGCCCGAGCGCGGTAACGCGCGTGGCTACAACCGGCACAACGGCGACACCAGGAGGCACCGACAACACGATGGCGACCGCCGCCCACACCGCGACCGGGACCAACGGCCCAAAGGCCGTTGGTAGGGTGATTCAGATCACCGGCCCGGTCGTTGATATCGAGTTCCCCGCCGGCCGGCTGCCCGGGATCTACAACGCCGTCGAGATCACTCGAGGCGATGGCGTGAAGATCGTTTGCGAGGTCCAGCAGCACCTCGGCAACAACTGGGTCCGCAGCGTCGCTATGACCACGACCGACGGTCTGGCCCGAGGGACAAGTGCCGCCGACACGGGCGGCCCGATCACGGTCCCCGTGGGTCAGGTGACTCTGGGCCGCGTCTTTAACGTCCTGGGCGAGACGATCGACGAGAAGGGCCCGATCGGAGACTGCGAGCGCCTGCCCATCCACCGACCGGCGCCGGCCTTCGACGAGCAGACGACCGAAACCGAAATCTTCGAAACGGGCATCAAGGTTATCGACCTGGTCTGCCCGTTCGCCAAGGGCGGCAAGATCGGCGTCTTCGGCGGCGCCGGTGTCGGCAAGACCGTCATCATCCAGGAGCTGATCCGCAACGTCGCCTCCGAGCACGACGGCTACTCAGTTTTCTCGGGTGTGGGTGAGCGGTCCCGCGAGGGCAACGACCTGATCCACGAAATGACGGAGTCCGGTGTCATCGCCAAAACGGCCTTCGTCTTCGGCCAGATGAACGAGCCGCCGGGTGCCCGCCAGCGAGTCGGCCTGACCGGCCTGACCATGGCGGAGTACTTCCGCGACGTCGAAGGCCGCGATGTCCTGCTATTCATCGACAATATCTTCCGCTTCACTCAGGCCGGCTCGGAAGTGTCGGCCCTCCTCGGTCGGATGCCTTCCGCGGTGGGTTACCAGCCCAACCTGGCGACGGAAATGGCGGCCCTGCAGGAGCGCATCACCTCCACCAAGAAGGGCTCGATCACCTCGCTCCAGGCGGTTTACGTCCCAGCCGACGACTACACCGACCCGGCCCCGGCAACGACCTTCGGCCACCTGGACTCGACCATTCGGCTCGAGCGCGCCATCGCCGAATTGGGCATCTACCCGGCGGTCGATCCGCTCACGTCCACGTCTCGGGTGCTGGATCCGCTGATCGTGGGCCAGGAGCACTACGACACTGCCCGGGAGGTCCAGCGCGTCCTGCAGCGCTACCGCGATCTTCAGGACATCATCTCGATCCTCGGCATCGACGAGCTCTCCGAAGACGACAAAGCTACGGTTGCCCGGGCGCGCCGCCTCCAGATCTTCAACAGCCAGCCGTTTCACGTGGCCGAGGTGTTCACCGGCAAGCCCGGCGCGTACGTTTCGATCCGCGACACGGTCGCTTCGTTCAAGGAGATTCTCGAAGGCAAGGTGGACGACCTGCCCGAGCAGGCCTTCTTCCTGGCCGGTACCCTTGACGATGTCCGGGCCAATGCGGCTAAGCTGGCGAAATGACCGCTACGTCGGCACCGCGCTGCGCCTCGCCGGCGTCGGACTAAGAGGAATGGATTAGATGCCACTGCATCTGGAAATCGTCACGCCGGAGAGGCGAGCGTTCGTGGGCGACGTGGACGAAGTCGTCGTGCCGGGCAGCGAGGGCGAGCTCGGCATTCTGCCGCACCACGCGCCTCTAATCTCGACCCTCGGGCAGGGTGTGCTGCGTATCAAGCGCGGTGCCGAAGTGGAGGAGTTCGCCATTTTCGGCGGGTTTCTCCAGGTCCGGCCGGATCGGGTAGTGGTTCTGGCCGAGATGGCGGACCTGGCCGCCGAGATAGACCTCGAGCGCGCCGAGCGAGCCAGGCGTGAGGCCGAACAGATGCTCGAGAGTGGCTTCGTCGAACCGTCCGATCTCGCTGCAGCGAGGGCCGCCCTGCAGCGCGCCCTGATCCGCATCCGCCTGGCCGAGCGAGGACCGCGCGGCACCGCCCGCGGTGAGCACGAGGCGGCGCGCCGGCGCTCGGCCCCGTCGAACCGGTCGGAACCCCCGGGCGAGTAGCGGATGGCAGATGCGCGACCGTTCCACTGGGAGTTCAAGCCCGAGCCCGTAGACAGCGAGATCCTGCGAATAGAGGGTGGGCGCCGTCTGGAGGGTTCCGTTCGCGTCAGCGGGGCCAAGAACGCCGCTCTCAAGTTGATGGCCGCCGCCACGCTCACCGGTGAACGCTGCCGCTTCTCCAACGTGCCCGAGATAGAGGACGTGCGCGTCTTGGCCGGCGTCCTGACGGACATGGGCGTGACCGTGGATCACCCCGAGCCCAACGTCTACGAGATTGCGTCCGGCGACATCGATTGGCTGTTCGTGCCGCTGGAAGCTGCGGCCAAGATGCGGGCCAGCTTCATCCTGCTGGGCCCGCTGCTGACCCGATTCGGGCGGGTAATCATCAGCAACCCGGGCGGGGACCGAATCGGACGACGGCCGGTCAACTTGCATGTTGACGCGATGCGGGCCCTCGGCGCCGAAATCGAGTACCGCAACGGATACTACTTCGCCAAGTCCCCGGGCCGGCTCCGGGGTGGCCCGATCAACTTCCCGCAGATCACCGTCATGGGCACGGAGAACGCCATGCTGGCGGCGGTGCTCGCGGACGGCCACACGGTCATCGAACCGGCAGCTCAGGAGCCCGAGGTGGACGACCTGATCGCCTTCCTCCAGAAGATGGGGGCGGAGGTGCAGCGCACGGCCCCCACTCGCATCGAAATCGAAGGCCGCCGCCGTGTTCGCGGCGCCGACCATTCAGTCGTTCCGGATCGAATCGAGGCCGGGACGTTCGTCGTCGCCGCCGGCGTCACCCACGGCCGAGTGACGCTTGAAGGCGCCCCGTGCGATCACCTTGGGTCATTCCTGGAAGTCATGTCCGACGCAGGCGTGTCGGTTAGCAGTAATGGTGACAAGATCGAGGTCGACGCCACCGCCGCGGATCTGCACCCGCTGCTCTGCCGCGACATCGAGACGCAACCCTATCCGGGACTGGCCACGGACCTACAGCCACCGACCTGCGTCCTGCTCACCCAAGCCCAGGGCGACAGCCATGTCCACGAGACCGTATTCGAGGATCGACTGGAGTGGATGGGCGAACTGCGCCGAATGGGAGCGGATATCGAGATCCAGGACCAGCACCGGGCGTTGATCCACGGGCCTTCCCGGTTGCACGGGGCCGACGTTGAGATCGGCGATTTGCGAGCCGGAGCGTCCCTGATACTTGCGGCTTTGGCCGCAGACGGCGTGACGACTATCGCCGGGGCGCACCACGTACACCGCGGCTATGAGAAGATCGACCAGAAATTCCTCGAACTGGGCGCCAGGATCGAGCGGCTATCGGGAAGGGACGTAGCTTAGCGGCATGAAGATCGGTATCGACCTCGGCACGGCCAACGTCATCGTCTACGTCAAAGGCAAGGGCATCGTTATGCAGGAGCCTTCCGTAGTTGCGGTCGACGACCAGAACCACATCCTCGCCGTCGGGTCTGAGGCGCGCGACATGATCGGCCGTACGCCGGGCAACATCCAGGCAATTCGTCCCATGCGCGACGGCGTCATCGCCGACTACGTCATCACCGAGGCCCTGCTGGAGCATTTCATCCAGCGCGTTCAGCAGGGACGCCGTCTCGGCTGGGGCAAGCCTGACGTAATGATCAGCGTTCCCGCGGGCGTGACCAGCGTTGAGAAGCGCGCCGTCCGCGATGCGGCCCTCAAGGCTGGCGCCGGCGAGGCCTACCTTATCGAGGAACCGCTGGCTGCCGCGATCGGGGCAAACGTGCCCATTAGCGGCCCGTCCGGGGCCATGGTCATTGACATCGGAGGCGGCACGAGCGAGGTCGCGGTTATCTCCCTTGGCTCGATTGTCGTCTCGACCAGCCTGCGCGTCGGTGGCAACAAGATCGACGAAGCCATCGCCAACTACGTTCGCAAGAAGTACAACCTGATGATCGGCGACCGGACAGCCGAGGAGATCAAGATCGGCATCGGCACGGCCCTACCGTTGGAGCGCGAACTGACGATGGACGTTCGCGGCCGCGACCTGATCGCCGGCCTGCCGCGCACGATCCCTATGTCCAGTTCCGAGGTCATGGAGGCCATAGAGCCTGCCCTGCAGCAGATCATCGGCGCCGTCCGTCTCGTTCTCGAGCAGACCCCGCCGGAGCTCTCCAGCGACATCATTGACAAGGGCATGGTCATGTCCGGCGGCGGCTCGCTGCTCCGAAACATCGACAAGCTGCTCACCCAAGTCACCGGCGTGCCATGTCACGTTGCCGACAATGCGCTGCACTGCGTCGCCCTAGGCACCGGCATCGCCCTGGAGCATTTCGAGTTCTTCAAGAAGTACCTGGGCCCGCAGGTCTGATGGCTCCGATAGCCTCTGCCTTCGGCGGCCTTGCCGACCGAGCGGTCGCGAACCGGGCATTCATCGATCTGCACTGCCACACCAGCGCCAGCTTCGATTCCCTCGCTCGCGTCGAGGCTGTGGTCAAGGCGGCGGCCGAGCGCGGACTGACCCACCTGGCAATCACCGATCACGACCGGATCGACGCCGCACTCAGAGTCCGCGACCACGCTCCGTCTGGGCTGACGGTGATCATCGGCGAGGAGATCAATACCGCCGACGGCGATCTGATCGCCATATTCCTGACCGAGGTGGTGTCTCCGGGGATGTCGGCCGTCGAGACGATCGCTGCCGTTCGTGAACAGGGCGGGCTCGTCGGCGTGCCGCACCCTTACGATGGCCTGCGCGGTTTCGGTCGCAAGAGCGGTACGCGGCTCGAATCGATTGCCGGTCTCGTGGACTGGATCGAAGCGCACAATGCCAGGGTTCTGGGGGGCAAGGCCAACGAGAAGGCGGCGCTATTCGCCCGCGAGCACTCACTCCCAGGCATCGCGGCGTCGGATGCGCATACGGTCGTGGAGGTGGGCGTTTCGTACAACGTGGTGACCGGCCACCCGGACACTCCGGCCGGTTTGCTGGCAGCACTCGGGGACATAAACATGATCACAGGCCACGCGAGTTACTACGTTCGCGTTTGGACGCCACTCGCCAAGCTGATCCAACAAGCCCGGGGCAACGGTCGGATCCGTCCCCAATCGCCAGCAGGGGGAACCCGGTGACCGGCACGGACCACGACCGCCATCCAATAGGCGCTCCCATCCGGCAAGAGGCGGAGGCCATGATCAACCCCGAGGGGCCGGTCGAGATCCCGCCGCCGGAGCAGATGTCGCTGCTGGCGCGATTGCGTCAGCCCCGCACCCTGCTGTCCATCGTGGTCCCTGTGGCGATCATCGTGGTCGCCGTCGCCTTGAACGGCAAGGACCTTCAGAAGGTGCCGGGCGAGATCGCCAGCGCCAACCTGCTCTTGATCCTTGGGGCTTTCGCCATCTACTACATAGGGTTCCCGCTCCGGGGCTGGCGCTGGACCAAGCTCCTAAAGGGTGCCGGCTACAAGGTCAGTGTCAAGGACGGAACGGAGATCTTGTTCCTCTCCTGGCTGGTCAATTGCATCGTCCCGGCCAAGCTCGGCGACCTGTACCGCGCCTACCTGGTCAAGCTGAACTCGCCCGTCTCGGCGACTCGGACGCTGGGAACGGTTTTCATGGAGCGGATCCTCGACCTGATTGCCGTGGCCGCGCTCGGCGTTGCAGCCGGATACTTCCACTTCAGAGACAGCCTCAACACGCTGCCCCAGTCCGTCCAGGTCATATTCGCCCTCGGCGCCATCGTCGTCGTGCTCTTGATCGTCGCCCTTGTGGCCATGCGAAGTTTCGGTCGCCGGGTGATCGCTCTGCTTCCCCTGCCACACCGCGTCATCGACTTCTACGAGCGATTCGAAGAAGGCGTCTTCGGCTCCGTTGGCTTGCGCGGCCTTCCCCTGCTCGGCCTGATGACCGGGCTGATCTGGGCCACGGAAGCTATGCGCCTCTACCTGGTAGTTCGGGCCCTGGGTTTCAGCGAGATCAATCTGGGCTTCTCTGGGGCGATGTTCGTGGCTCTGATCGGGTCGCTACTTACGGCGATTCCCTTCACGCCGGGCGGCCTGGGAATCGTGGAGGGCGGCATGGCCGTCGTCCTCACCGGGGTATTCAATGCCACCAGTGGACATGCCCTTGCGATCATCCTGATCGACCGCACCATCAGCGTCTTCTCCATCGTGATCCTCGGCTCGATCGCCTATGTGCTCTCGTCCAAGCCGCGCGGCGGGGGCATGGTCGTGGAGGAGATCGCGCCCACGCCCCGGCCAGAACCGATGACGGGCTGACGCCCAGGTAAGGCTGAGGCGGCCAAACGTACCCTCGACTCATGACACCGGGTCGGCCGACAGGTGTCGCGGTCCGGTACCAAAAGGTCATTCACTGTTCGGCCTTTCGCTCCGATAGTTCCATCAGCGGGCCAGAGGGCACCGTACCCACCCAGGTTCTCGCATGGCCGGACAGACTGGACGAACCTTCAACGAATGGCTGCGGGCTCAACTAAGAGCAAAGAAGATGTCGCAACGCCAGCTGGCACAGCAGTCTGGCGTTGACCACTCCACTATTTCGCGCCTGATTCGGGGCGACCGTATGCCGTCCCTCGGGACCGCCACGAAACTTGCCCGAGGGTTGCGCGAAATCCGAGACGATTCCGAGGCACCTCAGTACCTGGGCTCAGTCGCGGCCGGAACTGCCAATCCCACGGCCCGCGTCGAGTACGCCCTGCGTGCCGATGACGTCCTGTCGGAGCCGCAGGTCCGCCAGGTGATGGAGTATTACCTCGCGGTCAGGATGCGCCGCTTCGGGCGCGGCTACGCGGGGATGCGTACGGATGAGCGGCCGATGGAGCCGCGACGGCTTCTTGGCGACCGCCGCGACACTCCGCTAATGTCGGCTGCGATCGCCGCCCACTCGGTTGCCGGCCACTCGGTTCGACCCCTGCCACGGTCGATGCCGCCGAGTGCCCGCACGGGCCGCGAAGCCAGCTGACTTCGGAGCTAGGGCGCCCGGCGGTAGACGGATAGCGTCCGATCCGGCGCGGCCGCGAAACGATCGATCAACTTCAGCCCGGTTCCGGCTGGATCTGCCGCGACCCAGGAATCCTCCTGGGAGCCGCCACATCCCGTGAGCCAGTACGAGTCGCACAAGACCACGACGGTTTGAGCATCGGCGGGCGCCACCAATCGCACGCCGTCGAGGTTCAGGGGGTATGCGTATGCGTCGGAGCCCTTCGGCGCAAAGACCGGCACGAGGGCGATCTCCGTGCCGGCGGCGTCCCGCTCCACGCGCGTGGCAGCCGATTGGGCGGCCGGCCAGCCGCCGTCCGGGGCGGTGAGCGGAGGCCAATGACCCGCGTTCCAGGCTATGAGCGCGACGACGGCCGCGATGGCGGCTACGCGCCGCACAAGTGTCGGCCGGCGCCGCGGGAGGCTCTGCCAGAGACCGCCGGCGATCAAACCGGCAGCCACCAGGACTAGCGGATCGGCGACCACGTGGTATTGCTCAGTGGGCAGGTCCTGGACTTCGGAGACGGCCCTCAGCCCCAAACCCAGCGCCACGATCACCAGGAGCAGGCTGCCGGCGATGAAGCGGGTTCCCGCTCGTTCGGTCGCCCCGGGCCGGGCGTCGGCTGGCCCGGCATCGGGTGGCCCGGCATCGGGTGGCGCCGCGGTGGCAGCCGAGCTTTCGGCCGCGCCTGCCTCCGGGTCGGCTGCGGTGCCGGCCTTAGCTAGGCGCCAGAGCAACCCGGAGACTAGTGACACAGTCACCACCAGGGCCGGCAGGAAGCCGGGCCGGAGGTCCACCATCGGCCAGCGGGTTAGGGGCCAGGCCAGGATCCGCATACCGGCGAACAAGGCGCGGGTCAGCGGATCCATCGTCGAGGCTGCGTCCGGCCCGGAGAAGTAGCCCAGCATGCCACGCGTCTCGGCGAAGTTGTGGTTCAGCTCGTAGGCGATGAGTGGCAGGTACGTCAGGGCCACCAGCGCGACCCCCGCCAGCCCCCACGCCAGGGTCGCGCGCCGCCGGCCCCGAGCCCGGACCAGCGCCGCAACGTAGACCACCGCCAGCGGCAGAACGATGACGGCCCCGGCCACGTGCGACTGCATCGCCACCGCTGCCCCGAACGCCGCCAGGAGCCACCACCGCCCGCTGTTCGACCGCCAGGCCTGCCATGCTCCAAGATAGGCCAGGGCCGCCCCGGGCTCTACGAGCGTCGGGTTCCAGAGGAACGTCGAGTAGCCGATCAGGCTGGCCGACACCGCCGCCAGCAGGGCGGCGCTCAAACCCGCCGCCGGGCCGCCGATCGAGCGGGCGATCCACCACACCATCGGTACGACCAGCAGCCCCAGCAGGGCGATCTCCGCGACCACGAACGTCGGGTCTCCGTTGCCGAGCCACGCCGCCGGCAGCAGCAGGTCGTAGTAGAGGGCGCCATGGTGGAACGTGCCGCCGACGCTGATTGCCTGCGACCCAAATGTGGGCAACTGGCCCGTTGAGAGAGCCGTTCGCAGCGCGAGCATCTCCGTGCCCTGATCCGAATCCCAGCCGCCTCTGGCGGGCAGATTGACGAGCCGCAGCGCCGCCGCGCCGAGGACGATTGCGGCCAGGCAGGCCAGCTCGCGCGCGCGGACGCCGAGACGCACGAGAACACCGGCGGCCGCGGTGAGCGGGGTGGCGTCAGCTCTAGATGGAGCCGTGGACCGTTTCACCCGGCGTTTTCGGAGACGGCCGCGACCCCGGCGGCGCTCGACCGGCGGCCGCTCCTCGACGCAGCCAGCGCCGCAGCGGCAAGCACAGCGGTAGGTGCCTGAGTCAGGGGCCGTCCCGCGGCCAGATCCCCAAGGCGAGCCATGTTCACCGCGTCGAAGCCGTAATCCATGCCGGGCGTCTCCAGGATGAAAGCGACGTGGTCCAGGGCCGGATGGCAGAGCATTCGGGCCAGTCCGTGTCGCCCGATCTGTCCCTCTCCGACATGCGCATGGCGGTCGTGTCGAGAGCCGCGACCGGCGTCCGAGTCGTTTAGGTGGACCATCGCCAGCCGCTCGAGCCCGATCAATCGATCGAAGTTGGCGATGACCGAATCCACGGCGGCCGGATCCGCAATGTCGTAGCCGGCGCCCCACAGGTGGGCGACGTCGAGGCAGAATGCCAGCCGGCCGTCCAGGCCGCGAGTTGCGGCCGCATCCAGCACCATCGCCAATTCCTCTATCGTGACGCCGATGGTGTCGCCGCCGCCGGACGAATTCTCGAGAACGACGAGCGGGCGGTCCGGGCCATCCGGAGCAGCGTCGAGCGCCATTTCCAGGCCCACTGCGACCCGAGCTACGCCGGCTTCCAGCCCGGAGCCGCGATGTGATCCTACGTGAACGTTCAGAAACCGAGCCCCCAAAACTGGAGCTTGCTCAAGCTCGTGGCGCAGAACACCGACGGATCGGCCGAAGAAGTCGTCGTCCGGGCCGGCCAGGTTGACCAGGTACGCGACATGAATTGCCACGGGCCAGATGTCCAGCTCCGCCACACGCCGCCGGAACGCGGCCACGTCGGGCTGCGGCTCCGCTCGTCTTCGCCACGCCGTGGGGTTGTCGCTGAACAGCTGGACCGCGGACGCCCCGATCTCGGCAGCGCGATTGGCGATGCGCAGCAGGCCCCACCCCAACGGCAGGTGCGCACCCGCACGCCGGCCGCCTGGCAACTCTATTCGCCCGTCACCCTCGACCGACACTCGCCGATCGACCGTCAGCCGGCTTTGTGGCCGGACCGGCCGGGTGTGTACTGGCCGCCGATCATCGGCTCGATCAGCCCGTAGTCACCGGCGCAGCGTTTGTACAGGACACACAGTTTCTCCGACTCGGCGTTGACGAAGATGAAGAAATGGTGGCCCAACTCCTCCATCCGTTCGACGGCATCCTCCTCGAACATGGGCTCGATGGCGAAGCGCTTCGTCTTGACGATGCCCGATCGCGGCGCTTGCTCGGCCATGCTGTCCGGCTCGTCACCGGCGGCTGCGCGTGCTCGCGCCTCCTCCGGTCGGACCTTGCTGCGCGGCTTCTCGCGGGCATCCACGGCCTGACGCTCGAGGCGGTCGACGACAGAGTCGAGGCTGGCCTGATGAGTCGGTCCGGCGGCGTGGCCGCGCAGTATCTGCCCGTTCACGACGAGCGTCACGTCAACGCTCTGTGAGTCCGTGCCGCTGCGATGCTGCTCAGACGAAAGCTCGATCACCGCATCCGAGTCGTCATCCAGCAGTCTTTCGAGCCGGTGCATTTTGCGCTCGGCGTACTGTCGAACGGACTCCGGGACGTCGATGTTCTTGCCCTTGACGATCGTCCTCACGGCTGACCTCCGCAACAGATTTTGCGCGCGTGAGCATGCCCGAAGGCCGGTTCGAACGCACGCCTGACTCGATGAGCCACCGTTACGCGCCCAGTATAGAAGCCGCCTCGAGGGCCCGGCCTGGGCCGTTCCGTATCCATGGGATGCGCATGCCCATCCCATCAGCGTTCGCGTGCCGCCGTCAACGCCGATACCGCCACCGCGCCACAGCCATACAGAACCTCCGCGCACGCCACCAGGGTGGAGCCCGTGGTCACGACATCGTCCACGAGGATCACCCATCGCCCGCAAACCGCGGTCGCGTTTCCGGCCCTCCTTGCGGCCGACGCCCCACCCAAACCAAAGGCGCCGCTCACGTTGGATCGCCGGGCCCGACGTCCGAGGTCGAACTGCGGCGCCGTGTGGCGCGTTCGGGCCAGTGCCGCCCGCCATGGGATGGCGAGTTGGGCCGAAATCGCGGCCGCCAGCAACACTGCCTGGTCGTAGCCGCGCAGCCGCTCTCGGTCCGCGTGAACGGGCACCGGCACGAGCAGCTCGCCGCCTGCTCCCGCTACCCGCCAGCGATTCGCCATCGCCTCCGCCAGGGGCGCCGCCAGTCTTTGCTCGCCGCCATATTTCAGCCGATGAAGCGCTCTCCGAGGCACGCCGGCAAACGGCGCGGACCACTCCAGCTGGGCCAGCGGCAGCGGCATGGCGCCCGGCAGTCCCATCAGCACGCCCGCCGCCAGCTCCAACCTGACCGCCAGCGACCGACGGCAACTCGTGCACAGGGCCGCTCCCTCCGCGCCGCAGCCGGCGCACGCGGCGGGTAAGGCAAGGTTCAGCAGCGACGTCGCGATCGCAGGCAGTTTCCAGCTGGTCACGGCTCGAGGCTACCGAAAGCCGCTTATCGGCCACGTATCTGCCTCAGGGAAGGCGAATCGAGACCTCGTCGCCAACTGCCGTGCCGGTTGCATCGATAGTGCCGACCGGCAACTCAAGAACGCCCTTGGCGCCGCCTATGCGCCACACCACGCCCCGCCAGGCAGGGAGGGCGCGGGACAGGGCAAGGACGCGGCGCGGTCCGTCACTGCCGCTCACAGGCGGGGAGACGAAGACAGCGTCGATCGGGAAGCGCATGAACAGCATGTGAATCCCGTTCTCGCCGGGGAGCCACAGACCGTCGCCGGGCGGAAGGGAAGGCCGGCCCATCAGGCCTACGAACTTCGCCCAGAAAGAGGAGCCGTCTTCCAATCGATCCGCCAACGTCGTGCCCCGGCTGGTGTTGGTAGCCACCAGCGGCGACTTCATTTGGGGATCTGCCCGCTGCTGAACGTCTTGGCGATCTGAATGATGGCCGGGCCGAGAATGACGACGAACAGTGCCGGGAAGATGCACCCGACCAGCGGGAACAGCATCTTGATCGGGGCTTTCGCGGCCATCTCCTCGGCGCGCTGGCGGCGCTCGATACGGAGCTGCTCAGACTGGACCTGCAGCACTTTGGAGATAGAGACGCCGAGGGTTTCGGCCTGGATGATCGCGCCGATGAAGTTGGACAGCGGCTGGACGTTGGTCCGGGGAACCATGTCGCGCAGAGCTTCTCGGCGGGCCTTGCCGACCCGAACCTCCGCCAGTGCGCGGCGGAACTCGTCCGTCAACGGGCCCGGCAGCTTCTCGACGACCTTGGCCAGGGCGGCGTCGAAGCCGAGACCGGCTCGAACGGAAATCGTCAGTAGGTCGAGGGTATCGGGGATCATCTTGAGGATGACCTTCTTGCGCTTTTTAATCTGGCCGCCCAGCCAGAACTCGGGCAGGAGGTAGCCGATAATCAGGCCGATCACCGCAACGAACGCGGCGTACAAAATGCTCGCGCCGGCGAGGACGCTGAAGATCAGGAAGAGGATCACGCCTGTCGCGACGGCGACCAGGGCTTTGACGCCCAGCCAATCGGCGATGCGCATGTCGCCGGGGTTGCCAGCCAATGCGAGGCGCTTCTCCATGGTGTCGGCGGAGGACGCGCTCGTGACTCGACTTGAGGCGTGGGATAGGCGTCCGACAAGCGGGCGCATCGTGCGTTCGAGGAACGGCGCCTGCAACTCCAGCTCTTCGAGGTTTCGAGCCTGGATGGCGCCGAGTTGGGTCAGGCGGGCCTGGACCGGATCGATCGGCTTGCTTGCGCTGAGGCCGATGAAGACGATGAGGATGCCGCCGCCGACCAGCAATCCCAGAATGACTACTGGCATCTGTCAGACCTCAATGGCTACGATTCGCCGGATCGCCATGAACCCGACGAACATGAATGTGCCGGCGACTATGAGGATCATCACTCCGGCCGGCAGGCCGAACAGGCCGGCGGGAGGATTCATGAACATTGGCTCCATGAATTTGGGCGCAATGATGAAAAGAACGCCGGTCAGGCCGATCGGCAGGAACGCCACCACGTAGCCCGACATTCGCTGCTGGGCAGTCAGGGTTCTGATCTCGCCCTTGATTCGGACGCGCTCTCGAATCGTGAAGGCGATCGAGTCGAGGATCTCGGCGAGGTTGCCGCCGACCTGGTGCTGGATGGTGATGGCCGTGGCCATCAGTTCGAGATCGTCCGAACGAACGCGCCGAACCATGTTCTCCAGCGCCACGTCGAAGGCAAGCCCGAGGTTGACCTCGCGCACGACCCGGCCAAATTCGATCGTTATCGGCGGCTGAGCTTCGCGAACCACCATCTCGATGGCCTGCAGGAACGAGGAGCCGGCGCGCAGGGCGTTGGCTAACAGGGTGATTGTGTCGGGCAGCTGCTTGTTGAAGGAGTTCAATCGGGAAGTACGTCGCCGGCCCAGCCAGAAGCGCGGCAGGAAGAAGCCCACGAGCATCCCCAAGAGCAGCCCGATCGGCGACCCGAGCGGCGCAAAGACCAGGCTCAGAACTAGAAAGAGGATCGGCACGCCCACGATGGACCCGAACCAGATGGCCAGGTACTCGCTGGGCTTCAGCTTGAGGTCTGCGCGAGCGATGTCGCGGGCAAGGTTGGCGCCGAAGTCGCGCTGTTCCACGACCCGGTTGAGGCGCGCCAACGCGACACTCTGGGCGAGCACCTCGCCGAGGCCTGCGGACGGCGACGAAGAAGACGACGTTTCCGTCTTGCCGGCGGCGTAGCGCTCGAGTCGGGCGCTCATTCCACTGCCCCGGCTGGACCTGGCCAGGCCGATGAAAACGACCAGGATCCCGAGCCCGAAGAGGGTTGCGACGATTAGGCCAAGCATGAGATTCTTCCGCCGCTCAGTACGCGAAGCCGAACAGGCCGCGCGGCAGGTGGATGCCCATGATCTCGAACTTCTCGACGAACTTGGGCCGAATGCCGGTGGCCTTCAGCCGGCCCTGGATCTTGCCCTCTATGACCCCGGTCTGCTCGAAGAGGAAGACATCCTGCATAACGATTACATCGCCCTCCATGCCCTGTACTTCGGTGATGTACTCGATGCGGCGCGAACCGTCCTTCATGCGGGTCTGATGAACGATCAGGTCCACTGCAGACGAGACTTGCTCGCGGATGGCCCGCAGCGGCAGGTCCACGCCGGCCATGAGGACCATTGTCTCGAGGCGGGCGAGCATGTCCCGCGGGGTGTTGGCGTGGCCGGTGGACATCGAGCCATCATGGCCGGTGTTCATGGCTTGGAGCATGTCCAGAGCTTCGCCGCCGCGGCACTCACCGACGATGATTCGATCGGGCCGCATGCGCAGGCAGTTCCGAACCAGTTCGCGGATCGTGACGGCACCGCGGCCTTCGATGTTCGGCGGCCGCGACTCGAGCGTCACCACGTGCTCCTGACGGAGCTGCAGTTCCGCGGCGTCTTCCACGGTGATGATCCGCTCGTCGTTTGGAATGAACGAGGACAGGACGTTGAGAGTGGTCGTCTTGCCGGAGCCGGTGCCACCTGAAACGAAGATATTGAGCCGGGCTTCCACGCAGGCGCGCAGGAAGTCGAACATCTCCGGTGTGGCAGTGCCGAACCGGATCAGGTCGTCGACGGTGAACGGCGAGGCCGCGAACTTGCGGATTGTGATCACCGGTCCGACCAGCGACAGCGGCGGGATGATGGCGTTGACGCGGGAGCCGTCCGTCAGGCGTGCGTCAACCATCGGGCTCGACTCGTCAATTCGGCGTCCGATCGGGGAGATGATCCTATCGATGATGCGCATTACGTGGTCGTCATTCTGGAAGACGACGTTGGTCAATTCGAGGCGGCCGTTGCGCTCGATGTACACCTGGCGCGGGCCGTTCACCATGATTTCGGTCACGGTCTCGTCGCGCAGGAGCGGCTCCATGGGGCCGAGACCGATTATCTCGTCGGTGATCTGCTCGAGCATGCGCACGCGCTCGGCGCGAGTAAGGGCCAGGCCCTCCTCGTCGATGACGCGCCCGAAGATCTCCTCGATCTGGCGCCGGACCTCGACCTGATTGGCCAGGTCGAGCTTGGGGTCCAGATCCTGAATCACGCGCGACTGGATCCGGAATTTGACCTCGCGCAGCGACTCTCGCACAGGCGCTTGGCTCAGCATTCGCTGGCCGGGAGTTCCGGAGCCTGCGCCGGTCGATCCGCCGGAACCGGCAGGACCGCCGGTGGTACCGGGCGCCGCGCCCGGTCGGGCGCTTTCGATTCGCGTCAGGAGGGACATCGCCTACACCCCTTGCCAGCAGTCGTCGTTAGTTTGCACCGGCCGCTTCATGACTTCATCTCCATGCGAAGAGCGACTTGCCCTTCGGGGCAACCTTGGGGGTATCGTCTTCGTGCGATTCTCGATTTCCGACCACCGCAGTGGCTAGACGGGATACGTCTTGAGAAACTTGGCTCTCGCGATTGCTCAAAACAAACGGCACGCCGCGATTGAGCGCGTACACGACGGCGCGCCCGTCGCTGACGATCGTGTGGTCGATCTTTCGGCCGATCGAATGCTCCACATCGGCGACCCTGATGCCCAGGGTCGTATCGGCGCGATTGAGAACCAGTCGGATCTTGTGGGAGTAGCCGAGTTGTTCGGCGACCTCCAGGAAAAGTCGGATGTTCTTGATGCTGGTGATCTCTAGCGTGAGGACGGTCAAAACCACGTCAGCCATGTCCAGTATGCCCAGCATGGTGTCGTTGAACCACGCTGCGCAATCGACCACCACGAGTTCGCTGTTATGGCGCAGAACCTCGATGATGCGCTTGACGCCGGCAGGGGTGATCAGCTCGGCCACTTCCGGTGAGGGCGGCGCCAGCAAGACCCGAATACCCGAGGAATGGGCCAGGGTGCAGGCCTCCACGGACTCCGGATCGAGGCCTTCCTCCAACTCGGAGATGAGCGCGGCCACGGACTTCTCTTTTGGATTGAGGTTGAGCAGGACCGCGACATCGCCGAACTGGAACGAGGCATCCATCAGGACAACCTTCTTGCCCATTTCTGTGGCTGCGGCAACGGCCAAATTGACCGCGATGGTCGTGCGCCCAACGCCACCCTTTGGACTGAAGACCGCCACGACCTGGCCCTCTACCGTCGGCTCGGCGCCCTGTCGCGTGGCCGGTGCCGCTGCCAGCCGTCCGGCCTTCTCTCGCTCTCGGGAGTAGACCTGGCGAATGGATGCAGTGAGCTCGTCGCTGCTGAAGGGCTTGACCAGGAACTCGCGGGCTCCGGCCAGCATCGACCGCCGCAGGTAATCCGCCTCACCCTGGACGGACATCATGACCACGGCCGCGGACGGAACTTGCGACGAGAGCTGCTCGGTCGCGGCGATGCCGTCCATGTCGGGCATGTTGATGTCCATCAGGACGACATCGGGCCGAAGCTTGATGGCCTGTTCGATGGCCTCGGTACCGGAAGCCGCGGTTCCGATCACTTCGATGTCTGATTCGAAGCTGAGCAGTTTGGCGAGGTGATCGCGCGTTTCCGAGATGTCATCGACGATGAGGACTTGGATCCGGTCAGCCATTCAGGTCAATCGCTCTCAGGTGCTGGAGGCCGAAAAGCTCGGCCTCTTGCTCGAACCGACGCCGCCGTAGCGGCGCGGCCTACTACCACTTGATGCCCTTGGCGACGTCCGCGGGAATGATGCCCCGCGCATCGGGCGGCAGGAGGCCCCAAGCCTCAACCAGCTTCTTGTAAGTGATGCCGGTCGTGTCCACTTTGGGCGCGTCGTTGTCCTTGGGGGAGCGCAGGGCCAGATCGAGGCTGATGTAGTTCTGAGGGTCGGCCTTTTCGGCCCGCTGGGCCCATCGGATGACTTCGGCTTCCTGAGGATCGACTTCCAGGATCACGATCATATGTCGGCCGGTGTTCTGAACGATGGCACTTGACGGCACAGCCAAAGGCGCCGCCGAGCTTCCCGCAACTGCCTGGCTGGTGGTCGCCACTGTGGCGACGGGCGGAAGCAGCGTCGCCAGAACCTTCTTGTTCTGGATGAGCATCTTGACCGTAGGATCTGGGGCGCCCGGCACATTGATGGTGCTGCCGTTGGCGTTCTTCGTATTTGTGAAGGAAAGCTCGCCGGAATAGACGGACAGGATGATGTCGACGCGGTCGCCCGGCACGACGAGCGTGCCAACACCGTTGATCTGGTCGACTTCAATGGAAACGCCAACCTTGCCGGCGGCCAGAGCGGACGCGATCCCTTGGCCATCGACCATTGAACCAGGCGATAGGAAGCTCTTGCCTGACTCGAGCACGGTACCGACCGGGATTGCTCCGCCGGCCACCTTTCCGACGACCTCATCGGTGGTCGTGAACGTGTCGCCCAGGGCGGTCTTCTCGGTCAGGGTGATGCTCTTGACATCGACCATGCTGGCTGTGATGTTGTCGCCCAAAGCGATATTTGTCTTGGCGACGACGACGTTCGCCCGGGCCTCAGCGGATGAGCTTGGCACGGGCGTGGGGCCGCTGGTGCCTCCACCGCCACTCGCAACCATCACGGCTCCCATAAAGCCGAGTACGGCCAAGAAGACACCAACGAGGATCAGCAGACGATTTGAACGCTTCACTAAGAGACTCCCCAGCGCGAATGTGACAGGTGTCACCACCTTGCCTTGCGGCCAACCTAAACGCGACTATACCAATGGGCTACGTGGTCTAGGAAGGATTCTCCGCAAAAGGACCTACGGCTGGTCTGGAATAGGTCCGGGGAGTCGGTTGCAGGCACAAAAACCGGGGCCGTGCCCTCGGCGCGGTTGGGCAAGTGCGCGCCCCCTGGAGGCGCTACACGGCTGAAGCGACGAGGCTGAGTAACGCGGACAGCTGATCGCCGAAGAAGAGTAGCGACAACACGCACACGACCGCCACGATGATCAGGATCAGGCCGTATTCGACCAGCCCCTGGCCGGTCTGCGGCCCTTCGCGGCCGGGCGCCACGCAGCCTCTCCTCAACTCGCGGTCATTACCAGGACCACCTCACGCCCGTCGTCGACGAGCTCGGTGGTGACGCCGATCGTGTCGGCGCGCTGCTGGATCTCGCGCCACGTAGAGGCGGGCAGGGCCAGCGGTTGGTTGGATCGAGCGGCCTTGGAGACCTTGGCGGCCCGAGTCTCGTCGATCATGGCCCGCAATGCCTCCGGGATCTCCCGCTCCACGTTCTTGCCGCGCTTATCGGGCGGCAGCGAGACTTCCGGTTCCGGCTCCGCTGTCTCCTCCACGACCTCGCGCCGGGCCGAGATCCGGACCTCCGATTCGTCCGACCATTCGAAGCGGATCGCGATCCGGTCCGGATGGCACGACAGGAATCCCGTGACGGTCTCGTCGATGATTCGGAACAAGGCGCTCTCGACGTCCATCGGCAGTCGGCGGTCGCTTCCGAAGGACTCGAACTCTATCGGTATCTGCGAGCGACGGCCGCGGTCCCTGGCCACGCGCCGGAGCGTTGGCACGAGGCCTAGATCGTCGAGGACCATCGGCCGCACATCGAAGATGAACGTCTTGGTCGCGTCCAGCGTGCGCTGGACCATGCCGATGAGCTGCCCGATCTCTGCCCTGGCCTGACTCGGGTCCCGCTCCAGGAGTCTCTCCACGATCTGGGCTTGGAGAACGATGTTGGTCAGGCTCTGGGCCGGGCCATCGTGCATGGCGCGGGCGATTTCGCGGCGCATGTCCTCCTGCGCGGCCAGGACCAGACGCGAGAATGACAGCGGGAGCGGCGTGCTCTTGTCGAGCTTGTCTGTCGTGTGCTGGGGAACCGCTCCACCCACCGTGGCTCGGTCGAGTTCGGCGCTGTAACGACGCAGACTCTCCCGAAAGCGGCTCAGGATCTTGAGCTTGCCGTCGAGGATGTCGACCTGCGCTTCCATGATCATGGAGCGCTTCGTAAGCGAGATCAGTTGATCGGTGGGATCGGGATCTTCTCCCTCGCCCACTTTGGCCGCGCCCTTGATCTTGTCGGCGGCCTGCGATCGCTTCTGCTCATGCCGGCCCGCCTCGGAGCGAGCCTGTTGGACGAGCAACTCGACCTCACCGATCTCCCGAGATAGGAGGTCGACTTCGCGCCGGGCCCTTTCCGCTATCTCGAGAAGCGGCAGCGGGAGGGTTTCGTTAGGCACAGCCGGACTAATCCTCCGGCATTCGAATCCAGCCCTGTCGCATGGCGTAGACGACCGCTTGGGTCCGGTCGTTCACACTCAGCTTTCGCAGGATGCTGGACATATGGTTCTTGACGGTCTGCTCGCTGATCGACAGGGCGTAGGCGACTTGTTTGTTGGTCATGCCCTGGGCGATGTTGTCGAGGATTTCGACCTCGCGAGGAGAGAGAGGAGCGAAGATCGGGGCCGCTTCCTGACCGTAGATGGCAAGCTCGCGGAACTCCTTGAGGACTCGGCTCGCGACCGCGGGCTTGGCAAAGACCTTGTCGTTGATCAGGTATTCACCATTGGCAACCCGCCGGATGATTGTGATCAGATCGTCGGGGGCGACATCCTTCAAGATGAACGCGGCCGCTCCTGCCTTTATGGCGTCGAACAGGGCGTCCTCGTCTTCGCTGACGGCGAGGACGATGATCCCGGCGGATGGCAACTCGCGCTTGATCCGCTGCGTGGTCTCGATGCCACCTGGGGCCGGCAGCGAGAGGTCCATCAAGATGATGTCCGGCGAAAGCTGGACCGAAAGGTCGAAGGCGCCGCGCGTGTCGTCAGCCTCGCCGATGATCTCGAAGTCGGCCTCGCGCTCGATGATGTTGCGCATCCCGACACGGAATAGAGTGTGGTCGTCGACAAGGAGGATGGTCGTCCTCTCACCGCTCCGCCCAAGCGGTCCCGGTCGGCGCCGATCCGGCCCGGCGTAGTCAATCGAACTCATACGCTTTCCTCTCCCATTGGAATCGACAACCAGACGACGGTTCCGCCACCGAGCCGTGATCGGACTTCGAACTTCGCCCCGATGAGCTCCGCCCGCTCTCTCATGAACTGCAAGCCAAAGTTGCGACGGCCGCGAGCAGCCATTGTGCTGACGTCGAAGCCGCGTCCGTCGTCGGAGACCTCCAGCACCCAGCCATTCTCGTTTAGTCGCGTGGAAACGACAGTGCGATTTGCCCCGGCGTGCTTTCGCACATTTTGGAGCGCTTCCTGGACTATGCGAAGCACCGCCGTCTGCTGAGTCGAATTCATGCTGTCACCGGGCGCTCGCAACTCCGTCTCGACCGTGGCGCCGGTCAGGGCGGCCATGCTTTCGACGGCGTCCAAGATGGAGCCGTCCAGGCCGAGCTCGTCGAGGAGCGGCGGCCGAAGCTGGCTGATGAAGGTGCGGACTTCACCCAGCTCGCGGCGGAGCAGCTCGCGCAGGAAGCGCAACTCACTGCCGGCCATCCGCACGTCCTCGGTCAGGACGCGCTCGATGTATTCCACCTGGAAGATCGCGTTTGAAAGAGCCTGCGCCGGTCCATCGTGGACTTCCTGGGCCAAGCGCGATCGTTCTGCTTCCTGAGCCTGGACGATTCGCATCTGAAGATCAGTGGATAGACCCTCGGCAACTTCCGCGAGCAGGCTGGCATCGCCACGTTCAAGGAAGAGCCAGGCGTTCTCCATGCTCCGAACCGACAGCTCGAGCTTTGACAGTTCCTGCTGGTGGCGGCCCACATCGGCAGTCAGGTGCTCCACATCGGTGCGGGTCGCCCGCATTCGCGCGTCCTCGGCTCCGGCCTCGGCGGCAGCGGCAGGATCGCCGCCCTCAAGAGAAGGCTGCGGGGCGCGGTCGGCGGCCTCCAGTTGATCGCGCAGGCGATGCCAGCGACCCAGGGTGTCGCGGTACGCCTCTCGATATCGCTCGGTGACGGAACGAAGATTATTGGCACCGTAGCCCAGCGTGGACTTCGCTTCGGCGTATAGCTCGTCGAAACGCGAGTCGCGCGATTCCGGGGCGGCTCTTGAAGCGTCCATATCGGTTGGAGTATACGGGCCGTCTCTCATGGGCAGACGATCCGAAAGACGTGTATTTGGCCCAACGGAGTGCCTTCCTCCGGTGTGTGTCCCAAGTCGTCGGTCAGATGGAGTTCCTTGAAGCATCTTGCCCCGGTCTGGTCGCTGCCGAGGACGGCCGGCCACTGCCGCCGATCGTCGGTTTGGACGACTAGCGTCGCTCCGAAGCGGTGGGCTAGATCCAACACCGACTGCGGCGACTCCTCCGGCAGAGCCAGGGTCCGAACCCCGGCCAACTCCGCGAGCCAGATCGGGTGATCGCTCACGATCGGGCCCGCACCCGCGAGCGGAACTCCGGCGCGGGCCATGGCGGCCGGCAGGGCCTGGTATAGAGCCTGGACGTCGCGGGCGGTCCGGCCCAGGGCCACCACCTGCACGGCCAGCAGCGGCAGGGCCACGGCCACCGCCAGAGCGGGCCCGAGCCAGGCGACGGGCCTGGTCCAGTGGCGGAAGCGGCCGATCGCGGCGATCAGTCCGTCGAGGCCGACGAGGCAGCTCACGATCAACAGCACGAAGATCGAGCCCGCGGCATGCAGGAACGTTCCCCAGGTTGTGCTGACGGGGAAGAACAGGCTCGTGAAGGTGAGGGTCACGACCGCCACGATCGTCAGAGGCCGCAGCGCCGCCCGGCAACCCGCCCAGGGCAGTGCCACCAGGCCCACCAGCCCGATAGGGAAGCCCGGAATCACGAGCACGTTGAACAGATTGTGGGCGGTTCCGTTGACGCGCATGGCCAGCAACGCGGCCGGACCCTGGGCCAAATAGTTGGCCAGAGTCGGTGGCTGCTGGTAGGCGAAGATGTCGAAGCCGCTGACCGAAAGGGCGTTGGCGAGGGTCTGGCCAGGCAACGGACTGCCGAACACGAGCCAGTCGCGCATGGCCCACGGCGCGAAGACGAGGCCGGCTACGATCGCCGGCGCCATCACGAGCGCAACCCGATGTTGACGGGAGCCCGGCGTCCAGCGCCACACCACGATGATCCAGGCGAGGCCCAGCCAGACTGCCTCGCTGCGAGTCAGAGCGGCCAACCCGATGACCACGCCGAGGGCGATGAGCGGCTCGCGGACGGCGCGGACCGTCCCGGCAGAAACGGTGCCCGTCGGACCTGCCGCGCGCGCCGAAATCCGGGTCATGAGAAGGCAGGCCGCCAGCGAGAGGGCGGCGAACAGGGCCGTCGAGTCGGGCAGCGCGCCGTAGACCACGAGCGGCCCGAGGAAGCTGGCTACCACGCCCGAGCCGACCGCCAGGGTTCGCGCCCGCCCGACGGGGAGCTTCGTCTCCGCGGCAACGTCGGCGCCCAGGCGCCAGGCAAGGGCAGCCACTGCAGCGCCGGCAATCACCGAGACGACCTGGGCAGCACGGAACCAGTTCGCAGCGCCGGCAATGGCGATGGGGATCGACGCCAACAGCGAGGGCAGCGGCAGCCAGACCTCGAAGGCGGCCCGCGGCACGGTCAGAGGCATTGTCTGGTAGCTCCACAGCGCATAGCTGACCAAACCCCGGCCACCTGCCAGGTTTCGGGCCACACCGGCGTAGTAGGCCGTATCCTCTGGCACAGGAAACGAAACGGCGGCCGCCGCCACTGCCCGCACGACAAGTGCCAGCAGGAAGATGCCGGCGGCACTAAGCCAGGCCTCGCGGCGGCTCATGGGACCGTGCCCCCGCAACGGTTGTCGGCGACGGAAGTGCAGACCGGATAGATCGCCAGCTCGGGCGCGTTATCGGCCGCCGCGTCTCCGCTCGCGGGTCCGTGCCACGGCCGAACGAAGATCGCCTGGCCGATCCAGCTCGGCCTTACCCTCGACTCGATGACCGGCGTCAGCGGCCCAACGATATGGGCTCGTTCCAGGACGATCCAGCGCGCGCCGTAGTCTTGCGCGACCTGGTGGATCACTTCGAGCGAGTCGTTGGGTGTGACGACGCCGCCGTGCCCGGTGAAGTATTCGAAGCCGGCTGGGTCCGCGCTGAGCAGGATGTCGGAGCGTGGCGCCCCGGCCGCATCGAGCGCCGCTCCGGCCGCGACGCGAGCGTCGTGGTCTGTATCCCAGGACCGATTCGCCAGCGCGGCGAAGAGGGCGGCATTGAGAACCACGGTCGCCACCGCGGCCGCCAGGAAGAGGCGTGTTGCCCGGTCTTCTTGCCAGCTGCTTCGTCGTTTGGCAACCCATCGGACGGCCAGGGCAACTCCCTCCATTCCGGCGATGAAGCTGAACGGCACCAGGGCCACGGCCGAATGCAGGAACGTTCCGTACGGAACGTGCACGGCAAACAGCAGGCCCGAAGCACCGAAGAGAAGCGCGGCGTAAATGAAGAACGGCCCGAAGTCGAGTGAACGACGGCGAACCCAACAGCCGATGACCACGAACGGCGCCAGAACTACGGAGCACGCCAGGACCGAGAAGATTTGTATGGCCGAGACGAGGCCCAGGACGCGGCTCTCCAGCAACGGCCCGATTCCCTGGCCCAGGAATGCCGCCAGCGAGGTGTCGCTGGTGACGCTGTTCATCTGCTCGTATGTTCGAATCAGGAGTATCCGGCCGGAACTCGAAGATGGCGAAAGGCTGCCGAAGACCTCAAATTGGCGCAAATACCATGGCCCCATGACCACCAGGAATAGGCCCAGGCAACCGAAGGCGTAGCGCCAGGGAATCGCCGGTCTACGTCCGCCGCGCGATGGCGTAGCGCCAGCCCCAAAGATGCCGGCCGGCCCACCACGCCAGCGATCCCAGACGAATGCCAGCCCAACGGCCGCGCCCAGCAGCACGCCGTCGTTTCGGGCCAGAGTGGCTAGGCCGACCGCCAGACCCGCCAGGGCGAAAGACCAGTGGTGGCCCCGCAGGCCGCGCGCGGCCAGCCATAAGGCAGCAGTCCCGAGGGGCTGGTAGAGGGAGAAGTTGTCGGGCTGGGCCATGTAGATGGCTGCGGCGGCGGGGATGGCGACGGCGACGCCGGCCGCAAGCGCGATCCGGTTTCCGGACCCGATGTCGCGGGCAACGAACCAGGTCAGCGGCGCCGCCAGCGATCCGATCAGCAAGAACGGCAGTGACGAGGCCAGCGGCGTTGGACCGAGCAGCCACATCGTGGGCAGTTGAACGAGTGAGGCCAGGGGCATCCAGTGGGCATTGCTCGGGATCGGCAGCATCGGGTGGATCGGGATACGGCCGCCCACATCCACGAAGGACCAGATGAAGTCGATGTTGAAGCCGTGGCCGGTCTGAAGCGCTCGGGCTACATCGACGTAGTAGTACGAGTCTGGGTACGCGGCATCTGGATGCAGCCCAAACAGAAGGCCCCGAACAATCAGGGCGAGGGCATACAGAGCGATTGGGATGCGCACGGCGGTGCAGCGTAGCACCGCAAGGGCCACGGGCCAGCCGGTACGAACGACCTATGCTCTTGTCGCCGGCCAGATGGCCGAAGAATCGGCCGTTGCCGAGGCTGGCCGAGGTGCTGGGGCGGTGCGGGCCGGTGGGCGGACCCGTACACTCCCGGTCATGGTTTTTCAGAGTCTCGCCGTCGTTCTGCCCGCGTACAACGAGGAGGCCCGCCTGGGCCCGGCGCTGGACGAGCTATTCGCCTACCTGCGCGCCGCCCCCAAGGAGGCGCTCCCGGAGTTGGTGAGCGTCCTGGTCGTCGATGACGGCAGCTCGGACGGGACGGCGAATCTGGTGCGGCGCCGTCCTGAGTTCGCCGGCGACGGGCCGGCCGGGGTTGCGCCCGGCGAGAAGGATTGCCCGCCATTAGGGCTGCTCAGTCTGCCCCACGGCGGCAAGGGGTCGGCAGTGCGCGCGGGGATGCTGGCTGCCCAGGGCGACGTGCTCGTCTTTGCCGACGCCGACATGGCCACGCCGCCGGACCAACTGTTCCACCTGGTGAGGGCGCTGCATGATGCCGACGTGGCGTTGGGCAGCCGGATCCAGCCCGACGGCTCGGACATGCGGGCAAGTCAGCCTCGTTTCCGGAGGCTCGTTGGCCGCGCCTTCCGCCTGCTCGCCCAGGTCTGGGCAACGGGCTCGGTCCGCGACACGCAGTGCGGATTCAAGGGATTTACGCGGGACGCGGCTCAGGACCTCTTCACGCGGTTGCGAATAACGAGCATCGTCTTTGACGTGGACCTCATCTACGTGGCTCGCCGCCGCAAGTACAGGATCGTCACTGTGCCGATCAAATGGTCCGACCGACGCGGCTCGCGTATGCAACCTCGTCTAGGACTGGCCCTGCGCGTGGCCTGGGACCTGGTTCGGATCAGGTTTGTGCATCGCGGCATTAAGCGGGCCTCGGCGGCCGGCGTGGGGAGCTCGGCCGCCGGCGCGGGGAGGACTCCGAAGCAATGAGCCCCGCCGGCTCGCTGGCAACCCCCCGCCGGCTCGTGGCAAGGGCGTTCGTGCCCGTGGTGTCGCTGCTGCTGCTGGCCGCCATGTTCGCACTCGTCCTGGGGACCGCGGGGGCGACGCTCGGCTACGACTACCGCGCCTACGAAGGAGCTTCTCGGGCGCTGCTCGACGGCAAGCCGATGTACGAGAACGCCTTCGCGATCAACGGCGGCACGGGTCCCGATGTCTACCTGTATCCGCCGACGTTCGCCGTCGCGCTGGTCCCATGGCTCTCCCTCGGGGGCGCGGCCGCCGGCCTATGGAGCGTGGCGATGGCCCTCTGCTTCGTGGCGGGTGTGGCCATGCTGCCGGTCCGGCGCGATGTCCGCTGGCTCATCGTGATAGTTGCGGCGCTGGACTGGCCGCTCCTGTACGCGGTGAAACTCGGCCAGGTGGAACCGATCCTCTTTCTTGGGTTCGCGGCGGCATGGCGCGGGATTGACCGCGCCGGCGTTGTGGGTACGGCAGCTGCGGTTGGGGCGCTGATCAAGGTTCAGCCGGGCCTGCTGGTGGTGTGGGCGATTGCCACGCGACGGTTCCGCGCTGTTGCGGTTGCCGTGGCAATTGGGGTGGCGCTCGTAGCCGTAACCACGGTCTTTACCGGGGTCGGGGCGTGGGCTTCTTACGTGGATCTGCTGCGTGGCATGGGCGGCGACTTCTCCACTCCCCACAACTTCGCTCCGGGGGCGGTCGCGCATCTGGCGGGCGCCTCCGACGGCATGGCCACGGTCGTCCAACTCGCGTCGGTAGCGCTGGCAGTCGCCGCCCTGGCGCTGGCCCTGCGCTACGCGCCGGCGGATATCAGTCTGCTAATCACGATCCTGGCCAGCCAACTCATCTCATCCCCACTCAGAGACCACTACGCCGTGCTCCTCTTGCTGCCGACTGCGTACCTGGTGCAGCGCGGCAAGAACTGGGCGGTCATGTTCCCGCTGCTGGGCTGGGCGACCTTGTTCGCCGACGGAAGTTCGAATGCCTGGCTCGCGACCGCCAGCGTTTCGCTCACCTTCTTCGGCTGTCTCGCGGTTTTGCTGTGGGAGGCACGCCAGCAGCGAGGGTCCGCCCCAATTCACGTGGCGCCGGCTTACGCCTGAGGCCCGGAGCTCCGTCGGTCGGACCGCGAGGCGTAACCGGCAACGACGCGGGAAGGTCAGCGTGCCCCATCTGATTAGGATCGGGACGGCGCAGGGTGCTGACGCCATCGACCGAGCAGATTCGAGGAATGGATGTCCGGACCAGATGACCAAGAGCGTATGCGGCTATGACCGAGGCTCTCGACACACGAGATGGCGATCGGCTTTTCGCGCAGAGCGCGACGATCTTCCCGGGCTTCCTAGACTGCCGGCACGGGACCAGCAGATGCCTCCCCGTGGTGCCGCTCGATCGGCTCTCCTGAGGTGGCCGAGCGGGTCCTCAGCGCCCGAGACCTAAATCGCGCCATGCTGGCGCGCCAGCTTTTGCTCGAGCCTTCGGACCTGCCGATCAGCGCTGCCATCGAGCAGGTCGGCGGCTTGCAGACGCAGTACTCGCCGTCGGGATATGTCGGTCTGTGGAGCCGGCTACGCGATTTCCGGCGGGAGGCGCTGACCGAAGCCCTGGAGAACCGCAGCGTCATTCAAGCGACGATGATGAGGGCCACCATCCACATGGCCTCCGCGGCCGACTATCCGCTGATGGCCGAAGCGACTCGAGCCACCCGGGCCGAATGGTGGATGCGGCTGATGCGCAAGCAGCTCGACGGCATCGACATGAAGGCCGTCGCCGCGGCCACTCGAGCGATCCTGGCGGACGGACCGCGATCAGCGGCTCAAATTCAGGCGCAGCTGGAGGCGCAGGGCTATCCCCGCATCGCGTGGGTCGGCGTGGGCCAATGGCTGGACATGATCCGTGTGCCGCCGTCCGGCACGTGGCTCCGTCGCAGGGCCGATTTGTACGGGCTGGCGGAACTGTGGCTCGGCAAGCAGCAGCGTGGGTCCGGGGCGGGATCTGTGGCGCCAAGCCGGCCCGCCGCGATCGCCGACGGGCTCGAGTTGCTAGTGCGCCGGTATCTGGGTGGATTTGGACCGGCTCCCGTCGCCGACGTCGCCAACTGGGCAGGCTTGCCCGTCACCACGGTCCGGCCGGTGATCGAACGACTCGACCTGCGCCGCTTCCGCGACGAGCGAGGCCGCGTGCTCTTCGACCTGCGCGACGCGCCGCTGCCGGATCCGGCGACGCCGGCACCGGTCCGCTTCCTGCCGACGTGGGACGCGACTTTGCTCGCCCACGCGCGCCGGACCGAGATCCTGTCGGAGGAGCGAAGGCCGCTCATCTTCAACACCAAGACCCCTCATTCGGTGCCGGCGTTCCTGGTGGATGGCGTGGTGGCGGGCACATGGCGCTACGAAGCGGGCCGAGTCGAGCTGAGCCCGTTCGAGTTGCTCCCCGCCGCAACCATGGGCGAGCTGGAGGCAGAGGCCGAACGACTGGCCGCCTTTCACGCCGATTAGTTCGATCAGGCTGACTCGTCGACGCGGGGACAGGCGGCCGCGCCCAAGGGCCGTCCGCGGCTCTGGTGCTATTCTCGGGCTGTGACCAGCCTCTCCCCAGGGACAACAGAATCAGCTCAAATCGAAGTCTCGGCCGTGGGGAGCGCCGAGAGGGGCAGCGCCGCAAACGGCGCAGCCGCGAGCGGCACCGGGGTTCGCCGCCTGATTGCCGAACGTCGGCCCTTTCAGTCCGTCCCGGCCGTGACCTGGGATGGGCTCGTCGATCGGACCCCCCACGCCACTCCTTTCGCGCGCCACTGCGTGCAGCGGGCCTGGTGGGACGCGTACGGCGCAACCGCCCACGACCAGACGCTCGTCGTCACGGACGACGCCGCCCCGGGCGAGATCGTGGGCATCGTTCCGCTGATGCACCGCCACGAGCTGGAGCCCGGCGACGTGGCTGCGCGCACGACCCTCCGCCATCAGGCCGGCCCGGCTCTGCGGCCGGTGCCCGAATCGGCGACCGGCGTTTTCTTCGGCGCCTCGTACCACGCAGACTACGCGACAGTCCTCGCGGCACCGACCGATAGTGCGGCCATCTGCGGCGCGATGGTGGCTGCGCTCGCCACCGAGGAACCATCGCGCTGGGACGTGGTTGACCTCCGCCGCCTTCGCGGCGGCGACCCGGCTACCGATGCGCTCGTGGCCTCGTTCGAGGGCGCGGCGCCGGCCTCGCGTTGGCTCGTCACCCGCGAAACCGAGGACGTCTGCCCCATCCTCAAGCTCGAGCCGGGCATGGATTTCGAGACGTACCTCGGTGGGTTGGGCAAGAAGGAGCGGCACGAGATCCGCCGCAAGATCAGACGGGCCGAAGCCGCCGGTCCCGTGGCCCTGGAGCGATCGGCAGATCCACCGGCCGATCTGGACGCGTTCGTGGACCTGCACCAGAAGCGCTGGGGCGCGGAGGGCCTCTTTCCGCCGACAGAGGGCGGAGTTGCCAGCCGCCGCTTCTTCGCCGGGCTTTTCAATGATTGCGCTAGCACAGGCATTGTGGACCTGAGTTTCCTGACCATCGGCGGCCGCCGGATCGCCGCCGGAGTCACTTTCGACGATGGCAACGCCCTCTATTACTACAACGCGGGGGTCGAGCCGGACGCCCGAGAACTCTCTCCCGGAGTGGTCATGGTTGCCTGCTACATCCAGCGAGCCATCGAGCTCGGACGTACCCGCCTCGACTTCATGCGCGGCAACGAGCCCTACAAGTACGAATGGGGCGCGGTGGACGAACCTATTGAACGGCTGCTGATCCAGCGCACCCAGGCGCCGGCGGAGGGTCGATAGCGATGGGCGCGGACCACGCTATCGTTGAGCCCTGCCTGGAAAAGCCTTTCCACGATCCGGTCATTGGCGGCCGCGTTCGCGTGGCTCAGGTCATGGCGACCGGCACCAACGGCGGCGCCCAGGAGCACGTCTACTCGCTCGTGACCCGGCTCAATCCCGAGGCTTACGACGTCCGCGTAATCTCGCTCACGCACGGCAGCAGCGTCCGCCGCCTCCAGAAGGCCGGCATAGACGTGACGGTCATCGACGAGCCGGACGATCGTCTGGCCGTGGCGGCGGTGGCCGAGTCGCTCGGCTCGTTCCACCCGGAAGTCATCCACAACCACATGTATCGGGCCGAGGTCGTCGGCACGCGCGCGGCGCTGCTTCTCGGGGAGCGGGGCTGCCAGCGCCCGGCCGTCATTTCGACCGTTCATTCGAGCCGCATCCGATGCGTAGACGACCGCGAGCAACTGCGACAGCTCACGCCGCTGATAGACCGGTTGATCGTGGTGAGCAAGGCCATCGAGCGCAAGATCCGCGAGGAGGGCCGCTTCGGCGCCCCAGTCAGCCTGATCTACAACGGCGTAGACCTGCAGCGCTACAACCACCAGCAGCCCTGCTGCACGCTCCACGACGAGTACCACATCCCAGAGGACGCCCAGATCGTGGGCGTGGTCGCGCGGTTGGAGGCGGAGAAAGGCCATCGCACGCTCATCGACGCCTGGCCGGACGTCCTGGCTGCCGTCCCCAACGCGTGGCTCCTGATAGTCGGCGAAGGTTCCGAGCGTGATGCCCTGGAAGCCGAGGCGGCGACGCTGGGCGTAAGCGAGCGTGTCGTCTTCACCGGCCGTCGCGAGGACATGCCGGCCGTCACAGCCGCGCTGGACGTTGCCGTGCTGCCGTCCTATCGAGAGGCGCAGGGCCTGAGCGTGCTGGAGGCGATGGCGTTGAGTCGGCCCGTCGTTGCGTCTCGAGTCGGTGGCATTCCAGAGATGATCGAAGACGGCGTCAGCGGTCTGCTCGTCCCGCCCAACGACTGCACCGCGTTGGCGGCCGCGATAATCCGGCTGCTAAAGGACCACCCATACGCGGACATGCTCGCCCGCCGCGGCCACGACCTGGTGCACGATCGCTTCTGCATTGAACTGATGGTGGATTCGATCGAGCGCCTGTACGACGAGGCAGCACTCCGTCTCCGCGCTTCCGAGACGGTGGCCCGATAGTCGCGGAGCCTCGCTACTCCGCCGACACCAGGAGAAGGCCCAGGCCGAGGTTTGGTGTGACTCGCCAGTACCTCTCCGCCGGGCCCCGGCCACCGAACTCGCCGACCCGAGCCGCTCGCTCACGCACCGCCGTGTCCATCGGACTATCGCCGCCGAAGAGCCGGCCCATCTGGCTCTCGTATGATCTCAAGCCCCCCAGCTTTCGGTCGATCACGCCGCGGATCTCGCAGTACTCGGACTCGAGCACGACGTCCGCCCGCAGGTTCGCGAGCGTTTCGGGATCCAACTGATCTAGACCCTGGAAATCGTTCAGCGCCGCGTATGGGAAGTCCTCGTAGAACGCGGTGCAGCCAAGCAGCGGCGAGCCCGGCGCCGCCAGCACCTCCATTGCGGCCCGGTGGGTCTGGCGGTGGTCCACGTGGCCGCCGATCGCGAGCGGGAGGTACAGGCGGTCCGGCTCCAACTCGGCCAGGGCGCCGCGCAGTTCCTCCACCGGCGAGGGGTCGTCCGAATGCGGCTTGCCCATCAGCTGGGCGTCGCCCTGGTAGTCACGGAAAACCGCGTCCGGGCGATTGACGAACACGATCGAGGCACCCACGAAATGGGCGTAGGCGGCGTCCTCCGCGCGTCGGATGGTCATGACCTCTACCGGTGTGGGTATCGGCGGGCCGAACGCCTCCGATTCGTCGCTCTCATGGCAACCGAAACCCAGGGCCAGCCGTTGGAACGGCGTCAACTGAGGCAATTCGCCGGCCCCGGAGAAGACGGTCAGGATCGTGACGTCGTCGCCGCGGTCTCGCAGGCTCTCGAGCAGACCGCCACAAGAGAGAGCCACGTCGTCCGGGTGCGGGGAGACGAAGACGTGCTTCACGGGGCCACTATAGATGACGTCGGAACCATCGAAAGCGCCGGCTGGCGGGCGGATCGATCGCCGGTTCCGGATCGAATCCCGCCTCGCCGACGAGCGGTACGAAGACGCAAGCGCCGCCGCTCCGCTCCTCGAATTCGCTGCCGTGCCGTATGACCAGAACCAGGCTTTGGAGGCTGCGCGGTCCCACCGGCAGGACGAGACGGCCGCCGTCCGCAAGCTGCTCGCGCAGAGCGGCGGGGATCTGCGGCGCCGCCGCCGTGACGAGGATTCGCTCGAACGGTGCCTCGTCCGGAAGGCCCAAGCTGCCGTCACCGACCACGATGCGGATGCGCTCACTCAGACTCACCCCGCCCGCCGGACTCACCCCGCCCGCCAGACCCGCCAGACGGGCGCGAGCCGCTTCCGCCAGCGCCGCGTGGCGCTCCACGGAGATCACTCGGCAGCCCATGGCGGCCAGAACAGCGGCCTGATAGCCGGAGCCGGTGCCGATCTCCAGAACGCGCATGCCCGCCTCGACCTCGAGCAGCTGGGTCATCCAACCGACCATGTACGGCTGACTGATCGTTTGACCCGCTTCGATGGGCAACGGCTCGTCGCGGTAGGCCCGGTCCGCAGCGTCGCCAGGGACGAAGGCCTCGCGCGGAATCCAACCCATGGCCGCGAGCAAGCGTTCGTCGATAATGCCGCGGCCGCGAAGTTGGTCGCGGACCATCTCCTCACGCAGTTGAGCAGCGCGCCCCGAATCCATGCAATCGAAGATACGCCCGGCCGTTCCGATCCCCCTCGCGGGCAACCGGCCCGCCGCGACCTACTTGGTCGGTGAGGGGCTCGGTGACGCCGCCGGGGCTGCGGTTGGCGCGACGCTCGGGGTCGTGGACAGCGACGCGTTCGAACCGGCCGGCGGGACGTAGGTCGCGAGCAGCAACTTCGTCAGCGAGGGAGCGGCCCCCTTGGGAAGGATCCCGCCGACATAGGAGAACGCGAGCAGGCCGATCAGACCGATGGCGCAGACCAGCGCAAAGATCGCCGATGGGCGGTCGTCGATGTGGACGCGCTCGTGGGCGCCGCGGACGGACCCGATCGATCGGAGGTGCTCGTCGGCGCCCCGAGCCCGGCCAAAGCCGAAGCGGCCGCGCGACCCTCCAACTGCAGCCGCGGCTCCGGCCGCAGACTCTTCCTCCGCAGACTCGTCCTCGGCAAGCGCCTCGTCCGCAGACTCCTCGTCGGCCTCAGATTCAGAGAGCTCGCCTTCGGTGTCCTCACCTTCTTCGGGTTCGTCTTCGAAATCCTCTTCGCCCGGCACGAATTCGTTGGGCGGGAGCGTTTCGTTCCGCTCCTTGTCGCGCTCCGTCATGCCCTCGTGTCACTCCTGTGTTGGTATGGCACCCAGGGTGCCGTTGTTTGCGTGGTGCGGCCGAAGCAGCCGGCGGACTATGCGGGCCCTACCCGCCGTGACGGTGTCGGGCGCATTCGCCCCGCGGCAGTTTAGCCGACGCGCACCGGATACGTCAGACGGTCCGGATCGAGCGTACGGTCAGGCCGGCCAAACCCGCGGTCGCAGTCAGCAGTCCGCAGGCGAAGAGGACCGCGTGCAGCCCGAATGCCTGAGCCAGGGCGCCACTCGTGACCATCGCCGCAGCAAGCACGGCGTTGACCATCGCGAGGCGGATCGAGACCACGCGACCGAGCATCGAATCCGGGGTTCGTTGCTGGAAGAGCGTCTGGCTCGGCAGGACAAAGCTGACGTTGGCTACTCCCACGACTACCGCCAGGATTAGGGCCAGCGGCAGGTTGCGGGCCAGCGAAAGTGCCGCCAAGGCCGCGCCAAGGGCCGTGAACGCAATCACGATGCTGGGACCCTTTGGCAGCCGCGTCCCCAGCCCGCCCAGCACGAGCCCGCCGCCGACGAGGCCCACGCCCATGGCCATCTCGAACAGTCCATACGCCGCCGGAGCGTTCGTTCCGCCGAGCGGCAGCGCCGCAACCAGCAACGGGGAGAGGGCGGTCAAGGCCCCGAGGCCGTACTCGGCGATCGCGGCTTGAACCGTGGTCGCAAACAGGACCGCCTCACCGCGCAGGAACCGCCAGCCATCGGCCATCTCGCCGCGCAGAGAAGCCACTTGGGCAGTGCTCGCGCTGACCTTCGCGATTCCGGGTATGGCTACAGCCGCGACCAGGGCCGCGGATGCCAGGTAGCTCGCCCCGTCGATCCAGAACGCCAGAGCGAGTGCCGGCCCAAGGAATGCCACGAACAGCCCGCCCAGGCCGTAGCCCACGAGATCGCTGACCGTGTCCGCAACCCACATCGCCGAATTGGCGGTCAGCAAATCCCCATCCGGCACCACCTGCGGCAACGCCGCAACTCGGGCCGGGCGGAAGAACGACGAAACCGTCGCGAGGAGAAACACCAGGCAGACGACCAGCCCGACGTGCAGGCCGGACGCCACGGGTATCAAAGACACGAGTCCGGCGCGCAGCAGGTCGGAGACGACCATAACCCGTTTGCGATCCCACCGATCGACCAGCACCCCGGCGACCGGTCCCACCAGGAGACCGGGCAGGGTCATGGCAGCAAAAGCCACGCCCAGTGCCAGCGGCGACGAATTTGTCGCTCGAGCGACCAGAAACACCAGAGCAACCTGATGGAGGCGATCCCCCAGAGAGCTGACCACCTGGCCCAGCCACATGGCCGAGAACGCGCCGTTGGAGGCGAGCCGAACGTAGGGATGGCTGAGAGCGCTGCGTCCGGGTAAGGCAGCCGCCACTACGGAAATGGCCGTGGCCGCAAGGCCCCCCGAGGTTCGTCTGGGCAGATCCTCCGGCACGAGCGCCGGCGCCCGAACCACTCCGGCGAACAGGAAGAAGGCCAATCCGGCGCCGAGCAGCAGGTCGCCGATCGAAGTGACCGATTGGACGTACGGGATGGCGATAGGGATGGGGATGATGTCCACAAGTGGGCCGCCGTGGGCGAAGAAGCCGACATCGACCGGTCCGGACAGCAGCCGATGGAAGTTCGAATGCAGGGTCGGGCTCAGGCCGGCGGCACTCAGACTTGGCTGCCAGACCGGCATCCAGCCGCCATTGAGCACGATCGCCGTCCCGTTGGCGATCGTTCCGAGGGCCGCGGCCGTCATGCCCGGCAGTCTTCGGTTGCTCAGGAGCATTGCCGCCAGGAGCGTGTAGCAGACGAGCACCAGCCACAGCCGCAGACCGTCCTGGACGCTCCCCGCCGCCAGCAATGCGTCCAGCGCGAGCCGTGCGCCGGCCGCGGCCAGCAGCGCGGGCAGCCAGCGGAGCCGGATGTCGAGCAGGTTCTCCAGCCGCCCACCCGCGAGCAAGCCAAGCCCCAACCCCAAGAAGACGCCGAGTTCGGGCACTGAACGGGCTGACCTAAGCGGGTTTGACGAGCGTCGGGCCCTGGGCGTTGATCGCCATCGAGGCGGCTGCCTCGCCGATCAACGGCACGTCCCGAATGTCGGCCCGACCGGGATCGGCCAACCCATCCGCCCACTTCGTCCTGACGAAGGCGTCCACGACATCGGGATCAAACTGGATGCCGCCAAACTTGCGCAACTCTGCCAGCGCCCGTTCGGGCGTGAGAGGTGTCATTCGGTATGGGCGGGCGGCCGTCATCGCCTCGAATGCGTCGGCCACGTGCAGGATCCGGGCCAGCCTCGGAATCTCGTCCGCCACCAGTCGATCCGGATAGCCCGAGCCGTTGAACCACTCGTGATGGTGGCGAATGATCGGCAGCTCCGGCGCGAGATACTTGACTGGGGCGATGATCTCCGCGCCCAGTACCGGATGGGAGTTCATCGTTATCCGTTCGTCGCGTGTCAGGCGATCCTGCTTGAGCAGCACCGAATCCGGCACGCCGATCTTGCCGATGTCATGGAGGAGCCCGCCCCACTCCAGGGCCTCCATCTCGTCGTCGCTGCACCTCATCGCCTTGCCGATGTCCATGGCGATCGCCTGTACGCGCTGGCTGTGGCCGCTGGTGAACTTGTCTCGTTTGTCTACGGCCTCGGCGAGGCTACGCACCGTCTCTGTGAACATCTCGCGAAGTTCCACGAACCGGCTATACGCGAGCCTGGTCGTGTACAACGGCACGGCAAACAGCAGCACCGCCCACCACCCCGCCGCCACGTACATCCGCGCCATCAGCCAAGCCACGGGCGCCAACGCGAGCATGTTCACGTACGCGCCCCCCTCCGTGCGAAGAAGTCGCACGACAGGCTCGCCGTCGCGCATTGAAACGAATGCGGCGGTTATCAGCAGGTTGAGACTGAAACAGACGAATGCAGCAGCTACAGTCGCGACGAAGTCGACCGCGGGGATGGTGCGATTTGGAACAGCCTGGAGGGCGAGCCCGGAGATCACTGCTGGCGCAACGATGCCGCAGCGGTTTGCAACGATGCCGTACCAGGGGACTTCTCGGCGGACTTCTCGCGCCTGTGTTGTCCCGATCAGCGCGGTCCAAGCTGCCGCGGCTGGCCCTCCGAGGCTCGTCGCGGCGACTATGGGGGCAAACGACACATCGAGCAGTGTCCCGCCCGGCATCCGAACCGCCATGGACGCCCCTGCCAGCGTGAGGCCAATCCAGAACGCCAGGCCGAACGCCGTCCCAGCCCCAGAGTTGTCGATGGAGATACCAGGGTCCAGGCGGAATCGCAAAATCGCGCCAGCCATCAGCAAGCCGCTGACCAGCGCGACGATTGCGATTACTGCTCCAAGCCGGCGGTTCACGGAGACTCCTCGTCAGCCAAAGCAATCTAGCCAGGCTGTGCTCCGCACGGCTATGGGAGAGATGTACTCAGAATGATCTGTAACTGGCCCCGGCAGAGACAGCCACGGCAAGGCCAGTACCCAGTGCCAAAAGGATCGACTGAATTCGACGGCGCATTCCGATCACCAGGCTCTGGCGATTCGCTCAGCGGACACGGGGGTCTGCTCCTATCCAAAGCAGCGCTCGGCGGGTGGCACTTCATGCTTATCCCCTGCCCAAGTGCCCGAGTTCGGCTGGGGCCTCCAAGCGTCCGAGCGCTATCGCCCGGACGCATAGGCTAGGGCCTGCTCCGGACCTTTGGGACCGTAGGTCGCCGGAGGTACCAGCGTCAATACGGTACCTGGCGTACGGCTAACCACCCTAGGCCATTCAAATATCCTCCAAAGGCGGCGGTTCCTCTCCCAACTGCTCTCGAAAGACACTGGCATAGTGCACGTACTGCTCGGCCGCAGCAGCGTTTGCTCCCGTCAAGCGGTATAGCCGAAGCAAGCAGAGTTCTATCTCTTCGGCGTCGGGGTCGGCCTGAAGGGCTAACTGGGCAACGGTCACCGCCCGATCAAACGCGCCAGCCTGCATATCGGCGACGATCGAACGCTCCGCTCGGTCGAGGAAGGTGGCGTGGAGTGTGTCTCTAAAAGACGACGCCCAGTCGTCGTACAGGAAATCTGTCGCGAAACGCCGAGTGTATGTCTCGGCCAGCAATGTTACGAGGGCGGGAGACGCGTCCTGACGGATGCGGGCGATGAGGCTCCAGCAGTCTTGGCTTTTACTATGAACCAGGCCTGGATCAAGCCAAATCAGATCACCACGGCTGGTAACATACCCGGCCGAGGCCTCATCGTCAGCGCGCGGCTCGAAGACTTGACGGAGGAAGTACGACGTTTGGTTGAGGGAGTTGGCTGCCGCCTCGGGTTCCATTTCTGGCCACAATGCTTCCATGACCTGTTCTCTCGATGCAGTGAACTGGGGTCGTGTCAAGAGAAAAGCCAGAAGAGAGAGCACCTTCTTGCGCACGTCTGTACCCAACACAACCCGATCTCCAATGCGGATCGTCACTCGACCCAAGTCGTCGACGTAGGCGGTGGGGGCAAGGCGACGGAGCAATGTCCGACCGACATCCGGCATCTTCAGACGCTTGTTACGGGCAATCGACCGCAGCAGTCTGATGTCTTCCGCAGCCCCGATCATCTCAAGGAGGTCAGCCGCGCGCCTGATCGGGGCTAAGTCCGCGATGTGGTTGGTCAAATGGTGTCGCAGAGCCCAACGCCACCGCTCGGGCCGGTAGGCTGCCTCTCGGCGAACGATCTCCAGATGGGCCAGATCAAGGTGGGGAAGACGGGCAACTACGAGTTCAGCCTGGATCGACAGGAACGACGAGTCGTCCTCGGCGAGTAGTCGCAAGTGCGCAGCCAACTCGGTGTCGGTTGAGACAAGCGCCCGGGTGAGGCGCACTTGCGACTAC
>JANYJG010000056.1 GCA_025358515.1 Chloroflexota bacterium
TCTCCGGCGAGAACATGGGTCAATACGAGAAGGCGCTGCTGCGTACGAGCGTCCAATGTGATCGTCTCCCTGATCTTCATGGGATCGAGGGTGACAAAATCCCTGTCCGCTTATCTCGGACAGAATCGCTGTCCGTTCACAATCGGAAAACAATTAGGTCGACAGCCGCCGCGGGGTGTGCTATCGTCGATTGCGGACACTAATAGGTGTCAAAACCAGGCGGCACACGACACTCCTCTCATCGGTTTCGGCGAGAAAGGTTCGCTGAGGCCGCACGAGAAGGAGTTCCTTTTTTGTACGGACAAGACAAGACGCTTGTTTGCGCCGACTGCAACCAAGAGTTCGCGTTCACTGCGAGCGAGCAGCAGTTCTATGCAGACCGTCAGTTCAGCGAGCCGCGTCGCTGCCCATCATGCCGAGCGGCCAAGAAGGCCCAGCGCGGTGACAGCGGTGGCGGCAGTTATTCAGGCGGCGGCAACTCCGGCGGCGGCTATTCGAGCGGCCCTCGCGAGATGTTCAGCGCAACGTGCTCCAGCTGCGGCCGCGAGGCCCAGGTCCCCTTCCGCCCCAGCGGCGCGAAGCCGGTCTACTGCAGCGACTGCTTCAGCAGCCAGCGAGGCTCGAGCAACCGCTCGTACTAACCCGCGACTGAACTAAAAGGAGCCCGATCATCTCGGGCTCCTTTTTTTTGATTCCCCGATCGGGGCATCGGCAGCGCGCGCGCCTGCCGTCGGGGCGATAGATCCTCTCAAATGCAAACCCGGGTAGCAGGTGAGCGAGCTCCCGGGGGTTTTAGGCGGCAAGGCCGCGCGATCAGGCCCGATTCCTGCCGGATGCAAAGGCGCCGAGGTCCGAGCGCCGCGGGGCGGGCGCCTAACCGGCTTCCTAGTCGACCGTGATCACGACGTTCCCGCGCTTGTGCTCCTGCTGGACATACCGGTGCGCTTCGGCGATCTCATCGAGCGAGTAAGTTCGGTCCAGTATTGGACGGATCCGGCCGCTCTCGGCCAGCTGCGTAAGCAGGACGAGGTCGTCCGAGCGAAGGTTGGGTGTCCCCAGGTCGACGCTTACGAAGGCCCCGCCCGGAGCGACTATTCGCAGGAACGCCGACCTCGGCGGGGGCGAGACGCGATTGCCGACGGCAACGAAGATCAGGTCGTACATTTCGCGCCCGCTGACCACGTCCTCCTTGGTGTAATCGAGGACTCGATCGGCGCCGAGCGATCGGACGAGCTCGATGTTTCGGCCGCTGCAAACGCCGGTCACTTCGGCCCCGAACCACTTCGCCAGCTGAACCGCCGACGTCCCCACTGCGCCTGAAGCACCGTAGACAAGCACCCGCCGACGAATCTCGATGCTGCCTTTGCGCAGGAAGTGCATCGCCAGCAACCCGCCGTATGGAATGGTCGCCGCGGCCTCGAACGACAGGTTGGAGGGCATTGGCGCGATGAGGCCGGTCTCCGAAACGCACGCGTACTGGCCGTAGGCCCCGAACCGGAGCATGGTCATCGCGTAGACACGCTCCCTCGGTTTGTACCTGGTGGCGCCCTCGCCGACGGCCTCAACTTCACCGGCCAGGATCATGCCCAGAATCGGCTGCCTCGGCCCCCGCACGCCCAGCGCCAGCCGGGCGAGGATCTGGTATTTGATGTTCCCTGCCGCGCCGCTGCGGACGATCCAGTCGCTCGAAGTAACCGCACCGGCGTGTACTCGGACGAGAAGATCGTTCTTACCCGGCACCGGCCGGTCGACTTCCTCGACGTGGAGCGCTTCGGGCGGACCGTACCGTCTGCATACCGCCGCCCTCATCCGCACCGGCTCAACCTTGCTTGCCTTGCGCCTGGAGCTTGGCCCACGTGTCCTTGAGGGTCAGCGTGCGGTTGAAGACGGGCCGGCCGGTCGTCGAATCGGAGTCCGGAGTGAAGTAGCCCAGCCGCTCGAACTGCACCGTTTCGCCTACCGGCAGCGCGGCGAGGGTCGGGTCCACGAGGCAGCCGAGGAGCACCTTTTCCGAGTCCGGGTTCAGGTCCGCGAAGAGGTCGCGGTCGTCCGCGCCGGGGTCCGGGCAGCTGAAGAGGTGATCGTAGAGCCGCACCTCCGCAGGCATCGCATGTCCGGCCGAGATCCAGTGGAGAGTTGCCTTGGGCCGGCGTCCGTCGGGTGAGTCTCCGCCCCGAGTGGCCGGGTCGTACGTGCAGCGCAGTTCGACGATCTCTCCGGCCGCGTCCTTCACAACCTCGCGACAGGTGATGAAGTACGCGGACCGCAGTCGCACCTCGCGGCCCGGAGCCAGGCGGTAGAACTTCGCCGGAGGCGATTCCATGAAGTCCTCACGCTCGATCCACAGTTCGCGCATGAACGGCACCTTGCGAGTCCCGGCCGACGGGTCCTCCGGGTTGTTGAGGACGTCCATCTCCTCAACCTGACCCTCGGGGTAGTTCTCGATGACCACCTTGAGCGGCGCCAGGACCGCGAAGCGACGGGGAGCAATCCGATTGAGGACATTGCGCACGGCATGCTCGAGCTGGCCCACCTCTACGACGCTGTCGCTCTTGGCCACCCCGATCGTGGCTGCGAAGTCGCGTATGCCTTCGGCAGGGAAGCCGCGGCGACGCAGGCCGGCGATCGTGGGCATCCGGGGATCGTCCCAGCCGCGCACGTAGCTCTCGTTGACGAGGCGCAGCAGGACGCGCTTGGAGAGGACCGTGTAGGTGATGTTGAGCCGCGCGAACTCGATCTGCCGGGGGCGGGAAGGTACCGGAAGGTTCTCGAGGAGCCAATCGTAGAGGGGCCGGTGAACCTCGAACTCAAGCGTGCAGATCGAGTGCGTGATCCCTTCGATCGCGTCGGACTGGCCGTGGGCGAAGTCGTACATCGGGTAGACGCACCACTTGTCGCCGGTGCGCGGATGGGCGGCATGCAGGATTCGGTACAGGACGGGGTCGCGCAGGTTGATGTTCGGGGCGGACATGTCGATTCTGGCGCGCAGCACGCGCGTCCCGTCGGGGAACTCGCCCTTCCGCATCCGCTCGAAAAGGTCGAGGCTTTGCCCGATCGGCCGATCCCGCCAGGGGCTGTTCCGGCCGGGCTGGGTGAGAGCGCCGCGGTACTCGCGGATCTCGTCGGCCGAGAGGTCGTCGACGTAGGCCTTGCCGGCCCCGATGAGGTAGACGGCCCAATCGTAGAGTTGTTCGAAGTAGTCGGACGCGAAGTAGAGATGCTCGCCCCAATCGAACCCTAGCCAACGAACGTCCGCCTGGATCGAGTCGATGTACTCCTGCTCTTCTTTGATGGGGTTCGTGTCGTCGAAACGCAGGTGACAGCGGCCGCCGAACTCACGCGCGATGCCGAAGTTGAGGCAGATAGACTTGGCGTGGCCGATGTGCAGGTAGCCGTTCGGCTCAGGCGGAAACCGGGTGACGATTGTCTGGTGTCTGCCATCCCGCAAGTCGGCGGCGACGATCTCGCGGATGAAATCGCCTCGTTCGGACAATGTTGATGGCTCGATGCTCACGGTGCGGCGGCTCCCGGCTCGTGGCTCCTAGAGACGCGGCTCTGCGTAGTGGGCAATGGCCACTCGCCAGCGAGGCTGGGCGATTTTACCGCATCGAGGTCCGCCCGGCCGGGCGGGAGCCGGCGTTAGCCGACGAGGTCGCGGGCCATGGCGCGAACAGTTGCCGCATCTCCGGCGGCAAGTGCCCGTCTCGCGAGATCGACCGCCTGGGCGCGCGTGACGCCGGCCAGCGCAGCCCGGACCCCGTCCAGCGAACCTGCGTCGGCGGATAGCTCGTCCACGCCCAAGCCCACGAGCACCGCGGCTCCGAGCGGATCGCCGGCCAACTCTCCGCACACGGCGACGGGGATGCCGGCCGCGCCCGCGCCCGCCACGACTCCGGCGATCAGGCGGAGAACGGCCGGATGGAGCCCGTCCTGGAGACGGCCAAGAGCGGGATTGCCTCGATCTGCGGCCAGGGTGTACTGGGTCAGATCGTTGGTGCCGATCGAGAAGAAGTCGACGATACGAGCCATCTCGGGGGCCATGATCGCCGCCGATGGGACCTCGATCATCACGCCCGTGACCATCCTCTCCGGAAGCGGATCGCCCGATGCCGCGACCGACGCTCGGGCCTCGTCGCGCAACTCGAGCAGCAACTCCACGTCCGCCAGGGTCGCGACCATCGGGGCCATGACGTGTGGCGTGACCCCGGCCCGGCCGGCGGCGCGCCAGATCGCCCGCAATTGAGCGGCGAGGAGTTCGCGAGAGCGGTAGGCGAGCCGGATCGCTCGCACGCCCAGAAACGGGTTGGCCTCCGCCGGGAGATTGAGGTACGGCAGGGCCTTGTCGCCGCCGATGTCCGCCAGGCGCACAACGACCTGTCGATCGGGCCCGAAAGCCTCGAAGACGCGGCGGTACGGCTCGATCTGCTCGGCCTCCGACGGTGCCGTCTGACGGCTCATGAATAGGAACTCGGTCCGGAACAGGCCGACCCCCTCGGCTCCCGCCTCCAGGGCCCGGGCCGCATCCTGCGGACCGCCGATGTTGGCGAGGAGGATGACTCGCTGCCCGTCCGATGTGGCGCCGGGGCGACCACGAAGCGAGGCCGCGGCCCCACGGCGCTCTGCCAGCAGGACCGCCCGAGCCTTGAATTCGGCCATCTCTCCCGCATCCGGATCCAGGACGAGTTCGCCCGAATTGCCGTCCATGGCGATGGCGGTCGCTGACACGGCCGCTTCGACCAGGCCCAGGGCGCCCACGATCGCCGGGATTCCCAGGCCACGGGCCAGGATGACGGCGTGGGCCGTGGCCGAGCCGCCTGCCAGGGCCACGCCCAGAAGCAGGCCCGGCGGGATCTCCGCCGCGATCGACGGCGGCAGATCGTCCGCGACCGCGATCGACGGCTGATCCGGAAGAACCAAGCTCTCACCGCGCAGGATCCGGACGATCCTCGCGCCCACGTCACGCACATCTGCCGCCCGCGCCGCAAGTAATTCATCGGGCAGGGCCGCCAGCACGGCGCTCGCCTTCTCCGCCGCTCCAGCCACGGCGGCCTCCGCGGCTTCGCCCGCCTCTGCCCGAGCCACGGCCTCATCGAGCAACTCCGGGTCCAACGCCATCATGGCCTGCGCTTCGAAGATCCCCGCCTCTTCCCCGCGGCCCAAACCCCGAACACGTTCGGCCAGCGATTCGAGCTGGCGGGCGGCCTCGGCTGCGGCGGCGCGGATCGCCTCCACGGGATCGGCCGGCGCGTCCCCGGCGTCTGCGACCGCGGGCGGCACGAGCCCGACGGGCCCCCCGACGGCGGACGCCGACTCAGGCGCGGCCCGGTAGCGCCACAGGGGCCCGGAGGCCACCCCGCCGGCGCCCGGTGTCCCCTGGATTCTCCGGCTCATTGCCCGGCCCTCACTGCTTGGTGGTCTCGCCGAAGCCTGATTCGGACAGGGCCGTCAGCGACTCCATGGCCGCCGCCTCATCCTCCCCATCGGCGCTGATTCGGACGCGGTGGCCCTTCTCTACCCCGCTTCCGAGGACGGCCAGCAGGCTCTTGGCGTTGACGGGCGCAGCGCCGCTGGACAGATTCTCGATCCGAATCTGCGACCGAAAGGCGGCGGCAGCCTTGACCAGGGTGGCGGCAGGGCGGGCGTGCAGCCCGGACGGGTTGTGGATTTCGAGTTCCGCCGTCAGCATTTCGGGCTCCCTTGTACTCAGTCGTTCAACTCGGAGACATTGTCGCGGTTTCCGGCCCCGAACGGCTTACCGCACGTCCTTCGGCAGATGCGCAGCCTCCTCGGCTGCCTCCAGGACGGCCGCGGCGGCGTCGCCGATGGAGGCCTGGACCGCGGCCACGACCGCGCCTTCGACGATCGGGCCGCCGCTCAACCGCGTCCGCGCCGCGATCGCCGGATCGACCATGTCGAGCGCAAGCTTGGTCGCCAGGACGGCGCTGCCCAGATCCGCCAGGACGACGACCCCGGCGCCGGCGTCGGCCTGCGATATGGCCTCGGCGATGCGCACCGCGTCCGTGCCCAGCGAGCCGTCCGGGGCTCCGCCCGCGGCCAGCAGCCGCACTTCCGGTCCGGCCATCTGCCGGGCCAGCTCCACGACTCCGTCCGCGATCATGGCCGAATGTGACACGACGACGATGCCAACCAACGGTTCGATCGTATCCGGCACGCCGCCCTCCCTGTCCCGGTGTCTAGTGTGACTGCGCGGCCGGCGCGGCCGGCACCGGCGCTGCCACCGGCCTTGCGTCCCCGGCCCGATATGCCGCCAGGAGAATCTCCACCGGGTGGCGCGTCCGCACGTTCGTGGCCTTCTCGATCTGCCAGCGGCATGTCTCGGAGTCGCACGCAGCCTCAGTGGCGCCGCTGGCGCGAACCTTTTCGAACAGTGGCGCGCCGACGGCCATACCTATGTCGTACTTTTCCTTCTTCATGCCGTAGGTGCCGGCGATACCGCAGCAGTCGTGGTCCATGTCCTTGGCCCGCAGACCGGGAACCAGGGCGAAGAGGTCCATCGCCGGCAGGCCGATGCCGTGGCTTCGGAGCTGGCAGGGCGCGTGGTAGGGCAACTCCTCGTCCAACGGGCCAAAGCTCGTGTCCAGCTTGCCCTGGTCGTGCAGGTCGAGCAGGAACTCACAGATGTCCCAGGTCGCGTTCGCCACCAGGGTTGCATCGTCGTCGTGGATGTCGAGCATCTCGCGGTATTCGGCCTTGATGGTGTGAGTACACGAGGTCGACGTGCCGACGATCTTGTAGCCCTTGCGAGCGTAGTCGGCCAGGATCTTGATGTTCTTGTTGGCCCGATCGCGGGCTTCGCCGTAGATGCCATTGCTGATCAGCGGCAGTCCGCAGCACACCTGCTCCGGCACGATGACCTGGTAGCCATTGCGTTCGAGGATGGCGATGGCGGCGTTGGCGACATGGGGCTCGTAATAGTTGACGGCGCAGCCGTGGAAGTAGACCACTGCCCGCTCAGGGCCGGGCACGGCGGTGATGCCGCGGCGTTTCTGGCGGCGCTTCCAGGTCGACTGGAACGTCCGCTTGGAGAATTTGGGGAACGGCGCGGCGTGATGAATGCCAAAGGCCAATTCCAGCATTCGGCGGATGGGGCGATTGGCCAGGGCCCAGTTGCCAATTGGCGAGAACAGCACCCCGATGCTCCCCGTCAGGTCCGTCTGGCCGAGACCCCAATCGCGAAGTTTGGGCCGCTTGCCGGCCTTCATTCGGGCCCGCGACTGGCTGTTCATCTCCGCCACCTTGACCCCGGCGGGGCAGACCGTCGTGCACCAGCCGCAGCCGGAACAATAGTCGACCGTCATGTCGGGTGACAAGAGGTGCGGCAGACCCGCGACCTGGGCCGGTTGGGCTCGGCCCATTCGGAACCGAGCAGCCTGGGGACCTACATACTTGGGACCCGGGTAGAGGTCTGTCACCCGAGCAACCGGGCAGACCGTATTGCAAACGTTGCACTTGAGGCACTCGTCGGACGAGTATCCAACCTGCTCCAGCGAGGCCTCCTGGACGAGCTCTGCGATTGTCACCGCAAAACGCTCCTTGCTTCTCCGCCACCGGGCCCGGCCGTCACCGCGCTCGGCTCTGCGACCGCCACCGCCGTCATTGTCCGCGCCGCGCGCCAGCCGCTGGCGATGGCCACGCCGTCCCGGCACCGCTCGCGCAGGTACCGCTGGCCCGCGAGCAGGCTGCCGGCCACTCTGACGTTCTCGAACACGGGTTTGCCCGATTGATCGACAGGCCGCAGATCGGCATCGGTCCGAATGCCCGCGCCTTCCAGCGGATGCCCGGCCGGGTCGAAGGCATCGGGCGCCAGCCAGTCAGCGAATTCGGGAGCCTCAACCGGCAAGTCCAGCACGACTTCCTCGAGGTGGCCGCCGTGATCGGCGACCAGACCGCCGCCGGCGATGCCGCCCGTCGCCAGCACCATCGAGCCGGTTCGGACGGTGGTCGTGCGTGCTGCCGCCTCGCTGGCGACGGCAATCACTCGATCGGCGTCACGATCGACATGGGCGATGGCCTCGCCGATCTGGATCCGGCCACCGGCTCGAATCAGGGCGGCCCGCAGGGCGTAGTAGAGGCGCATGCCCGGGATGCTGGGCGGAACCAGCGGCAACTCGAACGGCTCCAGGGGCAATCGACGCCGGAATTCCTCGAGCACCGCGGCGTGGTCGTCGAGGCCCAGGATGGCCGGCAACGCCACTCGTCCGGTAGCGGCTCCGCTGCGTTCCAGCGCGGCAGCAATGCGGCCGACCGCGTCGGCGCGCCAGGCCGGATCGTCGAGCCGACGAGCCAGTTCCAGGGCGCTGAGGTTGTGCCGCGCGGCCAGCCCGGGCAACTCAACGGTGACGGCATCCACACGCGACGGACCAGCTACCCCGCCCCAGACCCGGGGCCGCGACAGGCTCGCCGCGATGGCATCCGGCCAGAAATCCTTGAACCCGGCGATACCGCACACGACCAACCGCTCTCCGGGTTCCCACGGCCGCACCGCAGCCGCCTGGGCGGCCGGGAGAATCGCGGCCAGCCGCGTCCCGCCGATGGATGTCGGGACTCTCGCCAGGGGCGTGTCGAGATCGCCTTCGTAAGTCAACCCTTCGGCGGCGAGGCGGGTTCGAAGCCACTCCAAGGCCGGTTCCAGGTCGTCCGAGAGAATCGCATATGGATGGCCACGGGTGGCGGCCAGCCGGCGCAGCCCATCGCGAGACGTGGCGGACCCGGGCAGCCCGGCAATGTCGAACCCGCCGGTGCCCCAATGGGTCCCGGCATGCCCTTTGGCCAGAACCTGGACGCGGGCTCCCGATTCGGCGGCCGCGAGAGCGGCGGTGTGTCCGGAGAGGCCGGCCCCGACAACGACCAGATCAGCGCTAGGCATCGAGGACCTCCAGGGGCACCGACACGGGCTCGGCCGACCCCACCGCCTGCGCAGCCGGTTCGGCAGCCGGCGCCGCCTGCGTAGCCGGCGCTCGATCGATCAGAGACTCCAGCCCGAGACCGCCCATGTAGATCCCCAGGACCATCCACAGTTCCTGCAGTTGGCGACCGGCGGCGATCGGGCGAGTGCCCTTGAACCGCTCGCGCAGGTACCCCACGACGGCGTCGTCTGCCGCGCCCGCCGACGCCTCAGCGCCCGCCGACACCTCAGCGCTCGCCGACACGCGCTCGGCCACGACGCCGGCGGCACGGAACGTGCAGAAGCCGCCCTGGCACGGGCCCATCCCCAGCCGGGTCCCGCGCCGCACGTCGTCGAGACTGCAGGGCCAGTGCTCATCGAGGTAGGCGTCGAGCATGGGTCGGGTGACGAACTCGCACTCGCAAATGAGGGCCGCGTCTCCGCCGCCCGCCACCTCGTGCTCCGCCAGGCGATGACCGAGCCAGTGGGTCTTGCCCGGCACCTGGCCCGGCAGTATTTCGTCCGCCGTGGTGCAGGGTTCGGTCACCCCGAGCTTGGCGCAGACCGCATTGACGGTGTGTTCGGCCATGAGTCGGAAGGTCGTCAGCTTGCCGCCGACGATCGAGACGTAGTTCTCCACCCCGTCCCGCTCGCCATGGTCGATCACGGTGTGGGCCCGGGAGACCTGGCGGTTCTGGGTGGCCTGAGCCTCGGCCGGCGGCTGGTACAGCGGCCGAACCCCGGCGTAGGCCCGCAGGAGGCGCATCTTTCCGAGATCCGGGAAGAGCTTCTCGCCCTCCGCGATCAGGGCCGAGACTTCCTCACGGGTGATGTCGTATTGGTCCGGGTCGGCAACCCTCACGTCCGTTGTGCCGAGGATGGCGACGGTGTGGACCGGGACCATGATGTCGCCGTCACTGGACTTGTGGCAGCGATTGACCACGGTGTCGGTCATGCGCTGGTTGTAGATCAGCATTACGCCCTTGCCGGGGAGCATCGTGAGCTTTACGCCGGCCATGGCCGCGATCTGACCGGACCAGGCCCCCGCCGTGGATACAACAAACCGAGTGGAGATCTTCTTGCTCGTGCCGGAACGTTCGTCGACCACCGTGGCGGAGACGATCCGTTCCCCCGCCCGCTCGAAGCCGACCACGCGATGGTACGACCACGCCTCGCTGCCGTGTGCCCGGGCGTCGGCGAGGTTGGCGTCTATCAGATTCCAGGGCTCCACGGACCCGTCCGGCAGCCGGAAGACGCGCCGTATCTTTGGGTTCAGGGCGGGCTCGCGGCGAAGCGCCTGTGCCACCGGGACCTCTTCACATTCAATGCCCGCGGCCGCGCAGGCTGCCGGGAAGGCATCGACATAATCGTCCGGGTCATCCGGCGTGGCGACGAAATAGCCGCCCGTGTCTTCTATGCTGGCCGGCGCGATCCGACGCAGGACGCGGTTCTCAGAGATGCATTCGCGAGCCGCCAGCGAATCTTTGGCCGCGTAGCGACCGCCCGAGTGGAGGAGGCCGTGGTATCGGCCAGTGGTCCCTGTGCCGTAGTCGCCCCGCTCAACGAGCAGGCTCCGCAGCCCCCGGCGAGCAAGGTCCCGCAGGACACCGGCGCCGGTAGCGCCTCCGCCGACGACCAGCACGTCGTACGCCTGCGATTCACTCATCCCGATCACCTCGATCCGCCGGTATCGCCGCGGGCTCGCTGTCCCGCACTGTCCAAATGCATGATGCGCGTCTTTACGTTGTTATGGGCCAGCGGCCCCCAGACAAACGTCCGGAGCCCAAGCGGCCTATCCGCAGGGCCCCGGACGTCGGGTTGCCTAGGGACTACTCGACCCAGTCGAAGGTTCGGGTTACCGCCTTCTTCCAGAGCTTGAGGCCCTTCTCACGAGTCTTGGCGTCCATCTTGGGCTTCCACTCGTGGTCCTTCTGCCAATTCGCTCGCAGATCCTCGACTTCCTTCCAGAAGCCGACTGCGAGGCCCGCCGCGTATGCGGCACCGAGAGCGGTCGTCTCGGCGACCTTCGGCCGAATGACCGGCACGCCCAGGACGTCTGCCTGGAACTGCATGAGCAGGTCGTTGAAGACCATGCCGCCGTCGACCTTGAGGGCCGTGAGCGGAACTCCGGAGTCGGAGTTCATCGCGTCGAGAACTTCCCGAGTCTGCCAGGCCGTCGCCTCGAGCACTGCCCGGGCGATGTGGCCCTTGTTCACGTAGCGGGTTAGACCGGCGATGACGCCTCGGGCGTCGCTCTTCCAGTACGGCGCAAACAGACCTGAGAATGCAGGTACGAAGTACACGCCGCCGTTGTCGTCGACCGTCTTGGCCAGATCCTCGATTTCGCCTGAGGTCTTGATCATGCCCAGGTTGTCGCGCAGCCACTGGACGAGAGCGCCGGTGATTGCGATCGAACCTTCGAGGGCGTAGACCGCTGGCTGGTCGCCGATCTTGTAGCCGAGCGTGGTCAGGAGGCCGCTCTTGGACTGTATGGGCTTGGTGCCGGTGTTCAGGAGCATGAAGCAGCCCGTGCCGTAAGTGTTCTTGGCCTCGCCGGCCGAGAAGCACGTCTGACCGAATAGAGCTGCCTGCTGGTCGCCGAGATCGCCCGCCACCGGGATGCCGGCCAGGTCGCCGACGCCCTTGCCGTAAACGGCGCTGGAGGCCTTGATCGACGGGAGCATGGACCGCGGAACGCCCATAACCTTGAGCATGTCCGCGTCCCAGTCCAGCGTTTCCAGGTTCATCAGCATCGTCCGGCTGGCATTGGTTACGTCGGTCACGTGAACGCCGCCGCTGACTCCGCCGGTGAGGTTCCAGATGCACCAGGTATCGATGTTGCCGAACATCAGATCGCCGGCATCGGCCTTCGCCTGCGCACCCGGGACGTTGTCGAGGATCCACTTGACCTTCGGGCCCGAGAAGTACGTTGCCAGAGGCAGTCCGACCTTGGCCCGGAAGCGATCCTGGCCGCCGTCCTTTGCCCAGCCGTTGATAAGCGTGTCAGTCCTGGTGTCCTGCCACACGATGGCGTTGTAGACCGGCTTGCCGGTCTTGCGGTCCCAGACAACGGCCGTCTCGCGCTGGTTGGTGATGCCGACCGCTTCCAGGTCCGATGCCTTGAGTCCGGCCTTGGCGAGACCACCGCGGATGACTTCGACGCAGCGCGTCCAGATCTCGAGCGGATCGTGCTCAACCCAGCCCGGCTTGGGGAAGATCTGCTCGTGCTCTTTCTGGTCGATCGCGACGACGCCGCCCGAGTGATTGAAGATCATGAACCGAGTGCTCGTGGTGCCCTGATCCAGGGCGCCTACGTACTGAGCCAATTCATTCACCTCTTGCGCTTGATGTGATCAACCGCCAGGGCTGTGGGTTTGCCACTGGTCGGCTGCAGCACGCATCAGCAGGAAGGTCGAGGTTGCCCCCGGGTCCTGGTGGCCGGCACTGCGTTCTCCGAGATAGCTCGCCCGACCCTTGCGGGCCACGAGTGGAATTGTTGCCTTCATGCCCTCCTCTGCCGCGGTAACGGTTGCGTCGAGCGCCTTGGCCGGACTTGCACCGTCCGAAAGGGCCTGACTGAGCGCGTCACGAGCGGGGATGAGAGCGTCGAGCATCGTCTTGTCGCCAGGCTCGGCCTTGCCCAACCGCTTGATGGCGGCTATGGCAGCGTCCAGTCCGGCCAGCCACTGGGCCAGGCCGATCGAGGTCTGGCCGGCTGTGACAATGCCGAATTGCAGGAAGAGCGTGCCGTACAACGGTCCGCTCGCCCCACCTACCGTTGAGATCAGCGTGGACCCGACGGTCCTGAACGCCACGCCGATGTCGTCGCCCGGAAGAGCGTCCAGCTTCGGCAAGACGGCCGCAAACCCGCGGTCCATGTTGATGCCGTGATCGGCGTCGCCGATGGCCGAGTCGAGCTCGGTCAAGTACGTGCGGTTTTCGGCAATCGCGGCGGCAAAGCGGCGGATCCAGCCGGTGACATCCTGGTACGACAGCTGGCCCGTCTGGTCGAATGACATAGAAGTCGTCACAGGCCCCAACGCAGGGCCGGCGTAAGGACCGGTGCATCCCAGAAGCGGATCAACTCATCGTCGAGGCGAAGAAGGGAAATCGAGCAGCCGGCCATTTCGAGTGAGGTGATGTAGCTGCCGACCAGATTCCGGGCAATGGTGATGCCACGGCCCTTGAGAATGCGGTTGATGGCGTTGTAGACGACGTATAGCTCGATCAACGGCGTCCCGCCCATACCGTTGACGAACGCCAGAACGCGGTCTCCCGAACGGAACGGCAGGTCGTCCAATACCGGGATCATGAGCATCTCGGCGATGTCGTCGGCGCTGGCGAGCTTCATCCTGGTTCGACCAGGCTCGCCGTGGATGCCAACGCCGATCTCCATCTCGTCGTCCGCGAGATCGAAGGTCGGCTTGCCTGCGGCCGGCACGGTGCAACTCGTTAGGGCCATGCCCATCGAGCGAACGTTGTCCTGGACCTTCTGGCAAATGGCCGTCACTTTGTCCAGGTCCGCTCCGGCTTCGGCACAGCCGCCAACGATCTTCTCCGCCAGGACGGTACCGCCGACGCCGCGCCGGCCCGCCGTATAAAGCGAGTCCTTCACGGCCACGTCGTCCGCCATGACGACCGCCTTGACCCTGATCCCGTCGGATTCGGCCAGCTGGGCGGCAAGATCGAAGTTCATTACATCGCCGGTGTAGTTCTTCACGATGTGAAGTACGCCTGCACCGCCGTCTACTGCCTTGGTGGCTACCTGCATCTGGTCCGGCACTGGCGAGGTGAAGACCGCGCCCGCGCAGGCGGCGTCGAGCATGCCCATTCCAACGAAGCCACCGTGCATCGGTTCGTGGCCGGATCCGCCGCCGGAGATGACACCGACCTTGCCTTTGCGTGGCGCGTCCTTGCGGACGATGACGTTGGGTTCTTCGATGCGAATCAGATCGGCGTGGGCCGCGGCCATGCCTGCCAGCGCCTCGTCGACCACGCGCTCAGGCGCGTTGATAAGCTTCTTCATGGCAACTCCTACCACGAGATTGAGACACTCCAGAGGTGGTTCGACCGCCGAGCGGCATGGGCCAAAACCGGCGGTCGAACAGGGTGCCAGGCTAGTGCGGAATGGCCGGGATGACGGAACCGGTGAAGGCGTAGAAGAAGACGATGGCGGCCAATGCTCCGCCAACCAACGGCGCGATAACCGGAACCCAGGAATAGGCCCAGTCGGAATTGCCCTTGCCCGGGATCGGCAGCAGGAAGTGCGCGATGCGCGGCCCCAAGTCGCGGGCCGGGTTAATCGCGTATCCGGTAGTGCCGCCGAGGGAAAGGCCGATCACGACGATCAGCAACGCGACGGGCAGGGCGCCCACTGTCGCCGGAGCCAGGCTGTGCGGCTGGCCAAAGGCGAAAATGACGAACACCAGAACGAAGGTGCCGATCAACTCCGAGATGAAGTTGAGGGGGTAGTTGCGGATCCCAGGAGCAGTACTGAACACGGCCAGCTTGAGGCCCGGGTCCTCGGTCGCCTTGAAGTGGTCCCAGTAATGAAGGGCCACGAGGCAGGCACCGATGAAGGCACCGACCATTTCACCGGCGACGTACCAGGGAACCATATCCCACGTGACGAGGGTACTTCCCTGCTTCATCGCTTCCATCGTGGCAAGGCCGAGCGTGACGGCGGGGTTCAGGTGGGCGCCGCTGAGCGGTCCGGCAACAACCACGCCGACGTACACGGCCAAGCCCCATGCCAGGGTTATCACGATCCAGCCGGCATTGTTGGCTTTGGATTTCGCGAGCAGGACGCCGGCTACAACTCCGTCGCCGAGCAGGATGAGGAGCGCGGTGCCGAATACCTCGGCAAAGAACTTCTCGAGCATGGGCTCTTCTCCGAAGGCACCCCATTCGCCTGGGCGCACCCAAAGGCTGGGCGACTCCCGCGACCGGGGTTGATGGGTTGGCTAGCTAACGGCAAGACTGCATGTGTCGGCGGCCGGCGAACCGCGGGATCCAAACATCGGATCGTGGCCGGTCGCCATTGACATCGCTCATGCCTCCTTTCAGGGGTCGAGCCTGCGGATGGCGCACAATTGCGCCGTGGGGGTGTCGGACCCCGCAACCTGGCCAAACTCTATGGCGGATGCAGAGCCATAAACGTCAAATCATTCTCAGAATGTTCCGCCTGCCGGCGGGCCGCAGTTTCGGGTTGACGGAGATTGTTCTCCGGTGCAACAATCCACTGGGGATCGACCGCAGCCAGCTGCACGCAAGGACTTCAGGAGGTCGCGTGGAGGTTCGGCACCGCGGCGGGAGGCATCCACGCCTCGCCGTCGTTGAGTACGAAGACGACATCGCCGATCTCGTTCAGACGTGGCTCGCCCAGCACGGCCTCGAAACGGTCCCAATCGGGAGTGGGGCCGGCAGTTGGAGAGAGATGTCCGCCCCCGATAGAGCGGGCGCCCAGAACCAGTTCGACACCACTCGTCAGCAGCCTCGTGGGGCATCGTCCGCGCCCAATTACGAGGAGCCCGCAGGCTGGGTCAATGCACGGGGGCGGAGACGCGCTCATCAATCGGCAGACGACCTGATCAGAGTGGGCCCGGTGGCGATAGATCCCTCTCGCCGATCAGTCCAAGTAAACGGCATCGAGGTTCACCTGACGCCGACCGAGTTCAGGCTCCTCCGCCACCTGGCCGAAAACCCCGATCGCCTCGTCGGTCACCGCGAGTTGCTGGTTACCGTCTGGGGCCACGGCTACGAAGCCGACATCCACTTGCTCCAGGTCACAATGCGCAGCCTGCGCGCTCGCATCGCCCTGGTAACAGATCAGCCCATCACGGAAACCGTGTACGGCGCCGGATACCGGATGGCTTGCCCAGACGAGCGGTCGAAGCCCGACCTCGAGCACGCTAGCTGGACAGGTCGAGTTCCGAACCAGCGCCGTCGCTAACGGTTGCGCGTCCTCGGTTCAGCCGACCGCGTGACCCACGATCGTTCCAAGGCCGAATGTGATCGACGCTGCGACCATGCCCAGTAGAACCTGACGCCCGCCGGTCAGCAACACGCTGGAACCTGTAACTATCGTGATCGCGGCGCCCACGACCATCAGTGCCATGGCACTTACGACGATCGAGGCAACGACCGCGGCCATCCCCGAAGCGAAGATGAACGGCGCCAGGGGCACGATCGCGCCCAATGCGAACAGCAGGAATGATGTAGAGGCAGCGACCCAAGCCGAGCCGCCGAGTGCGTCAGGGTCGATCCCGAGCTCCTCGCGGGCCAGCGTATCCACAGCCCGCCCCAAGTCCCCGCCCACGATCGACTTGGACATCACCCGGGCCTGCTCGGCGGTCAGGCCCTTGGACTGGTAGATGAGCGTCAGCTCCTCCTCTTCCTCGTCCGGAACCATGAGGAGCTCTTCCCGCTCGACACGAACCTGGTGGGCGTACAACTCACGAGCGCTCTGGACCGAGAGCCACTCCCCGATTGCCATGGAAAGAGCGCCGGCCAGCAAGCCCGCGAAGCCTGCGACCAGGACGGCATGTCCGCCGCCGGAAGCCCCGGCAACGCCCATCGAGAGGCTCAGGTTGGAGATAAGCCCGTCGTTGGCGCCCAGAACTGCCGCCCGCAGCTGGTTGCCGCCGCTGCCACGATGGCGTCCCTCGATCCTGGCAATCGTCCCACCTTCGACGCCCCTGCCCTGCGCCAACTCGCGGAACAGCCGCGCATGTGAGCGCTCATCCCCGGGCATCCTCGCCAGCGCTTCCGGCTGCTCGTCGTACATTGCCTCGTCCGCCGCCTCTCGCTCGGCGATCGTCGGCACAACGAGGCTGGGCCCGAAATGGCGGGCGATGAACATGAGGGCTCGGGCACGCCAGGCTGGGTGCATACCCTTGGTGTTTACGCCGGCATCTTCGAGCAGACCGCTCCACACGTCGGCGTGGACCTGCTCGACTCTTGCCATCCGCGTGTAGAAGTCTTTAAGGGTCTGGCTCGTCTCCTTCTTGACTAGGAGCGAGTACAGAGCGATTGCATCAATCTCGCCCTGAAGGTTCTCGCGATAGCGAGCGAGATCCTCCTTGGTCGGCGCTGTCGGAGCGGCAAGGGGCGTCGGTTTGGCCTTGGGCCGGGTCGGCTTGGTCTGGGAGCTCATCAGGGTAGTGTCGCCGGTCTGAGTCGGATCGACAACGCCGAGTCGTCGCGAGTTCGAAGCCGGCCCGAAACACGGGCCGCAGCGGGGGCCGCTAGCTTCGCTTCGCGACCATTCCGTTTGGCATCCTAGACGAGAGCGAGGTCGTGGTGCCCTTACCTGGCAACCAGGTCCGGATACGCTCGCCCAGCTTGGAGCGTCGCTCTGAGCCCCATACGAATATGTCGGCACCGCCGCCGTACGGGCAGAAGGCGTCACCCGTGGCCGGACAGAAGACGGCGATTCGGCCAACTTGCTCCCGCGCGACGGCGAGCCACACGCGATCCATGCAGCCTCGCTGCCAGCTCAACGTGGTGGCCACGAATTCCGCTCGATTGGTGTCCGTCAGGTAGTCCCCCAGCGCATCCAACCAGCCGTCCGGCGGCGTGATCGTGGTTGCGCCCATGGCCCGCAACTCGGCCGTCTCTTCGCGGCGCGGATCGAGGTGAATGCCCAGAACCAGGACCGTCGTTCCGGTGAACAGGGCGCTGGCCACGGCGTCGAAACGGGAGACGACCGTAGCCTCATGGCTGCTGCCGTTGGCCGAGTCCGACGCGTCGCGGAGGTCGTGGATGCGCGTCCACACCGCCGCGTGAGTGAATCGAAGCATGAAGCCAACCGGCGGTTGACCCGAGTATTGAGACTGCCAGGCGTCTAATGCTTCGTGGACGTCCATCGGTCCGATCTGGGTGGAAGTCAGGCTATGGTCCGAGCCGTCGCAGACGCCGTACGGCACCGGCAATCGGCGAATTCCCCGCTCTGAACTCTATGTCACATGCAGGGGTTGAACGTGGCCATACCCTACCCGGAAAGTCCCCGATATACAACGTGCACTCACGGGCTGATAAGCCGCGGGATCGCGCCGAAGGTTTACGTGGAGCTTACCTGAGCCGCCTGGAAACCAGAGACAAACCAACGACCATCCCGAAGTCAGCTCAAATGCCTGCGACATGGAGACCAACCAGGTGAACCGTTCCGAGAGATCTAAAGTCGGCATCGCGGCCATGCTGCTCATCGTCGGTCTAGCCACGGTGGCATGCGCCGATAATGGCGGTTCTGCCCATCAGACGGCGGGGCCCGCCACCGCGCAGCGGACCTTGAACGCCACCCCGACGGACGCATCCAACGCCGCCGACGCGCTCCCCGTGAACGTGGCTCCGGTCCAGACCGACACCACGACCCCCGCCGCGACGACCGCGTCGCAAGTAAGCGTCGCCCCGGGCGGGTCCGCCGTTCCCGGCGCCGCGGGCGACCCGCTCGACACGGAACTGCAACAGCTCGACCAGATGATCAACGGCGTTCAGAGCTCCGTCTCCGGCGACGTCTCAGGCGACGTCTCAGGCGACGGCGAATAGCGCGACTTAACCGCGACATATTAAGGAGACTTCGATGAAGATCCGCTTCCCCGCAATCCTGGCCAGCCTTGCCATCGGCGGGACCCTGCTGGTTTCCTCGGCGGCCATAGCAACCGCGACCCCTCCGCCGGCCGGCCCCGCAGGCAGGGGCGTGTGCGCCACAGTGGCCGTCGCCGCCAGAACGGGCGGTACCGTGGACGAGTGGCGCGCCTTCGGCGATTGCGAGATCGCTCGCCGCTTCACGACCCTCACCACCCTGGCCACAAAGGTTTCCGGGTCCAAGGTTCTAACGTCATCCGATACGACCGCTCTGACCGCGGAAATCGCATCGGTCCGGACTGGCCTGACTGCCCTTAAGACGACCATCGACTCCGAGACCAATCGTTCCGCCCTCAAGGCCGACATCGCCAAGGTCGCGACCGGCTACCGCGTCTACCTGCTGGTCGCGCCCCAGGTCCATCTAGCCAACGGGGCGGATGGCATCCTTGCCACGCAGGCTGTCTTCGGCAAGGTCAACACCAACCTGGCCACCCGCATCGCTACGGCGAAGGCGGCCGGCAAGGACACGGCGGCGGCCCAGACCGCTCTCGACGCCATGAACGCCGCCGTAACCCAGGCGGTCGGCCTGGCTCAGCCCATCCCCGCCAGGATTCTGGCCCTGACTCCGTCCGGCTGGAACTCCGGCACTGCCGGCCCGATCCTCACCCAGGCGCGAGCCGATCTTGTTCAGGCTCGCGGACTCCTGCAGTCCGCCCGAGCAGACGCCAAGGCTTGCCGAGACGCCCTCAAGTAACCTCGACCCAACTTGCGCGGCTCCGCCCTTCCAAGGTCGGGGCCGCGTTTCTCTGTCTCAGGCTTCGTCGGGCATCAACCCGGCCGTCAAGGTCGCCATGGCCGAAGCCGGTCCGGCCTATCCTCGATGGCGGCCTCTTGCACGAGGCTGCGGTCCCCAGGCTCCGTGCCGAGCCTGTCAATTTCGGCCCATTCGCCCGCGGTGGGCCGTCCAGTTGCGGCAGCCGGGAGAGAGGTCGGCAGACGGCCCGCTGGCGTCGGCAAAGCGGGCAACGGGATCGGGTGCGGGGCCACCCAGGTAGCGGGCTCCGGAATCGGGGCTTCTGCCTCGGGCGCCTTGGGCTTCTGCGCCGTCTTGGCCTCACGTGAGGGCTCAGGCTCACGCACGGGCTTGGCCGCCTTGGGCGCCGGGACCGTGGTCTTGAGGCCCGCCGGCTTGGCCGTCCGAACCGCCGCTCCGGCCGTAGTCGCCGCCTTGCGATCCGCTGCCTCGGGAGCCGGCCGGGGCAACTGAAGCGGGGCCTTCCCAATCGCAGGCTTGGGGGCAGGCTTGGGCGCAGGCTTGGGCGCAGGCTTGGGCGCAGGCTTGGGCGCAGGCTTGGGCGCCGGCTTGGGGGCAGGCTTGGGGGCAGGCTTGGGCGCAGGCTTCCGTACGGCGACCCCGCCGGTCGCCGCCGCGACCAACTGGATTGGCTGAGAAGTTCGGCCGTCTATCGCCGATATCAGACCCCTTACGAATTCACAGATCTGATCCGCTTCCTCGTCCATGCCCTTGATGAACTGGCCTTCCAGCTGGACCGCGACCAAGCGATGACCGCCGACCGCATCGACGCTCAGTTCGGTAACCTGGAGTTTGGACCAGCGGATTAGCTTCCCCGTGGCGCGAGCGCCCTCGCCTGGTGTGTTGACGCGGACGGAAACCGATACGAGACCGGCCATCGTGGACGCCAGAACCGAGTATCGGACAGCCGGGTCGTCGCCCCACGAGACCCAGCATTCCGGGTTGTCGCCTGCTCCCAGATCGACGAGTACAGGCTTGAGAACCGCCAGGACGCTCGCATTCATCGAATCGCGGTTGGGAGCCGCCTTTCGCCAATCGCTCAGAAGCATCCGGTAGCCTCTCCAATTCGCCAGAAGTTCGTGGATCGTCCTGTGCGAGGCTATCACGGCCGGTCCGCGGACGAGGAGGATATCGGCCTCTGGGATGACCGCAGACCGTCGGTAGCTGCAACCTGAACCCCGCCGGAGGATGCAAGTGAACCCCTCTGGTTCTAATCCTGGTGGGCGGTCTGGTTGCTTGGCAGCAGATCGATCCGAACCTGGACCTGAGCCTCATCTGGCCGGTCGCGATCATCGCCTTCGGCGCGATCCTGTGGTCTCGTCCCTGGGCCGGCGCGGCGGCGACAAGTGGGGCGCCTTGCCCCTTGGGGCCGACTAGCTGGGCAGCGCCCCGCGGCGCCTTCGCTTACGAACCGTGAATAACAGCCCGTAGACCGCTGTCAGCATGGCCATGAGGCCGGAAGCGAGTCCAACATTGGTCTGGGTGGGCGTCGGACCGCCGAAGGGACGAATGATGTCTGCCGCATTGCCGGCGCCCTGCCCTGCCTGAGGAAGCGCCACTACAGGGCCGGACGACGACGCGGCCGAGTTGGCCCCCAAGACCATGGCTGTGGGCGATGCGCCAATAGTTGCGGACGCGGCGGTGGTCGGCAACGTAGTCGACCCAGGCTTCGGACTGGAAGTGCCGGCCTGCTGGGACGTCGCAACGGATCCAGGGCGAACTTTGGCCGCGGCTGCCGGTTGGATCGAGCGTACCGGGGCGGCCTGACCGGTTGTGGCAGCCGGGTCCCCAAACGGGGAGCGAGTGGGCGGTGCGGTCGTGGCGCGTGGGCCGCCCTTACTGACGATGCAGTCGTACCAGAACGTGCTGTCGGTCGCGATCCAACCACCGCATCCCACGCGGTCATACGAACCCAGGATGATCGGCGCGTGCGAACTGCTGCCCATCCAGCCAAGCAGGCCATGGCCGCTGGTGGAGTATGTGAACGTTGAATATGTTGCTCGGCTGCCCTTGTAGCTGACCTGGTACCGGCCCGTCCCATAGCCACGGTTCTGCAGCATTATCTCGCCCACATTCCAGTACTTGTACGTGCTTTGGAGAATCGAGACGAACTTCACCGAGGGGCACGGCCGCAGTTCGTGTTTAGCCCAGTTGTTCTCGGCGCCGTCCCGGGCACGGCCCAGCATGACGAGCGAGGCATCGGACGGGCACGACATCGGGGTATCGCGAGCCAGTCCCGCCAGGAACGGGTCGAGGCGGAGCGCGGCAAGGCCGTTTGCCCCTCGGGCGCCGTTGATCAGGCGTACAAGTTCGGAGGCCTCGGCATTGGCCGGACCGGAGGCGGCGCTGGCGGAAGGAACGGAAAAGGCCAATGAGGCGGCTAGTGACATAGCACCGACCACCAGAGCGCACGGTATGGCCAGGCGTGAACGAATTGCGATCGTCACGATGGTCTCCTCTGGACGGAGAGAGGTTGGACGCGTCGGGCGTTGTGAGAACGATCGCCCGAGTCCCATGGCGCGGTCATGGGCCGGCGGGCACATTCTCACGGGTCCCAACAACCACCCATTCGGGCAGTGGGTGGGATCAGGCGGCCCTGCGCTGGACGGGTCAGGAGAGGTTGTGTGCAGTTAGTTGAAGAAACCTACACGCCGAAAGGGTTCCTTCTTCACCTGTGACCCAGTACCAATAGACCAAAAAGTCGGACTCGCCAGTCCAACCATCCACCCCGGACGCGATACGGGAGTGGCCACACCAGTCGTTTCCGTCGGCGCCGGCATGGCCAGGTGGCGCGGTCGGCTTCACCCGTGCGTTGACCGGCGGCGGTGCTTAATGAACGCAGGCGAGCAGTTGCGTGTCGGTCCGCTTGATATGGCTCGTCAGCCAGCGTAGCAGTTCATTTTCGACCCTCACAACGAGGTGGGCCGTGGCACCGGTGCGATCGAACTCCTGCTTGAATGACTTGAATGTCTCCACAAACTGCTTGTGGGCGTCGATGTTCTGGGCCGCCACAGGGCAGTTGTACTTGGCCATGCATTCCTCTTCGTGTCCGAAATGCGAGACCGCGTAGCCGCCCAGATCGTCCAGAACCTTCTGGACCTCCGTGCGGCCTCGGCCCTGACTCATGGCCGTGAGGAGGTCGTTCAGCCAGGCGATCAGCTGCTTGTGCTGATCATCGATCGAATCCACGCCGGTGGTCATTGACGGGTCCCAGGAGATAGTCGGCATCGGGTTCTCCAGTAGGGCGTAGGGCCCTCGTGTCGCTGTGCCGCCCGCGATATCGGGCGCGGCACTTTGTTCCTGAGCATAAGCCCGCTGTCCGTCCGGTATCCCCCGTACTGGCGTACCCCTCAGGGACCCGACGGCCCCTAGTGTCGCCCCGAGTGTCGCCGGGCCGGTTGGACTTTGTCAGCCGGGGCATCGTTGCGTGGCACGGGCGCCCAAGGTTCTTTTCAGCCGGGCTTAAGGAGTTCATCCTAAGGTCCAGACGCTCGCACGGGCGGACCGCCCAGCTCCACCCTTGCAGGCCAGCGCCCGAGGCTCAGGTCATGAATCCTCAGTCCCCCACTTCGGTCCCAGTGGTCGGCCGGCGCCACGGCGTCAATCGCAAGCTGATCGCGCTGGTCACCATTGTCGCCATTGTCGCCGTTGCGGGAGGCGGCTTTGGCTTGTGGTACATCCTGGTCGGTCCGTCCGGGCCGGCAGCAGCGGCTGCGGTCATTCCTGCCGACGCATCCGTTCCCGCCCCTGCCTCCCTGGACGGCACCTGGACCGTGAACGGCAATCTCGGTTCGATGAACGACACGGCCTCCTGGGTCGGCTATCGGGTCAAGGAGAAACTGGTTGGCGTGGGCGGCCACACGGCCGTGGGCCGCACGCCAAAGGTGGCAGGCTCAATGACTCTGAGGGGGTCGACGATCGACAACGTCCTCATCACAGCCGACCTAACCGCTCTGGCCAGCGATGACAACCTCCGTGACGGCCAGCTCCAGCGCCAGGCAATCGATACGGATCACTTCCCGACAGCGATGTTCAAGTCAATCGAGCCGATCAACCTCGGAACGCTGCCGGCCGAGGGCACCACGGTTAGCGTCACCGCAAAGGGAGCCCTCTCGCTCCATGGAGTTACCAAGACGGTTGAGATCCAGCTGCAAGCGCTGCGAAAGGGAGGCATCATCGGGGTTGCAGGCAGCCTGCCAATCGTTTTCGCCGATTACGGCTTCGGGGGCCCAACGAGTTTCTCGGTCCTGTCGGTAGACGATCACGGCACAATGGAGCTGCACCTGCTGTTCACCGAGAGTGGTGCGTAATCGGCCGGGCCGAACCAAGGAGAACCGATGTCCTTCCTGCGGTTCCTGACAAGTCACCCAGGCGAGACCACGCCAGCACCATCGGCGATGGACCAGGAGACGGAGGCCGTGCGGCGGATTGTCTCCCGACTGGCGACGCTTCCCCCGGAGCAGGCACGATTGCTTGCCGGCATGGCCTACGTCCTGGCACGAGCCGCCTACGCCGATCTCTCGATCAGCGACGGGGAAACCCAGGCCATGGAGGATGAGCTGGTCGGGTCCGGTCTCGACGTCGCGCAGGCTGTTCTTGTCGTGGAGATGGCCAAACTCCAGGAGCTGACAGCCGGGGGCACGAGCGACTACCTTGTCACCCGCGAGTTCCGCGAACATACGAGCATGGAGCAGCGGTTGACCGTGTTGCGGGCCTGCTTCCGGGTGGCTTCGGCCGACGATTCGATCAGCGGCACCGAGAGCGCCACATTGGACGAAATCGCCAGCGAGCTTGACCTGAGCCGCGAGGATTACACCCCGATACGGGCCGAGTTCGCCGACAAGATATCGGCGCGATTGGGCTTCGGAACAGGCCGGGAGTAGCGACTCGTCGGCCTAGGGCGTCGGCCGGCCTGGGGCCGGGGCCGGGGCCGGGGCCGGAGCGGGGGGGACGGGGGACGGGGGCTCCCCGCCGGGGCTTCGGGGCGGGGCCGGGGCTTCGGGGCGGGGCCTCCCCGCCGGGGCCGGGGCTCGGTTTATGCATCGCAGATATGAACGGGAAACGCAGCTGGGCAAACGAGCGTCACGCGCCCATCTCGTTGGCAGTTTGATGCATCCCGGATATGAAACGACCAACGAAACGGGCCCTGGCGCCTTCCGAGGGACTCTCGTTGGCAGGTTCATACCCCAGGCGCATAAACCGGCCCTGGCGGCGGTGCGGTGCCGTGCGGTGCCGTGCCGTGCCTTACGGCGTCCGGCCGGCGCTGGCGGCGGGGCGCGTGGAAACCCGCGCGTTGCGGCGCCCGGTGGCGGCCGTGCCTTGCGGCGGACGCGTGAACAATCGAGAGGGAGCCGGCGTCTGGACGACCGACGACCTGAAGGACCGGTAAGCTATGCCCTCCGCCACTTGCTGCGAATCCTTGAGAACGTACCTGACAGGATCGGTCGAAGTTGCGCGCGGTTACGCGCGCATAGCGGCCCTGGTGCCGTCCGGCGGAGCGGGCCTGGCCACCCTCCTGATCGCCCTGAACGTGGTCATCGGGATCCTGCCCGTGCTCTTTATCGTGGCCACCAGCGTCATGATCGGGCGCGTGCCGGCGGCTGTGTCCGGCGGCGTGGGCTCGTCAGAGTGGCAATCGCTAGTGGGCGCATTCGTCCTGGCTGCCGCGGCCTTCGTGACCCAGCAGATCATCGGGCCGGCACAAGCGGCGTTGGGCGAGCTGCTTGCTCGGCGCATCGACGGCCGCATCGTGGAGCGGCTCATCACCGCCGCGCTCCAGAGCACGGGCATCGGCCCTCTTGAGGATCAGAAGCTCCTCAACGACCTAGCCGCGGTGGTCACGACGCTCGAACAGAGTTTCCGAACAACCGGCCTTGCCTGCGCGGGCCTGCTCACTCTGATCGCTCGATACGTCCAGCTGCTCGGCTGCGTGGCACTCGTCGGCCTGGTGTTCTCCTGGCCCGCGGCTCTCGCCCTCATCGCTGTCACGATGGCCTTCCGCAAGGGCCAGCGTGGCGGCCTGCGGACCTACGCCAAGCTCTATGTCACAAGCATGTCCATTCGCCGCGAGGCCCACTACTACCGGTCCGTAGCCCTCGAAGCTGGGGCGGCAAAAGAGATCCGCATCTTCGGCCTGGTGGAATGGCTATCCAACCGATACCGCGACCTGCAGATGAGAATGCTCAATCTGGTCTGGACCGAGCGGCGTCGAATCTATCTTCGCCCATTTATCGCATACACCGCCTTCGGGCTGATCGTTGCCGCGATCACGCTTGCCTCGCTAGGTCGAGCGGCAGCCGTGAACGCGATTTCTCTGACGCAGCTGGCACTCGGGCTCCAGGCTGCCCTGGCGGCACTGCGCCTGGGCGAGCATTACGCGGAAGCGGACACGCAGACGCAGTTCGGCATGCTTGCCTACGACGGCGTCCAGGGCTTCGAGCGCGGGGTCGCCGCCTTCGACGACAAAGCCGTGCGACTCGAGCCGCGCCGCGACCCGAGGGGCCTGCCCCACTCTGAGATTCGGCTCGAAGACATCCGCTTCAGCTATCCCGGCTCGGACCGAGCAGTGCTCACGGGCTTAAACCTGGTCCTGCCGGCCGGCAAATGCACGGCCATCGTGGGCCTAAACGGAGCCGGCAAGACAACGCTGGTCAAACTACTGGCTCGCCTTTATGAACCGACTTCGGGCCGGCTGCTGGTCGACGGAATCGATTTCCGCTCGTTCGAGGTCAACGACTGGCGGCGCCAGATCGGGATCATCTTCCAGGACTTCAATCGTTACGAGCTAACCGCCGCCGAGAACATCGGCTTCGGTGCGGTGGAGTTGCTTGGCGACCTTAAGAAGGTCCGCGAGGCGGCCAAGCAGGCCGGCATTCTGTCGATGTTGGATAGGCTGCCGCTGGGCCTGGATACCCCGCTTGCCCGCCAGTACGCGGACGGCACGGACCTTTCCGGCGGGCAGTGGCAGCGAGTGGCCATCGCCAGGGCCCTTTTCGCTCTTGACAACGGGGCCTCCATTCTGGTCCTGGACGAGCCGACCGCCGCCCTGGACGTCCGCGCGGAAGCCGCCTTCTTCGAGCGATTCGTGGAACTTACCCGCGGCGCAACTTCGCTCCTAATCTCGCACCGGTTCTCGTCCGTCCGCCATGCGGACCACATCGTCGTGTTGGCCGAGGGACGCGTCATCGAACTTGGCAGTCACGAGGAACTGCTCGCCCTCAACGGCCGGTACGCGGAGCTGTTCCGTCTACAGGCGGAGCGGTTCACGGAGGAGGACGTCGAGACCGCGGAGCTGGACCTCGCCGATCTCGCCGATCTTGCGAACGAGAACGCGGCCGCCGAAGTGGGCGCCGCCGGACGACGTGAGGACGACCGATGAGGGAGACCCTGCATAGCGCAGTGAAACTTCTTCGGCTCTCCTGGCGGCAGCATCGCGGCAAGACCGCCGTATCGCTGGCGCTTGTCCTGAGCAATTCCGTCGCGGCGCCGCTAATGGCGCTGGCCCTCAAGTGGCTGACTAACTCATCGGTCGCCGGCGACGTGGGTGGCGCTGGCATGGCCGGTGTGACCGTCGCGGCCTGCGCGATCGTGGTCCTGACCCTTGGCCATTTCGCGCACATCGCTTACTTCGAACTGTCTGAGGTCAATCTGCTCACGATGGAGCAGCGGCTGATATTGCTGGCCAACGGTTCGGCTGGTATCGAACACCAGGAGCGCTCTGAATACGCTGATCGGCTTCAAGTTCTGCAGCAAGAGATCCAGCAGGTCCAGAACGGTTTGTATGCCGTCCTGGCCCTTTCAAGCCTGGCTGTCGCAATCGGAATCACCGGTCTATTGCTCGCCCTGGTCAACCCCGTGCTCCTGCTCCTGCCTCTGGTCGCCATCCCGCCGCTGGTCTGCGGACAGCGGGCCCAGGAAGTGCTCGACCGAGCGCGCGAGGAGACGGCTCCGGACACCAGGCTTGCCCTGCACCTATTCCATCTCGCGACGGCCGCCGGGCCGGCTAAGGAACTACGCGTCTTCAGGCTCCAGAACGAGATCCAGCGCCGCCACCACGAGCTGTGGGACCGCACGACCGATCGGCTGTGGAAAGCCCAACTCAAGGCCACCGGCTTGCGCGCGGCCGGGCAGCTCGTGTTCGCCGCGGGCTACGTCGCTGCTGTGCTGCTCGTGGTCAGCGATGCCATCGGCGGGCGTAGAAGCATCGGCGACGTGGTCCTGGCGATCACACTGGCGGCACAAGTCAACCAGCAGGTCTCGGCCGCGGTTTCGCTAATGCACGACCTGCAGCGGATCGCCCGCGCATTCGCTCGATTCGAGTGGCTGGAGAAATACATCGCCGAGCGCGAGCCGCACCCGGCGGACCTGCCGACGCCCATTCACCTCAGCCAGGGAATCCATTTCGATAACGTGGCCTTCCGTTACCCGGGCACCGACCGAACGGTCCTCGCAGGCGTCAACCTCGACCTCCCCGCCGGTTCGACCGTTGCGATCGTCGGCGAGAACGGAGCCGGCAAGAGCACGTTGGTAAAGCTCCTGTGCCGCTTCTACGAGCCAACCGAAGGTCGAATCCTGGTGGATGGAGCAGACCTGGCCCACATTCCGCTGGCTGAATGGAGGGGCCGCATCGCCACGGGATTTCAGGATTTCGCCCGATTCGAGCTCATCACCAGGGAGACCGTGGGGGTTGGCGACCTACCATTCATCGAGGACCTGCCGGCGGTGAGCGCCGCCATCGACCGCGCCCAAGCTAGCGACCTCGTCGCGAAGCTGCCCGATGGCCTGGCCGCGCAACTGGGCAAGTCGTACCGGGAAGGCGTCGAGTTGTCCGGCGGCCAGTGGCAGAAGCTGGCCCTGGGTCGGGCGATGATGCGCGAGATGCCCCTCGTCCTGATCCTGGACGAACCGACGTCGGCCCTTGACGCCGAAGCCGAGCACGTTCTGTTTGAGCGATACGCTGAGGGGGCGCGGCGCGTAGGGCAGGCAACGGGCGGCATCACGGTCCTGGTCTCGCACCGCTTCTCGACCGTCCGCATGGCCGACCTGATCGTGGTCGTGGCCGACGGGCACGTGGTCGAGGCTGGCCCACACGCCGCATTGGTGCGCAAGCGCGGGCTCTACGCCGAGCTCTACGGCCTGCAGGCCAGCGCGTACGAATGAACGCGGCCGACACCGCCCTGGTCGTGATACGCGGGGGCCGCGTTGCTCGGCGGACGTTACGCCTTGGCCGGACCGATCAGGTCAAGAAGGAATGCCAGTCGGTCCTGCTGCCTGAAGGGCGCCTTCTGGTCGTAGCCGAACGGGCCACCGGCTGCCGTGTAAGGGTTGGCACCCGAGGTCTGGGACGACGGAAATGCGAACGTCGGCCGGGGCGTGACGGACGGCGTCGAGAATGTGGCAGTGGCACTCGAGCCGGCCGTGCGGGTGGGGGTTGCCGTTTGCCCGGTGCAGGCTCCCGCCAAGAGGGCGAACATGGCCACGGAAAAGAGTCGCTTGCTGCTCGGCCGATTGGAGGTAGTCATCGTTGCTTCCTTAGCGGCTGCAGGGGGAGAGTGCTGTTCATCACGCCCCCCGCTCAGCCGTCCAGACGAAATGAGCCGCGGAATTGTTCAGCCCGCTCGGCCTGGCGCCGGGCACGAAAGCGGGCCGCCCTCAGGCTGCGCCGGAGAACCCTCAGGCGGCGCGGCGAGGCAACCCGACCGACTCGCCGCCGAACCACGTGCCGGAGCTGCCCTTGACAATGGCAACTGCGTTCTCCATTGCCCCGATCGCGGCGAAGCGGCCGCCGCCCTGGATGAATTCGGCGCAGGCGCGGACCTTTGGGGCCATTGAACCGGCCGGCCAAGCGCCCAAGGCAAGGCCTTCCAGGGCCTCCTCTACCGATAGGCGCAGGATCGCCTCCTGGCGCGGCGTGCCCCAGCGCCGATACACGGCGTCGACGTCGCTGAGCAGAAGCAGCCCATCCGCGTCCACGGACCGAGCCAGTACCACCGCGGCCAGGTCCTTGTCGATGACTGCCTCGGAGCCCTCGAAATGCCCTTCGGGGCACTCAATCACGGGCACTCCCCCACCACCCGACGCAACCACCAGCACACCCGACTCGACGAGCGTGCGGATTGCCCTCGCCTCCACGATCCGGATCGGCCGCGGTGAAGGCACGACTCGCCGCCAGCCGTTCGCGTCCTGGGCAATATTCCAGCCACGCGTTCGGGCGTGTTCGCGGGCCGTCTCTTCGTCGTACATTGGGCCCACGGGTTTGGTCGGGTTCTGAAAGGCCGGATCGTCCTGGGCCACCACTGTGCGCGTGACCACGACTGCAATGTCGCGGTGCTTGCCTCGCTCAAGAAACGCGGCGTCGAGGGCATTCGCCAGCAGATACCCGATCTGGCCCTGGGTCTCGGCTCCCAGAACGTCAAGCGGCGGAGCCGGGACCACGGACGCTGCCATCTCCGCGCCGATCGCCCGGAACCCGACCTGCGGCCCGTTGCCGTGGGTGACGACGATCTCCGCGCGGCTGCCCTCCACCAGGGTCACCAGACCACGAGCCGCGGCAACCAGATTACGGCGCTGAACCTCTGTCGAGCCGGGCTCGCCTCGCCTGATCAGGGCGTTCCCGCCGAGGGCGATGGCGAGCCGAGTCACGTCGTTCGCTCCCAGCGATCCCGGCCAGTGATGAGGAGGTAGAGCAGCGCCTGCTCGGTGTACCAGCGGTTCTCAGCCTCGTCCCAGACGCGAGAGGCGGGCCCGTCCATGACATCGTCCGTAACTTCGTCACCCCGATGGGCTGGCAGGCAGTGCAGGAAGATTGCTCTCGGGGAGGCCAGGGCCATCAGATCGGAGTCAACCTTGTATCCGGCAAAGGACAGGGCTCGGACCTCGCGTTCCTTCTCCTGCCCCATGCTGGCCCAGACATCGGTGTAGACGGCGTCTGCGCCGCGGACTGCGGCGCTGGGGTCGTGACCGAGCTCGATTCCGCCGCCGTATCTGGCGCAATTGGCCCGGGCCGCTGCGACAATCTCGGCCTTCGGTTGGTGGCCCTCGGGCGCTGAAATCGCCAAAGTGAATCCGAGCCAACCGGCGGCCTGGATCAGCGAATGGCAGACGTTGTTGCCATCGCCAACGTAGGCCAGGCGCAGCCCGGCGAAATCGCCAAACTCCTCCTGCATCGTCATAACGTCCGCCAGCGCCTGGCAGGGATGATGGTCGTCCGTAAGGGCGTTGATGATCGGGATGGTGGCGTACTTCGCCAGCTCCTCGACCTTGGCCTGATCGAAGGTTCGAATGACCAGGGCCGAGAGATAGCGCGACAGCACGCGGGCCGTGTCCGCGATCGTCTCGCCGCGGCCGATCTGCAGTTCGTCGGGGCGCAGCGCGATCGGCAGCATCCCAAGACCCCAAATTGCGGCCTCGAAGCTGACCCGAGTTCGCGTGGACGGCTTATCGAAGATCATCCCGACCCTGCCGCCCGCCAGGGAATCGCGCGTGTCGCCGCGCAGCTTCTTAACGTGCGCCGAGAGCTCCAGGACGCGAACGATGCCATCGCGTCCCAGAGAATCCAAAGTTAGGAGGTGGCTGGCCATTGCAGGGACCTCAGCTCAGCGGTTGGAGCCCGATACCGTTGCGGCGCGAGCCCGTGCCACGATAGGGGCGAGAAGATCCGTGAGGGTTGCCACGCCGGGCGAAACCTCCATCTCCTCAAGCTCATAGCGTACTCGAACAACGGGCTTGCTGAGCTTGAGAACTCGCGTCAAGTCGATCGGTGTCGCCGACAGAATCAGGTCCGCTGGCGTCGAGTTCAGGGCCGACTCCAGCTCCGTCATTTGACCCTGGCCGTATCCCATCGCCGGTAGCAGGTTCTCCAGGGCCGGGTACTTGGCCAGCGTCGCCGCCAGCTCTCCGGTCGCGTAAGGCTTGGGATCGACAATCGCCGCGGCCCCGAATCGCCGCGCCGCCACGACCCCGGCGCCGTAGGTCATGCCACCGTGGGTCAGGGTCGGCCCATCCTCGACGACCGTCACGCGCTTGCCGGCGATCTCGCCGCCCTGAAGGGTCAATGCCGAGCGGGCCAGGATTACTCGGGCTCGCGGGTTCATGGCCGCAACATCGGCTTGGACCTCGGCGAGCTGCTCGGGCGTGGCCGAGTCAACCTTGTTGATCACCACAATGTCGGCCATCCGAACGTTGGTCTCGCCCGGGTGAAAATGGAGTTCGTGGCCGGCACGCAACGGGTCCGCGACTACAACGAACAGGTCCGGCTTGTAGAAGGGGAAGTCGTTATTGCCACCGTCCCATAGGACGACGTCCGCCTCGGTCTCGGCCTGGCGCAGGATCGCCTCGTAGTCGACGCCGGCATACAGGACGCGGCCCGCGTCGAGGTGCGGCTCATACTCCTCGCGCTCCTCGATCGTGGTTTCGTAGCGATCCAGGTCGGCATACGTCGCATAGCGCTGGACGCGCTGGGCGACCAGATCGCCGTAAGGCATCGGATGGCGCACGACGACGACGCGCAGGCCGTGCTTCTCGAGCAACTCGGCCAGATACCGAGTCGTTTGGCTCTTCCCCGCGCCGGTGCGGGTGGCCCCGGTCGCGACTACCGGTTTGGTGCTGGGCAGTTGCGTGCGCGCGGGCCCGAGCAACTCAAAATCCACCCCGCAGGCCATGGCCCGGCTGGCGGTGTGCATGACGTGCTCATGGGCGACATCGCTGTAGGCGAAGACAACCAGATCGATCCGCTCCGCTTTGAGCAGGTGCTCCAGCTCCGATTCGGCCACGATCTGAATGCCGTCCGGGTAGAGCGGCCCGGCTAGTTCCGTGGGGTAGCGGCGGCCGGCGATCCCGGGGATCTGCGTCGCGGCGGTGAAGGCCACGACCTCTACGCTCGGATCTCCGCGATAAGCAACATTGAAGTCATGAAAATCGCGACCTGCGGCTCCCATGATGACGACACGAGTTCGATCCATGGCTATCCGGCCCTTCCACAGTCGCGCCGTTGGGGAAACCCCGGCAGCGAACCTGGAGCCGACGAGCCGGTTCCGCCTCTGGTCCAGCGGTCGTCTAGCGGACTGTAGTGTGGCCCCCCAACAAATCCGGTGCAAGGGCCCAGTGGTCAGCCGACCGGGCGGCGCGTCAGGCGGTTCGAGGCGCCGCCCAAAGGCCGAGGCGCCGGTGTTGGCCGAACCACCTCCCGACCAGCTGATATCATTCACTAAAAGTTCAGTGACATATGGAGACGCCTTGCCGAGAGGAAATGGTCGCCGACCCCCGACGCTGGCCGACGTGGCGGCCGCCGTGAGCTTGTCCCCTGCCGCCGTGTCACTGGCACTGCGTGGCAAGGTAGGAGTGTCGGAGGCAACGCGAGCGCGAGTCGTAGAGGCTGCGCGCACGCTCGGGTATCGTCCCATCGCCGGCCTTTCGCGGCAGCATCAGAGGCCCTTGACGATCGGCCTGGTGATCAAGGCGCTCCACGGCGACTCCCCCGAGGCCAACCGGTTTTACGCCCCGGTCATGGCCGGAATAGAGGACAGCTGTCGAACCCACCGGATGAACCTCATGCTGGCGACGATGCCGGTTGACCAGCACTACTTTCCGCTGGAGGTCCCGCGCATCGTCACGGATAGGACGTGCGACGGATTGATCGTCGTGGGCGCTCATCTGTCGCAGGCAACCGCCGAGATCCTAAAGGCCGCTCCGCCGGTTGTCCTGGTGGATGCTTACGCCGAGGACGACACCTTCGATTCGGTCGCGACCGACAACATCGGCGGGGCGCGTGCTGCGGTCGAGCATCTGGTTAGCCGAGGCCACCGCGAGATCGCCATCCTGGGGACGGAGCCCGGGGCCTTCCCAAGCATTCTGCAGCGGCGCCGCGGCTACGAGCAGGTCGTGGCCGAATCGGGACTGCCCGCCCACTTCATCGACACTCCCTACTGGCCGCCGGAAGCGGCCGCTCTTGCGGGGGTCGAGTACATGCGGGCCCATCCCGAGGTTAGCGCCATCTTCTGCGCGAACGACGCGGTCGCTGTGGCACTCATGCAGATGGCACGAGCCGCCGGCATGCCCGCGCCCGATCGGATTTCCGTCGTTGGCTTCGACGACATCGACCTGGCCGGCTTCGTCTCTCCCGCCCTGACCACCATGGCCGTCGACAAGGTGGGGATGGGCCGGATCGCCGTAACTCTGCTGGCTCATCGCCTTGAGCTTGGCAAGGAGTGCGTCACTCAGACGTTCGTTCGTCCCACTCTCGTTCAACGCGAGTCGGTTCGCCAGTTCGCGGGGGCAGTACTTCGGGCCGAACCGCAGTTGGCGTAAGGAAAAGGCGGCAGCCTCAGATGACCCACTGATGACCCACTATGGCTTCAACTTTCAATGGATGCTCGTTCACGAAGGCTCGCGGCCTGAACCACCGAACGTACGGGCCCTCGACTTCATGGCACGGCACGGCTTCAACTTCGTCAGAGTCCCCACCAACTATCGTGTGTGGACCACGGACTTCGACTACTTCCATCCGGACGAGTCGGTCTTCGAATCTCTCGACCGATACCTTGTCGCGTGCAGCGAGCGGGGCATTCATCTCTCGCTGAACCTGCACCGTGCCCCCGGGTACTGCATCACCCGCAACGACCTCGAGAGGCACAACCTGTGGGCAGATCGCGAGGCCCAGGACGCATTTGTATTCCTATGGGAGTTGTTTGCGACGCGCTTCTGTGGGATTTCCGGAGAGGCCCTGAGCTTCGACCTCCTCAACGAGCCACCGGAGATCGGACAATTCGGGTTTAGTCGCGACATTCACGAGGCGTTGATCCGCCGAACAGTGACCGCCGTCAGGGCCATCGACCCTTCTCGGCCGATCGTCATCGATGGGCTCGACGGTGGCAACCTCGCCATGCCGGAGCTTGGCGACCTCGACGTGACTCAATCCGGCCGCGGTTACGCGCCATATCCCATCTCGCATTGGGGCGCCGAGTGGTGGGCAGGCTGGAAGGAGGGCGACGCTCCCCGCTATCCAGGCGTCCTGTATCGGGGCAGGAATTGGGACAAGAGCGACATCCGCAAGTTCTATGAGCCGTGGCTGGAGGTTGAGCGGATGGGCAGGCCGATCCACATCGGAGAGTTTGGTTGCTACAACCAGACGCCGAATGCGGATGCGCTCCGATGGTTAGGCGACCTGATGGGCCTGTATCGCGAATTTGGTTGGGGTTACGCGATGTGGAACTTCGAGGGACCGTTTGGAATCGTGGGTCATGGACGCGCCGGAGCTCGAATCCAGAATATGGACGGCTACGGTGTGGACCTCGATCTGCTCGACCTCATGCTTTCTTCTCGCGTGGACGGGCCGGCGGTTCGGTCCGAGAATCGGGAGCCCGCGAGCGACGCTCGCTGACAGGAGACGGACGTGGCCCAGTACGATCTTCCTCTGGCCCAAGTGCGGGCGTACCGGCCGGAACTGCGGGTGCCGCCGGACCTCACCGACTTCTGGGAGGGAACGCTCGCGGACACCAGGTCTCACGATCTGGCCGCAGAATTCGTCCCGATCGAGAACGGCCTGACAACCATCGCCACGCTGGATGTCACGTACTCGGGCTTCGGCGGTGCCCCGATCCGAGCCTGGCTCCAGCTGCCGGTCGGCGCGGACGGCCCCCTGCCGGCGATTGTCGAGTTCGTCGGTTACGGAGGCGGCAGAGGGCTCCCGCACGAGCGCTTTCTCTGGGCGGCCGCGGGTTACGCCCATTTTGTGATGGACAATCGCGGGCAGGGCTCGAGTTGGTCTGTTGGCGACACGGCCGACCCCCAGTCTTCCGGATCGCCCTCTCATCCCGGCTTCATGACCGACGGGATCCTCGACCCCACGACCTACTACTACCGGCGGCTCTATACGGACGCCGTCAGAGCCGTCGAAGCCGTCCGAATTCATCCCGCGGTGGACCCGGCACGCGTGGCAGTCACGGGTGGCAGCCAGGGTGGAGGCATGAGTCTGGCCGTTGCGGCGCTCGTACCGGACCTGGTTGCTGTGGCGCCCGATGTGCCATTCTTCGCCGACTTGCCACGGGCAACGACGTTGGTGGATACCGATCCATATGGCGAGGTGGTGCGGTACCTCAAGGCGCACCGCGATCATGTCGATCGGGTCTACCGGACGCTCTCGTATTTCGACGCCGCGGTCCTGGGGCGGCGAGCAGTAGCACCGGCCCTCTTCTCAGTTGCCCTGATGGACCAGACATGCCCGCCGTCGACGGTGTACGCGGCCTTCAACGCGTACGGCGGACCGAAGGAGATACGCGAGTATCCCTTCAACGACCACGAGGGTGGCCAGGGCTTTCACGACGTGGCGAAGATGAGGTGGCTTACCGAGCGTCTCCGAGGGGTAGGCGACGGAGGCACTCGGTAGCCTTACCAACCACGATCAGCGGGTTGTACCGCGGGTCAAGCCGCTGTAGATGTACCGCTGCAGGGCAAGGAAAATCACGAGCGTCGGAATCATCGTAATGATGACACCGGCCGCGATTACCTCCCAACGTGCCCCAAACGTGCCGTTGAATTTGAAGAGGGATGTTGAGACCATCTTCAAATCCTGGCTGGGCATGTACAGGAACGGGATATAGAACTCGTTGTAGATCGCGACGCCCTTGATGATCATCACGGTCACGATTGCGGGCTTCATGAGCGGAAACGCGATCTTGCGATAGATGAACCAGTGGGATGCCCCATCGAGTAGGGCAACCTCGTCAAGGGAAATCGGAATGGTCCGCATGTACTGGACGAAGATGTAGATAGCGATGATGTCCGTGCCAACAAAGAGGGCAACGGCCGACAAACGGGTGTTGAACAGACCCAGGAAATCGATGACCTGGAAGGTGGCTACCTGAGAAGTCACCGACGGCACGATCGCAGCCAGCAAGAAGAGGAAGACAATCATGCCCTTCCCTCTGAACTTGAAGCGGTCAATGGCATAGGCAGCCATGGTACCGATGATGATTGTGCCGGTCAGCGAGAGGGCTAGGACGACCGCAGTGTTCAGGAACCCCATGAACATGTTGCCGCTGGTCCAGGCCGTCGCGAAGTTGTCAAAATTGAGCCAGTTACCAGGCATTTCCAGCGGCTGACCGTTGAAGTACTCCGCGTGAGTCTTGAAGGCCGTCATGAACGTAGCGGTCAGCGGAAGGAAAACAGCAAAGGCGACGAGCAGCAGCGACCCATACTTTAGCGTCGCGAATGCAACGCCTTTGGCGGTGAGTTTGGACCTCCGGCGAGAGCTTACTTCACGACGCCGCCTCGACCTGCCCTGGGCCGGTTGAGTCGGGATTGGCCCCTCGTCATCTCGAAACACTGAGCGAGACGGCTCATCCATGGCGGACATCAGGTCAGCTCCACTGGTTCGTTGGAAATTACGAGCCGTTGCACCCCGGTGACTATTAGGATCAGCAAGAACAATATGAAGGCCATCGCGGTAGCAAGCCCATAGTCGTGCTGGGTAAACGCGGTCTTAACCGTCTGGATGACGAACGTCATGCTGCCGTTGGCCCCGTCCGTCATTATGTATGGGATCTCAAAGACGGACAAAGATCCGGCGATCGCCAGGATCATGCTGAGCGCGAGGATAGGGCGAATCCCCGGCATGATGATGTACCGCAGCTCCTGCCATTTGTTCGCCCCGTCCATCTGCGCGGCTTCGATCGTCTCCGGTGGTATCGACTGGATCGCGCCCAGGAATAGGACGAAATTGAGTCCAATGTAACGCCAGACAGACACGAAGGTCAGAGAGATGTTGATAAGGCTGCGATCACCAATCCACAGGGGATTGTTGTTAGGATCCGCGCCAAACAGGCTCGTGAACGAGTCGAGTACGCCTCCCGGTCGGAAGAAGAAGATGAAGATGAACCCAATGGCAACGCCATTGAGCAGGTAGGGGAAGAAGATGATCCCCTTGAAGACATTCCTGAATTTGGTACTGAAGCTCAGGAGGGTCGCGAGGTACAGCGCCAATGCTAGCTGCACGAACGCTCCCACCAGGTAGTAGAGGCTGACGAAGAGGACTCCAAAGAGCTGAGGGTCCGAGAAGAAGTTGATGTAGTTCTGCAGCCCGACGAAGGTGTTGCCCTGGCTGAATCCCTGCCAGTTGAACAGGCTTAGGACGAACGTCATCACCATGGGCACGTAGGTGAGCACGATGAGTAGAGTCACCGGGATCAGCAGGAACAGATATGGTGTGATGGAACGAGATCGGGAGGAATGACCCATTCTCGAGGCTACGGACAAAGCATTGACAGGCAGATCGACGATTACCGCTTCGCCGACGTCTGCCGCGCCGGCTCCAGTCTGCCGAGGCAACTTTCCCATCCGATCACCTTTTAAGAGGACGACCGGGCCGCGAGGCCCGGCCGTAGTCCGTTGGCTCAGCCCGAGTGTTTAGGCGTTGGGGGCCTTGACGGCGGCGCGTGCCGCCTTCCACTTGGCATTCAGGTCGGAGAAGATTTTGTCGAGCGACTCATTCGTTGCGCCGCGAGCGGCGTCGATGATTCGCTGCGGCCACGTATTATCGAAGAGTTGAACCTTGGCCGAGTCCTGGATCATGCCGAGCCACGCCTCGTCGCCTGCCGGCGCGGGGGTCTGCTGGATGTACTGGACGTCGGCGGTGGTGAAGTCGGCGAGCTGGGTCGGGTTCTTGCCGTCGAGGCGCGGCGAGACACCGCCCTGGTCGAAGGCAAAGCCGGACTTGTCCTCGAACCAAGTGACCCACGCCTTCGCGGCCGCCTGGTTCGGGGAGTTCTTATTGACAGCGAGCTTGTAGTCGCCGCCAATGTTCGAGTAGAACTTGCCGTTGACCTGGGACGGGAACGGCATGTAGTGGATGTCATCAGCGGATCCGCCGGCCGTCACGGCCGCCTGCTGCATCTGAACGATCGCCCAGGAGCCGAGGGCCATGGCCGACACCTTGCCGGAGCCGAGGAGGCCCTTGGAGGTCTCCCAGTCCGTCGTAGTGGGGTCTCGCTCGACGAGCTTCTTGTTGACGATGTCATACAGGAGCTTGTAAATCACGTACTCGTCCTGGCCGGCGGTCCAAGGCGCGTCGTTCTTGTACAGGCTGATGTTGAAGCCGGCGTTGGCGGAAATTTGTCCGGCGTTGGACTGCCACTGAGTCGTCGGCCAGCCGTCCTTGTAGTTGGTGTAGTAAGGGGCGATGAAGCCCTTCGTGCTCGCGTTCTTGTCCTTGACGATCTGAAGGTCGGCGAGAAACTCATCCGGGCTCTTGGGCAGCGTTGTGATGCCCGCGGCGTCCCAAACCTTCTTGTTGTAGACGATGCCATTGGCATTGGCCACGACCGGGAGGCCGTATGTCGTGCCCATGAACGACTGCTCGGTGACGAGCCGGTACGTCTTGCCGAGATCGGCGACGGTGCCCAGAGGCGTGAAGTACGACGCCAGCTGGTTGGGCTTGATCGCGTTCGGGATCAGGAGAACATCGCCGTAGTTCGTGGTGTTCATCCGGATCTTGGTCTCACCCTCATAGTCCTTGAGGGCTTCGAATTTGACCGTGACGTTGGGGTAGAGAGCTTTGAACGCAGGAACGTACTTGGCATTGAAGACGGTGTCGACAATGTCGGTTCGATTCGTCAGGACCGTGATCGTTCCGGAAACAGACGCGGCCGTCGCGGAAGACAAGGGCGCCTGGGATGCGCCGGTGCTGGCCGGTGCGGTCGCAGACGGGCTAGCACCGGTGGACGAGCAGGCGGAAGCCACACCGCTCAATAGCAAGACCGCCAAGATCGAAGTTAGTCGCTTTACCACTGTCGTTGCTCCTCCTCGGATGTCCGGTTGTTCCGCGGATCGACGCCGCCAAAGGCGCAGGCGTCGATCACGTGATCAACTTCAGACTTGGGCTTGACAAGGATCTAGTTCTCATCCGCAGCCGATTCCCCTCCCTGGGGAACCCTTCCACCGTTGTGGACGTCTATCGCGAATGATCGTCGGCGCTTGACACCTCCCACGATCCATCCCGGAGGCCGGCTCCATGGCGAAGGCCTGGAGTTATAGCCCCCCTCCGAGCTTGACCCGGAACAACGGTTTCAGTGACCTTGGCTTCCGCCCGATTGGGCCTGCAATAAACACCGAACACAATCGGAACTGGGCGGGCGAACGCGAGGTCGTCGATTCCGGCGGGTGCTAAGTTCACGCTCCATTGGCGGGACGCCGGTCGACAGTAGATCACGTTTAGTAGCGTGTCAAGTGAAAGAAAGGCCTGGCGAGTTTAGTTCCACTGGCCAATTGAGCGTCTTTACGGCCCGTCTGGCTGGAACTGGCTGCCTGGCCGAGGCAATGCCCCCGGTTACGATCGGCTCAAGTTGTGAATGCGGCCCGGCCGCCCTCAATTGGCCTCTCACACGCTCATTCGGGGCCCAAAGGACACGTACAGGGAAACTCTTGGGGGCTATCTGTCGTGGCGAAGAAGCCCGAAGGTCAAGGCCTGGAAGGGCTGGAATAACCGACCACGCACGTTGACCTTCACTTGAACCACTGATAGCATTGCTTTAGTTGAGTACTTACGGGAGGAGGAGCGCTTGCCCACCAGAATTGGCCGGTCGATAAGGTCGGCATGGGATGGACTGCGGTAACACTCCTCTTGAACCGGCTGCAGCGCGGCCAAGGATCGGTAATTCAAACGCTCAGTAGGCCTCAACTTGTCGTGCGCGATTCGGTTCGCGACATCGCGGCAGAGGTCGAACCGCGCCTAGTCAGGGCTGAGGCTTCAGCAACCGGAGGACAGGAATGGGCATCGTGATCCCGAGTGGGCAGGAGATATCAGAGCCGGCCGCCCCGCAGCGGGCTAACGGACTCGCGGTTGGACTCGGGCGTTTGCCTTCGATTCCATGGGAGCCACGTCCTGCGGGATCCCGCGCGACCATCTGGCGCTCGAGCCGCAATCCGATCATCCCTCGCGACCTCATAGAGCGCTCCAACAGCATCTTCAATTCGGCCGTGGTGCCGTTCGGCGATGGATTCGCAGGCGTCTTCCGCGTCGACGACACGACCCGTGAAATGAATCTCCACGCCGGCCACAGCGCCGACGGCATCAACTGGACGATTGAGCCCGCGACAATCCAATGGGCTGCGATCGACGGTCGGACCAGCGAGATTCAAGGGGTCTTCGAGCATGCCTACGACCCGAGGGTGACGTGGCTCGAGGACCGCTACTACGTGACCTGGTGCAACGGCTACCACGGTCCAACGATTGGCATCGGCTACACGTACGACTTCAAGACGTTCCACCAGCTCGAGAACGCCTTCCTGCCCTTCAACCGCAATGGCGTGCTCTTCCCGCGCCGGGTTAACGGGCAGTACCTGATGCTCAGCCGTCCGTCGGACAACGGCCACACTCCATTCGGTGACATCTTTGTCTCCGAGAGCCCGGACCTCATCCATTGGGGACGCCACCGCCACGTGATGGGCACGCGATCCTGGACCTGGGAATCGACCAAAATTGGTGCCGGGCCGACTCCCATTGAGACGACCGAGGGCTGGCTGCTCTTCTACCATGGCGTGCTTACGTCGTGCAATGGATACGTGTATTCCTTCGGCGCGGCGTTGCTGGACCTGGACGAGCCGTGGAAGGTGATCGCGCGAAGCCGCGACTACCTGATCTCGCCTCAGATGCCCTACGAGCAGATCGGTGACGTCCCGAACGTCACCTTCCCATGCGCTGCATTGGTCGATGGGGCAACGGACCGCGTAACCATTTACTACGGCGCGGCCGACACGGTCACGTGCCTCGCCCACGGCTACCTGTCCGAGATCATCGACTTCGTCAAGGCGCGCAGCTAAACGAGACTCGCTGGCGCGCCGGGCTTCACCGCCCTGGCGGCCTGTATCGGCGTCAGCAGGCCCACGCCCAACCTTTCGAGAGCGCCGAGGACGGCCTTCATCGACGCCGTCGCGCAGTCTATCCTGTGGAGCCGAATTAGGAAGCCACCAAGTGGATTGCCACACATCTTGTGAAGCGGCCGCGCGATCCCCGCAGCCTCGTCGCCGCAGCAACCGA
>JANYJG010000096.1 GCA_025358515.1 Chloroflexota bacterium
CCTGGCCTACCGACAGCCACTTCACATCATCCACCATCGAGTGCCCTCTCTCCCTCGTCGTTGATCACATAGCCCGCCTGGTCGCCTTCGCCGATCGCGTTGACGGGCCTCCGCCGCCGGAGCTGTTTCAGCACGTGCTTCACCAGCTTGTAGCCGCCCAGGTTGACGAACGTGCGGCTGCTCGCACGGGTGTAGCGGTGCATTTGCCGCTTGAGCACCGTCAGCACCTGGCGTTCCGTCTCCGTCAAGCCGATCATGCCGCGTTCACCGTGCTGAGCCTGAGCTGCCGGGCCCGCTCGAGTAGCTCTTCCCCGCGCGTCTGGTCCTCTTCGCTGTCTGACTCGAACAGCACCAGCGCCTGCCGGCCAAGCGCGTCGGCCTCCGGCACCTCGCCCTCCTGAAAAATCCCGTTCTCATCCGGCATCTGCACCTCCGTGTGTCGTGATCATCGGCTTCGCACCGCCACATCGTCTTCGGGAAAGATCCGGATGCCGGGAATCTCCCGCACACCGTCACCGATCGCGGCGCGCACCAGCCGGTCGTCGACCATGAGGTACTCGCGGGGAACCCGCATCTCGTCGACCAGCTCGTGCACCCACCGTTTGCGGATCGTCGCGCGGCCCGCCGCCGTCTGGATCGTCGACGGACGCGCCGCCGGCACCTCAAGCTCCGTCGGCGCATGCTGATCACGTTGCAGCATCTCCTCGGCCCGCCGGCGGTTCTCCTCAGCCTCCCTGAGCCGTTCCTGCTCCGCGACGTCCCCTGCGGCCTCCGCCGCGGCCTGCTCGTCAGCGATGCGCTGCTGCTCGGCCCTGAGAGCCGCCTGACGCTCCTCCTCGGCCCGCTGGCGAGCTTCCTCCTCGGCCTGCAGCCGGGCGATCTCTTCCTGGCGTTCGCGCTCCTGCTGCTGCCGGAACGCGGCGACGCGACGCTTTAGCTTCTCCTCGGCCGCTTCGAGCGGCTTCCGGGCGTCTTTGATCGTCGTGTTGATCATGCCGACATGGTCGTTCAACGGCTGCACCAGCGCCTTGCGCGCCGCCTCGCTGCCAGACAACTGCCGCTTGATCGCGACGAGCATGTCCGTCGCCGCACGCTCATCGACCTCGTCCTTGACCGGCATCACATCAGCGACAGCGACCAGACGCTCCACTGATGACTGCAGCTCAACGACCTGCGGGAGCTGCACGATCTCCTGCTCGCTCGGCATTTTGCTCTCTCCAATCCGTCGACTACCTGTTCATACAGACTGACGTATAGAACCGCCTGTGTCAAGGGGGTTGGCGAAAAGATTTTGCTCCCGGACGCACGAAAGGCACCCGCGTCCGTGGATGCCTTTCGCTTACCCCTGTGGATTGGAGATCCGCCCCGGACCTTAGCGCACAACCTCCCAGTCCACCAGACACGTGTCGCAGCCAATCGCGTCGCGCGCCGCTTCATTCAGGTCGAGTTCCCTGCCGGCGATATACGGCCCTCGGTCGTCGACGGTCGCGACCTCACACACGCCGGTCCCGTGTTTGCAGATCCGCACGCGCGTACCGCACGGCAGCGTCTTATGGGCAACCGCAATCCCGCCAGCATGGAAGCCACAGCCGGTCAAGCCTCCGTCGGCGTACCAGCTCGCTTCCGTGTGCAGCATCGGATGCGGCTGGTGAGACAGCCACTTGTCGCCCGCAATCCTGTCGCATCGGGCGGTCCAGCAGCCCGGTAGATGGCCGGGCCCGTGGTGGCGGCGAACTGGTGCGGCAGCTGCGGTTGAGGTGGTCAGGAGCACTGCTAGTACGGCGATCGTTCTTGTCAGTCGGCGGGTAATCCGTCGGCCTCCTTGATACGGGTCGCCACGGCTAGTGCCGAGGCCGGGTTGGCGCCGCCGTTAGTTGCGGCGCCCTTCGCTCTCAGTCGAGCGGAGTTACCCGGCAATCGTATACGACGGTCAGACCGTCGCGCCGACCAGCTCGGCCCCTGCGTCCGTCACTTCATAGTCGTTGGCGGTCGTGAGATTCACAAGTCCCCCGTCGGTGAGACGCCCGAGGATCGCCATCGCCATCGCGTCGCTGTACTGAACCGGCGAGTCCTTGCTCAACTCCTCCGTGAGCTGGAACAGGTCGAGGCCGGGTTTCTCGGTGACGAGCCGCAGCGCACGCAGATCATCCTCGTTGAAAGAACCCGGTTGGCTGCCCTCGCTCTCGTCGTCCGCCGCTGCCCCATCCGCAGCCGACGTAGGGTCAACCACGTCCGCGTCCGGCGGCTCTTCGCTGCCGTCGCTGATCTGTGCCGTCCCCGCGCCGAGCTCAGCGACCGGCCACTGCGCCGACTCCCCGGCTCGGTCGCCGACGTGCTCGCCGGAGACTGCCTCGCCGCCGTCGTGCATTTCGGTTGCTTCTGCCTTAAACACCTGCTTGATCTTCTTCAGCCCGAGCGAGGTGGCCTTCCGAACCATGATCCGGGTCTCCTC
>JANYJG010000102.1 GCA_025358515.1 Chloroflexota bacterium
GCCAGCATGACCGTCTTGCCGCTTTCGGGGTTGAAGATCCGGGCCAGGCGATTCTGCATCCCCCAGTCGTAGGCGCCGGAGCCCTTGAGGAAAAAGGCCGAGTTCCTCTGCGGGATGTCCTCGTAGAAGTTCTTCTTTTCGGTAAAGTCCTGCTCCGGCATCGGGCACTCCTTGTGGGGTCTGGATCAGGGGTCTCGCTTGGGGGGGCGTGGCGGCTTTGGTCGCCGAGCGGCGGGTCAGCGCGGGAAGACGCCTGGGACTCCCCCGTCGACGGTCAACACGCAGGCTGTCGTCCGGCAAGCGTCGTCGGATAGGAGAAACGCAACCCCCTTGGCGACGTCGTGACCGGAAATCGGCACTTTCAGCAGATTCCGCTGCGTGTAGTAGGTCTCGAGGTCCTCGGGGCGGATTCCGTAGACGGCGGCCCGCTGGGCGCGGAGTTCAGGCGACCACAGGAGCGAGCCGGCGAAGACGTTGTCGGGGTTCACGATGTTGGAACGGATCCCCGCCGATCCGCCTTCAATCGCGACCGTCCGCGCCAGTTGTGCGAGAGCCGCCTTCGATGCGCTGTAGGCGCCGAAGCCAGCGCCCGGACTGAACATATTTTTCGAGCCTATGAAGACCAGCGACCCGCCCATTCCCTGCGCAATCAGGACCGGCAGAAGCCGCTTAGCGAGCAGGAAATGGGATGTCGAATTGACCTCAAGGCTCCGCCGCCAGTCCTTTGCGGAGAGCTGGGTGATCTGCCCCGGAATGGCCACACCGGCGTTGAGGACGGCTCCGTCGACCCCTCCAAAGCGGCGGACCGCCATCGACACCATCCGGTCGACGACTGCTTCGTCGGTCAGATCGCCTGCAATGGACAGCGGGCGCACGCCATTGCGCGTGAGTTCCTCGGCGGTTGCGTCAAGCGATTCGCGGCTGATGTCTGCCAGGCACAAAGCCGCGCCCAGAGACGACAGGTGACGAGCGATATCGCGACCGATCCCCGATGCAGCCCCCGTTACGATGTATGCCCTGCCCGCCAAAGGACCGGCCGCTCCGGCTGCACTGCATGGCTCGATCGATACTGGCTGGTCTTTGGATAACGGATGATCCTGCACCTTGGCCTTGGGGACGTCCTCCTTTGCGGAGCCCGCACGAGCAAGCACGATGCTCGCAACCGCGAGCTGATGGGCCGCTGATCGGAGCTGGGCCTGAGCTTCAACTTCGTCGCATCCCACGCCCAGAAGTCCAAGAGTCGGGATGAAGAGCGCTCGGCAACGTCTATCTGCCGGCAGGGCCAGCAATGTGCGCGCAGACTCGAGATCGGCGATTAAAGAGATCCCGGTCAAAGCGCTATCGGGTTCGAGTGCGGCCGCGGTCTCGACGAGTCGCTCCAGCGCCGGATTTGCCGAGTATGCGGTGGCCGACTCCGAAAGGGCCAATAAGACTCGCTGCGGAACCGAGACGAGGCCCCGCACCGCCGCGAGCAGACGCTCCACATCGACGGCCTGATCCCGCCAGCCCGTATTCGTAGCCGCGCGGGCACCGCGCTCGGACAGCGACGTGAACGCGTTCGAGGAACCGGGCCGAGATGCGTCGAGGAATGATTGGGCTAGCTCGTCCATCTTGTCTGCCTGCGCATCCAAATCGGAACGCGAGCCGCCCCAGATGAACAGGCCCAGCTGAGCGATCATCAGCGGGCGCGCATCGACCGTGGCCAGGCTCGCGATCTCCGCGGTACTCGACGGTCGTCGCGACCACCGGACATCGCCGCCAAAGGCAGACTCGATCTTGACGGCCGCATCGGGTATATCTGATAGCGCGCAGAGCGCATCACTGTGCACGCCCAGGACAAACTCACCAGGCAGAAGCGCGTGGAGCAGCACCGCGCAAGGGCCAATCGCGTATTGCTCACCGACTCCAGGAGCCAACTGCGGGGTTTCACCGTGAGCCGCCATCCATTCCAGTTCGTCGAGGTCGAGGACAAAGGGTTGCCTCCCATCGACGGCCGGCAGGGAATCGATGGCAAGTTGCCGCGTCGTTCGACCGAACCGATCGTGCTCGGTCCCCTTGGACGATGCGCTGCCAAAGTTCTGGCTCAAGATCAGCCTCCCTGTCCCGTATCCGCCGGATGTGATAGGCCCCCCACCGGTGTGTTGGGCATTGGCCTCGCCCGAGGCGTGGCCTTGTGTGCGTATTCTACCCTCGTTGTTGGTGAATGTGACTATACTAGCGCTTCAAGGCGTGGTTTTATCTGTGAATAAGTGGGAGGATGGCGAAACGGCAAGTACAACTCCCGTCAGGCCTCACTGCAAAGGCCTCGCCGAGAGACTCCGCGTTTACGGAAATGTCGGGCGCCGAACTGGCCTTCATCGACGATCGGACAACCGCGCGGCGGAACTCGCGAAAGGGCTACGCTAGAACCAGGCCTACTATCGATTGTCGGAGCGATTCTAGGGGCGGTGGGCACAGACCGGACCCAGCAAACCCCAAGCACCTAGAAACCGGTTGCGGAGGACGTTGACAGTGTCGAAGAAGGTTATCAACGACCCATCGCAGGTCGTTCCGGAGCTCCTGGAGGGTCTCCTGCGCGCCAACGGCGGCCGGATCGTCCAGGTCGGACCTATGGGATCAATCGCCAAGGCCATCATTCCGGAGGGAAAGGTCGGTGTCCTAATCGGGGGAGGAAGCGGGCACGAACCACTGTTCCACGGCTTCGTTGGCGACGGCATGGCCGATGGCGCGGCTTGCGGCAACATTTTCGCAGCGCCGACTCCGGATGTGATCCTGGCGGTCGCTCGGGCGGTCAACCGAGGCGCCGGAGTTCTGTTCGTGTATGGCAACTACGCGGGCGACGTCATGAACTTCGATCTTGCCGCGGAGATGGCGGCCGACGAAGGCATCAAGGTCCGGACCGTCCTCGTCCACGACGATGTGGCCTCCGCGCCCTCCGACCAGCAGGGGCTCCGCCGGGGAATCGCCGGGGACGTGTTCGTTGTGAAGATCGCGGGCGCTGCAGCCACCAAGCTGGGCGATCTCGACGATGTTGTTCGGGTTACCGAGAAAGCCAGCGATGCCATCCGTTCAATGGGAGTTGCGGTAGCCGCCGGCTCCATCCCGGAGACAGGCGAGCCCACGTTCGTGCTTGGCGACGATGAGATCGAGATCGGTATGGGGGTCCACGGTGAGCCCGGGGTACGCCGGCAGAAGATGGCCTCCTCCGACGAAATCGTCGATTTCATGGCGGAACAGATTCTTGCGGATCTGCCATTTGTCGTCGGAGACGAGGTTTGTCTCCTCATCAACAATCTGGGCAGCACCACCATGATGGAGTTGCTGATTGCGACCCGACGCTTGTTCAAGGCCCTCGACGAGCGGGGGATCACCGTCCACGACACTACGGTCGGGACATTCGTAACCTGCCAGGAGATGGCAGGCTTCTCGATCACCCTGATGCGGCTGGATGATGAGCTTCGCCGCTATTACGACATGCCGGCGCGCTCGCTCGGCTTCAACAAGGCCTAGAGATGAACGCAAACGATGCACTCGATTTGCCGACCCTGACAACGGTCCTGGCGGGAGTGTGTGATTCGATGGTCGCCTCGATTGACGACTTCACCCACGCGGATCAGGCCCTCGGCGACGGCGACCATGGCCTCGCGATCGGCCGTGGCTTCCGGGCCGCCCGGGTGGCCATTACGAGCCAGCCGCGAACCGACGCAGGCGACCTGCTCGGTGCGATGGGCCTTGCCTTACTCAACTCGATGGGCGGCGCATCAGGAGCCATTTACGGCACTTTCTTTCGGCAAGGAGGGCGCGCGGTCGTTGGGCACCAGCAGCTAGACACCGGGACGCTGGCGACCTTTCTCGAAGAAGGGCTCGCCGGCGTTCGGGCTAGGGGCAAAGCGAAAGTCGGTGACAAAACGATCGTCGACGCGATGGAACCTGCTGCGCTGGCGGCGCGGGCATCAACAACACTGACGCTGCCGGAGGCACTTGTCGCAGCGGCCAACGCAGCATCCGCCGGCCTCGAAAGCACGCGCGCCATGCGCGCCACACTTGGCCGGGCACGAGCGCTTGGAGACAGGTCGATCGGCCACGTCGATCCGGGTGCGTTGTCGTTCACGTTCATGCTCACCGAGCTTTCCCGTCTCGTTGGGGAAGCGTCACGACCCTAGACCACCTCATGTCCCATGACGGTTTGAGGGCGGAATCTGAGGGCCGCTCCGCAACCACGTCGCCGATCGGCGGAATCTCCCCACAGCTGCGGATTCGCGCGCGATTCGCACTCTCGCCAGGACGCGTCCCTTGGTCTGATGGCCATAGCAGTCGACACCCGGATCGGGTGACACCAGCAAGCTGACTACTGCGTACGCCCCATGGCGGCGAAGGGAACTGGGGCGGGAGATGGGTCTCAAGCCCGCGACATTCGGCTTGGAAGGCCTAAGCGTCTTTGCGCAGTGGCTCCCCTCGTGGAAGAGCGAGCATTGCGTGTCCAGTTATCGTGTCGCCGCGGTTGGGAATCCAGTCCGACAATTGTGAGTGCCTGCTTCACTACCGAGGGAAGACGCGCGAGTCGCCTAAGCGCCCGGGGCCTGTCGAGGTGCAGGACGAGGCAGGTCAACGGCTCGGGTGGGAACCGCCGACTGAGACTCGAACTCGTCGAGCAGCGTTAAGATCTC
>JANYJG010000203.1 GCA_025358515.1 Chloroflexota bacterium
GGAAGCGGGTCCCCGAAGGCTGCGCAGCGGTGCGTGGGAACGGCGCTGCGACCGGGTTCGGCGAGCCGCCCGTCGGCGCTGACGCTGCGGAGGAAGTGACAGAACGACGGCTGATTGCCCGGCGCAGCTGCCTCTGACCACGGGCGGAATCGCGGTGAAAGGTCGATCGTCTCAGACCCCGGCCGCTCTGAACTGCCGCCTATCAACTCGGACCCGGCACCGATCAAATCAGGGTTGCCGCCGATCAGGTCTGGATCCGCGGAAACCGGTCTGGCCATTCGAACCGGCTCGCCGGCCGAGAATGCCTGGCCGTTAGCGACCCTAGCCCGGCCGAGCCTCATGGCCTCGGCGTCGGGCGGCGTCTCATCGTCAGGTTGCGCCTGACCCTCGCGACTGTTTGGCCCTGCTCCAGAGTCCACGCCAACTCCCTGTCAAATTCATCCCGCCCGACGGGTGACGAGGCCAGACGGTCGACGCCCGGCAGTCTAGTACCTTTCGGCCGTTGCCGTCCCCTGTTCCGCGATGCTAGCCTCCGCGCCTTCGCAGGTCGAGGATTGCGTCTATGGCACTGCTCGCGCGGGTCGTTACTCCAGAGCTCGTACTTGAGCCGGTTGCGGTCGCCCGAATACGACGCTGCACGTTTCGCCGCCTGGGTCGAGTCGCCTCTGGACCGGTGGTGAGACTGGAAGTTAATTGCCTCTACCCCGACCGACGAATACCTCTACCGCTGGGCGATCTGGAGTCCAGTCAACCAATCTGCGACGCCTGCGCGGCGGTAGGAATCTTTCGACCGGATGAGGACTGAACGACCGGCAGGCCGTTCAGTTTGGATTGGGCAAGGTGGGCGGCGAGCCGGCCTGTAAGCCGAGTTCTGTACCGCGACTTGCGTCGCGGCGACGATCATCCATCTATGCCGCCGGTTACCCGACGGCTCTAGCGGCCGACCCGAGGACTGGGCAGCGCGACCTCTTCCGCCCGAACTCCCGGTTTCCCGAGAGCTCGGACCGCGTCCTCCTATTTGGCCTTGCTCCGAGCAGAGTTTGCCGCGTTTCACCCCTCGGTCCAGGCAAGCCCAAACCGAGGCTACGTCTCTGTGGCACTGGTCCTCGCCTCACGGCGGACGGGCGTTACCCGCTACCCTGCGCTGAGGAGCTCGGACTTTCCTCGGACACTGGACCGAAGTCCGCATCCGCGATCATCCAGCCGACTCGCCGATGGCGGATTGTAGTCGAAGCCAGGGGGATAACCAACTACATACCAATGCCGACGTCGAATTCGCCGCCAGGTCAGACCTTACCAATGATCCGGCGGGCCACGGTTGCCGATTCGCGCGCCATCGCCGAGATTGGCGTTCGGGGATGGCAGGCCGCCTACCGCGGAATCTTGCCGAAAGGATTCCTGGCCGGGCTCTCTATCGCAGCCCGGGAAACGGCGTGGCGGGCAATCCTTGAGGCCGACCCGGACGGCGCCGCTCCGGCTTGGGTCGCCGAACGCGACGGCGCCGTCGAGGCGTTCCTGAGCAGCGGTCCGCCGCGAGACAATGACGTGCCGCGTCCCGCCGCCGAGGTCTACGCCATCTATGTGCTCCCGGCGGCCTGGCGGCACGGCCTTGGTCGCGGCTTGATGCGGACTGCAATCCGGCACTGGAACGCAGCCGGAACAACCACCCTCGTGTTGTGGGTCCTGGAGCGCAACGAGCGAGGGCGGGCTTTCTACGAGGCCACCGGCTGGCGCCCAGACGGTGGTCGCCAGACAGTGGAGCTGGGCGGCATCGCGACCGTCGAGATCCGTTATCGGTGGTATTACGATGCGGTCGGGCAATCCGCCGTCGTAGCGATTAGGAGTGGCCGACATGGCTGACAAGGGCACGAGCAAAGCCAGCCTCCGACACCTGACGCGAGTCAACCCCGGAGACAAGGTGGATCTCGCCACGTACGACTGCGGGGCCACCTTCGGTCGCCAGAAGGACGAGGCGGAGGCGGCTCTGGCCAAGAACCTGGCCCGCTTGACCAGCCTCCAGGAACGCATATATGCGGAGGCGAAGCACCCAGTTCTGATCGTGCTGCAGGGTATCGACGCCGCCGGCAAGGACGGAACGATCAGGGTCATCGCCGGGGCATTCAACCCCCAGGGCGTGCCCGTCACATCGTTCAAAGAGCCAACTCCCGAGGAGCTGGCCCACGACTTCCTTTGGCGCGTGCACGCAGCCGTCCCCGGCAAGGGCCAGATCGGCATCTTCAACCGCAGCCACTACGAGCAGGTGCTGATCGTCCGCGTCCACAACCTCGAGCCGGAGGCGGTGTGGCGCCGCCATTACCGCGAGATCCGGGACTGGGAACGCATGCTAACTGACGAGGGCACGACGATCCTCAAGTTCTTCCTGGCGATCGACCAGGACGAGCAGCGCCAGCGCTTCCAGGACCGCGTGGACGATCCCACCAAGCGCTGGAAGTTCTCCATGAGCGACATAGCCGAACGAAAACTGTGGGATCAGTACCGCAGCGCCTTTGGTGACATGCTCACCGAAACAAGCACCGCTTACGCGCCGTGGCACCTGATTCCGGCCAATCGAAACTGGCTGCGTAACCTCGCCGTCAGCGAAATCGTGGCCGACGCCATAGACGACCTGAACCCGAAATACCCCGATCCAGAAACAGGGACACAGGGTCTAAAGATCGTCTGAGGCACCCGCGGGAATGAGCCATATAGGGCGGGCCCACAGGACAACGATCTCGATCTGCAAGGACCGGACGAGGCTGCCGCCGCGGCCACCTAGGGCTTGACCACCACGACTCTAGGCCCGCCCAACTGGACCCGATCGATCGCCTGGTTGCATAGGGCGTCGGCTTGCTTGTTCTGCGCCCGCGGGACGTGGTTGGCGGTCCAACGGTCGAGGTGAGCCAGCAGCGCCTTCGCCTCGGCGTGGAGCGGGATCAGCTTGGCGTCCTTGACCCGCCAGCGCCCGTGGAGTTGCTCCACGATCAACTTGGAGTCCAGCAGCATGTCCACCCGCCGCGCCCCCAACTCGTTTGCGAGCGCCAGGGCCCGAACCACCGCGATGTACTCGGCCACGTTATTCGTCTGGACGCCCAGGTACTCGGAGATCGTGGCCACGGGCACGGCGTCGGGTCGGCGCGCATTCGGGCCGGCAGCGTTTATGAGGACCGCGCCAGAGGAGGCCGGCCCGGGATTGCCGCGCGCCGCCCCGTCTGTGCGAATGACGAAGCCGCGGCCGACGGCACCAGCCCCGACGGCACCAATGGCGGCGGCCGACCCGTCGGTCGTGGGCGGGGCAGCGCCCGGCTCGGCGCCCGGCTCGGCGCCCGCCCCGACAGACCGCCAAAGCGAGTCCCAGCCCGTATCGCCGCGCCCGCTCAGCCTCGTCGCCCCACGATGGCCGAGGAGACTTCCAGGATCGCCCGGGTGATGTTGATACCCCGCGGACAGGCGTCGACGCAGTTGAAAATCGTCCGACAGCGCCACACGCCGTCCTCGTCGGCCAGGATTTCGAGTCGTTCGCCGGCCCCCTCGTCGCGCGAGTCAAAGATGAAGCGGTGGGCCTGGACGATGGCGGCGGGCCCCACGTATTCAGGCCGCGCCCAGAAGGACGGGCAGGAGCTGGTGCAGGCCGCGCACAGGATGCACTTTGTCGTGTCGTCGAACTTGGTCCGATCCTGCGCGCTCTGCCGCCGTTCGCGCTCGGGTTCCGGCGACTCGTTGATGAGGTAGGGCTTGACCGAGCGGTATTTGCCGAAGAAGCCGCTCATATCCACGATCAGGTCCTTCACCACCGGCAGACCCGGCAGTGGAGCGACCGATATCTTCCTGCCCAGCTGGTCGACCCGGATGCGGCAGGCCAGGCGGTTGCGGTTGTTGATGAGCATCGCGTCGGAGCCGCAGATGCCATGGCCGCACGAGCGGCGGAAGCTGAGTGACCCGTCCTGCTCTGCTTTGACCTTGAGCAGCAGATCCAGCACGCGGTCCATCGGATCGACTTCGAGGTCGTATCGCTGCCAGTGCGGTCCGGCGGCGGGAAGACCGACAACAGGCGCGTCGCCCGCTGGAATGGCGCCTGCCTCGGGGTCGTAGCGGAGGATGCGGAGTTCGACTTTCATTCCATCGGCCTCAGTACGTCCGCGGCTTCGGCTCGAAGCGAGTGATCGAGACCGGTTTGTACCTGAGCGTCGGACCATTGGCGCCCTTGAACGCGAGCGTGTGTTTCAGCCACTCGGCATCGTTGCGCTCGGGGAAGTCCTCGCGCGAATGCGCTCCCCGGCTTTCGGTCCTGGCCAGGGCACCGGCCACCATGGCCTCCGCCAAATCGAGCAGGTAGCCCTGCTCGTTGGCCTCGAGGAGATCCGTGTTGAAGACCGATCCGCAATCCGCGATCGAAACGGCTTCGTAGCGCTCCTTGAATTCCCTGACCTTGGCCTGGGCCGCGGTCAGGAGAGCAGCGTCGCGATAGACACCGACATTGTCCATCATCACATCGGCTAACTCGCGCCGGATCGTGTCCACAGACTCGCCCTTAGCCGGGCGCAAGCGAAGCGCCTCGAGTTGGGCGTGGATCTGTTCGGTGGCGTTGGGGATCGGTCTGGGCCGTTCCACCTGGCCGGCGTAGCGGGCCATCTCCCGCCCAGCCCGCCGGCCGAAAACCAGCAGGTCCACGAGCGAGTTCGTGCCCAGACGGTTTGCACCGTGGACACTGACGCAGGCGCATTCGCCGGCGGCGAAGAGCCCCGGAACGACCGTGCCCTTCTCGTCGCGGATGACTTCGGCCTTGACGTTGGTGGGAATGCCGCCCATGGCGTAATGGGCCGTCGGCTGAACCGGGACCGGCTCCTTGAGCGGCTCCACGCCCTGGTAGATGCGGGCGAAGTCGGTGATGTCGGGTAGCTTCTCCTCGATGACCTTGCGGCCGAGATGGCGCACGTCCAGGTAGAGGAAGTCCTTGCCCCCGATTCCACGGCCGGCCCGGATCTCCTGGTACATCGCCCGGCTAACCATGTCGCGCGGCGCCAACTCCATCAGCTTGGGGGCGTACTTCTCCATAAAGCGCTCGCCCATGTCGTTAAGAAGCGTGCCGCCCTCGCCGCGAGCCGCTTCGGACAGCAGAATGCCGATGCCAACGATGCCCGTCGGATGGAACTGGAAGAACTCCATATCCTCCAGCGGGATGCCGTGGCGGTAGACCATGGCCACGCCGTCGCCGGTCAGGCTGTGGGCGTTGGAAGTAATGCGGAACATCCGCCCGAAGCCACCGGTCGCGAGCAGGACCGCCTTGGCTCGGAAAGTGTGGAGCTGGCCGTCGGCCAGCCTGTACGCGACGGCGCCCGCGGCACGCCCGCCTTCGGACGGTTCCCCGCCCTCGAAGAGTAGGTCCACAACCTGGTACTCGTCGAAGAACTTGACGCCGTGCTTGATGCACTGCTGGTACAGGGTCTGCAGGATCATGTGGCCGGTTCGGTCGGCGGCGAAGCAGGCTCGTCGAACGGGCGCCTCACCGAAGTTTCGAGTGTGGCCGCCAAACTTGCGCTGGTCGATCTTGCCGTCGGGCGTGCGATTGAACGGCAGGCCCATGTGCTCGAGCTCGATGACGGTCTCGATGGCCTCGTTGGAGAGGACCTCCGCAGCATCCTGGTCGACCAGGTAGTCGCCGCCCTTGATTGTGTCGAACATGTGCCACTCGGGCTTGTCCTCCTCGAGGTTCCCGAGAGCGGCGCAGACACCGCCCTGAGCAGTACCGGTGTGGGAGCGGGTTGGATATAGCTTCGTCAGGACGGCGGTGTTGACGCCCTCGCGGGCAAGCTCCAGAGCGGCCCACAGGCCTGCCCCACCGGCCCCGATGACTATCGCGTCGAAGGGATAATCCATCGCCCTAGGCTCCCGGCATCTTCACGGTGAAGACGACGATCGTCCCCATCGCAAAGATCAATATGCCCACCAGGTACAGGACGGACAGGACCAGCGTCCGCTTGCCGCCCTTGACGTAGTCCATGGTCACGGTCCGAATGCCCAGAAACGCGTGAAGCATGACGAAGACCAGCAGCAGCCAGTCGAAGCCCCGCCAGAAGAGCTGGTTCCAGCGCTGGGTGAAAATCCAGCTGGCGGTCTGATCCTTGGGATCGGTGATGAAATGCTGCAGGCTGAAGTGGACCAGGGCCAGCACGAACAGGGCCACGCCCGAGAGCCGCATGAAGTACCAGGAAGCGAGCTCGAAGCCGCCGCCTTGCGGTCGGGGTCGGCCGGAGCGCGAATACAGTGCCATCTCGACGCTCCTCTACAGGCCCAGGGCCGGGCGCAGGATGATGAAGGCGGCCGGCACACCAAGTCCGATGAAGATCACCCAGTTGGCGTACCACAACTGCTTGTGGTAGATGGTCAGCCGCGGCCAGAAATCCATCAACAGGATCCTTATGCCGTTGAGGGAGTGGTAGAGCAAGGCCGCTCCCAGGAGAACCTCCATGAGCCGGCCGGGCGTGCTGCCGTAGAACTTCAGAAGGTCGTTGTAGGTGTTCGGATTGCCCCCCGCCAGGTAGATGTCCAGAACGTGCAGCAGCACGAATGCCCAGATCGCGATCCCGGAGATGCGGTGGAACGCCCAGGCAACCATCCCTTCGGAGCCGCGGTAGCGCAGAAGCATGGAGCCTCCAAATGGTGATCCGTCGGGCGATCCCGAGCGGGAGCTTCGTGCCGGTCCGACGACCGGGCCGATCAGATACGTCAGGAGAGTCTAGGCGCCCGACTCCAGGCGAGCGACGATCGCATCGGCGAATTCGCTCGTTCCGGCCGAGCCCCCGAGATCGTACGTGACCGTGCGTCCTTCGGCGATGACCGCACGCACGACTCCCTCGACACGCTCTGCAGCCGCCTGCTCGCCGATGTGGCGGAGCAGCAGTCCGCCGGACAGCATCAACGCCGTGGGATTGGCCTTGTTGAGACCCGCGTACTTGGGAGCTGAACCGTGGACGGCCTCGAAGACGGCGGCATCGGGACCGATGTTGGCGCCGGGAGCGACGCCCAACCCGCCCACGAGGCCGGCGCACAGGTCGCTGACGATGTCGCCGTACAGGTTCGGCAGTACCAGGACGTCGTACAGCTCCGGCTTTTGGACCAGCTGCATGCACATGTTGTCCACGATTCGGTCCTCGAAGGCGATCTTGCCCTCGTAGCCGGCTGCGATGGTGCGACAACTTTCGAGGAATAGCCCGTCGGAGAGCTTCATGATATTCGCCTTGTGCACGGCCGTGACCTTACGGCGACCGTTGGCGACCGCGTACTCGAAGGCATAGCGGGCGATTCGCTCCGACGCGGCGCGAGTAATGATCTTGATGCTCTCGGCAGCGTCGGGGCCGACCATATGCTCGATCCCGGCGTACAGGTCCTCTGTGTTTTCCCTGACGATCACGAGGTCGACGTCGTCGTAGCGGGTCTTGAGGCCCGGGATGGACCGGACGGGGCGCAGGTTGGCGTACAGCCCGAGAGTCTGTCGCAGGGCCACATTGACGGAGCGGAAGCCCACGCCGACCGGCGTGGTAATCGGTCCCTTGATGGCGACCTTGTTGCGCAGGATCGAGTCGAGGACCCGTTGTGGAAGCGGCGTCCCCTCCTTCGCCATGACCGCCGCGCCCGCGTCGAGGACCTCCCAATCGAACTGGACACCCGAGGCGTCGAGGACTCGCCTGGTTGCCTCGGCCAATTCGGGGCCGATGCCGTCGCCGGGAATGAGGGTTACTGGTTGGGCCATGGCTGGAATTCTAGCCGCAGCGGCGATACCGGGGATCGCCTCATTCCGACTCTCGCCCGTGTGGTCAAAAGCCACGCCTCGATACCGACAACCTGCCTGCAGCCGGTTGCGGCGTTTCCCCTGCTACGATCCAGGCATCCACGACAGGGATGTCGCGGAGTCCGTCCCGCATCCAATGTCGCGGGGTAAGCCAGGAGTTGGACGCGCGTGAAGATCCAGGAAGCCGACGCGAAGTCGCTCTTGTTGGCCCAAGGCTTGCCAGTCCCGGCCTGGGAGGTGGCGCGGACCCCAGCCCAAGCACGAGAAGCGGCGGAGAAGCTGTTCGCCGCCGGTGAGGCCGGAGTCGTCATCAAGGCCCAGGTGCTGGTTGGGGGGCGGGGCAAGGCCGGTGGCGTGAAGCTCGCCGGCTCGGCGGACGAGGCTCAGGAAGTCGCCACCCGCATCCTGGGCATGGACATCAAAGGGATCAGGGTCCGCAAGGTGCTGGTCGCGGGCGCGATCGACATCGAGAAGGAGTTCTATCTGGGTGCGATCGTCGATCGCGCTACGCGCCGGATCGTCCTCATGGCATCGGCTGAGGGCGGAGTCGAGATCGAGGAGGTCGCGCGCCAGAACCCGGGAGCCATTCACCGCGTGGCGGCCGACCCGCATCTGGGCCTGCTGCCCTTCCAGGCCCGCGGACTTGGCCTGGCTATCGGCCTCAAGGACCCGCTGCTGAGCCCGTTCGTCACGATAGCCCTGGGCCTGTACGCGACGATGAAAGCCAACGACGCAGACCTCGTGGAGATCAACCCGCTGGCTGTCGTGGCAGCCGTTGCTCCGGATGGCTCGGCGACAAAGACGCTGGTCTGCCTGGACGCCAAGATAACGCTGGACGACTCGGGACTGGCGCGACACCGCCAACTGGAGTCCCTGAGAGATCTCGACGAAGAAGACCCTTCCGACGCGGAGGCCCGCAAGCTGGGCATCAACTTCATCCGACTGGATGGCTCGATCGGCTGCATGGTCAACGGCGCCGGCTTGGCCATGACCACGATGGACCTGGTGAAGCATTTCGGCGGTGAACCGGCGAATTTCCTGGACATCGGCGGCGGCGCCAGACACGAGACCGTTTCCGGCGCCATGCGACTCATCCTGTCCGATCAGAACGTGAAGGCGATCCTGGTCAACATCTTCGGCGGGATAACTCGCGGCGACGAGGTCGCGCGGGGGCTCATCGAGGCGAGGGCCCAGCAGTCGCGCGATGTTCCGATGGTGGTTCGGATCGTGGGCACTAATGCGGCTGAGGCCGCCCAATTGCTCGCGGAGGCCAAATTCGAGACCGCGATCTCGTTGGACGAGGCGGCTGAGAAGGCCGTGACACTGGCGAAGGCGGCAGCACGATGAGCATCCTCGTGGGTAGTGACACTCGAGTCGTCGTCCAGGGCATCACCGGGCGCGAGGGTGAGTTCCACACCTGCCAGTCGATCGAGTACGGCACTCGGGTTGTGGCCGGGACCCGGCCCGGCAAGGGCGGCCAGACGGCGATCGACGGCAGGGTCCCGATCTTCGACACCGTCATCGAGGCCGTTCGTCAGACGGGTGCGGACACGTCGGTCATCTACATCCCGGCCGCCGGCGCCCCTGATGCCATCCTGGAAGCCATCGACGCCGGCATCAAGACGATCGTCTGCATCACCGAAGGCATTCCGGCTCTCGACATGATCCCGGTCGTAGAAGCCGCTCGGCGTGCCGGCGCTTGCCTGATCGGGCCCAACTGCCCCGGCGTAACCTCGCCGGGGCGGGCAAAGGTCGGGATTATTCCGGCCTCGATTCACAAGCCGGGCCGAGTGGGCGTGGTTTCGCGCTCGGGAACCCTGACGTATGAAGCTGTCCAGGCGATGACGGATGCGGGGCTCGGACAGTCCACATGCGTTGGCATCGGCGGCGACCCGATCATCGGCACGACTTTCCTGGACGTGCTGAGGCTGTTCCACGATGACACGGAGACGGACGCGATCGTCCTGATTGGGGAAATCGGCGGTTCCGCGGAGGAGGAAGCGGCGGCGTACGCGGCCGAATACCTGCGCGGCGTACCGATGGCCGCGTTTATCGCCGGGCGAACCGCTCCCCCAGGACGTCGCATGGGCCACGCCGGGGCGATTATCTCCGGCGGCTCCGGAACCGCGGCCGAAAAGATAGCGGCCCTGGAAGCTGCCGGGGTGCGCGTCGCCGACTCCCCCACCCAACTGCCCCGCCTGCTGCTCGAGGCCGGCTACCGCCCGTAGACGGTCGAGGGCGCCAACGCAGCAGGACTCAGTACCCGAGCTTCGCCCAGGCCGGCCCACCGGGCGCTTCGATCAATTCCACGAGTACACCGTGGCAGCTCTTCGGATGAATGAACGCTACCGGACCCTCTCCGCCCTTGCGCGGCGTGGCATCGATCAGGACCAGGCCCATTGCGGCAAGTTTGTTGAGGGAAGCCTGGATGTCCGGCACCTCAAAGCAGACGTGGTGAAAGCCCTCGCCTTTCGATTCGAGGAAGCGCGCGGAGCCCGTCAGGTTGTCCGTTGGCTGGACTAGCTCGATTTTGACCTCGCCAACCGGTAGAAATCCGATGATCACGTGGTCGTAGGACATTTCCATCACGGAGTCAACCCGGAGGCCGAGCTTGTCTCGGTAGAGGCCCAGTGATGCCTCCAGGTCGCGGACGATGACCGCGACATGATGGATCTTCTCGATCCCAAGGCCCTCAGGCAGCGCGGACTCAAACTCGTCCATGGTTCTCCCTGTGACTGCTCGTGACTGTTGGCAAACGAGACCGGGGCGTCCGGGACGGACAGGCGTCCGGGACGGATAGGCGTCCGGGACGGATAGGCGTCCGGGACGGACAGGCGTTCGACACCGAACAGGCGTTCGATTAGCCCGTCATCCCTCCGGGCTGGACCTCATTGCGAATGGTACGGATTCCGTCAAAGTGAGCTGAGGATATCCGGGGTTGAAGGCCGAGATTCCTTGTTCTGCCCCAACCTCGTGACAAGGTACGGCGTAGCTGCGCGCAGCTGCCGCGCGGCATCAGTCGATTGAAATAGGAGCGACCGCCGCGCGGAACGTAAATCGCCCAGCTAGAGCTCCAGGATTGGCGTCCACCGCAGCTGCGGGCAGCTGCCGCGATTTCCAGTGCCGGATCAGACGGTAATGAGTTCACGATGCTCGCCCCAGACTTCGCGAAGGCGATCGCAGATCTCCCCCACCGTGGCGTAGGCCTTGACCGCCTCGATCATGGGCGGGAGCAGGTTTTCCTGGCCGCGGGCACATCCCTCGAGACGGCGGAGGGTCGCTGCCCAGGCGGCCGGATCCCGCTCCGCCCGAACCTGACGCACCCGGGCCACCTGGCGCGCCTCACCTTCCGGGTCGATCCGCTGCAAGGCCGGCGTTGAGGTCTCCTCGTCTCGAAACCTGTTAACTCCGACCACCACCTTGCTGCCGTTCTCGATCGCCCGCTGGACCTGGTACGAGGATTCCTGGATCTGGCGTTGCTGATAGCCGGCCTCTATCGCGGCGAGGGTCCCACCCAGAGCTTCGATCTGAGCCAGATAGTCGTTGGCGGCAGCCTCCAGGCCATTCGTCAGACTCTCGACGTAGTAGCTGCCGGCTAGCGGATCCGGCGTTTCTGTAACACCCGACTCGAAGGCCAGGATCTGCTGCGTACGGAGGGCCAGCCGGGCAGCCTCCTCGGTCGGCAGGGCCAGGGCTTCGTCTCGGGAGTTGGTGTGGAGGCTCTGCGCACCCCCAAGGACGGCAGCAAGGGCCTGGACCGTGGTCCGGACAACGTTGTTGTCGATCGACTGGGCCGTGAGCGAGGATCCCGCGGTCTGGACGTGGAAGCGGCAGGCCATGGAGCGCGGGTTGGTGGCACCAAAGCGATCCCTGACAATGCGGGCCCACATCCGCCGTGCAGCACGGAACTTTGCGACCTCCTCGAACAACTCGCTCCACGAAGCGAAGAAGAAGCTAAGGCGGTCGGCGAAGTCGTCGATGTCAAGACCTCGCGAGAGAGCGGCTTCGACGTAGGCGATTCCGTCAGCTAGCGTGAATGCCAGCTCCTGAGCTGCGGTGGCTCCAGCCTCGCGCATGTGGTAGCCGCTGATGCTGATGGTGTTCCAGCGGGGCAGTTCCTTCGCGCAGAACTCAAAGATGTCCGTCACCAACCGCATCGAGGGGCGCGGCGGGTAGATGTAAGTGCCGCGAGCGATGTACTCCTTAAGGATGTCGTTCTGAGTCGTGCCGCTGACCTTGTCGCGCGCCACGCCTTGCTTCTCGGCCGCGGCAACATACATCGCCAGGAGGACGGCCGCACTGGCGTTGATCGTCATGGAAGTGCTCACGGTGCCGAGCGGCAGTCCGTCCAGCAGGACTTCCATATCGGCCAGAGAGCTGACCGGCACGCCCACCCGCCCCACTTCGCCTTCGGCCTCGGGTGCATCGCAGTCGTATCCCATCTGTGTCGGCAGATCGAATGCGACAGAGAGACCGGTCTGACCTTGTTCCAGGAGATACCGGAAGCGGCGGTTGGTGTCCTCGGCGGTGGAGAATCCGGCGTACTGACGCATCGTCCACAGGCGGCCCCGGTACATCGTCGGTTGGACGCCACGGGTGTATGGATATTCGCCTGGCCGTCCCAGGTCCCGATCCTCGTCGAGCAACGCCACGTCCGCGGGTGTGTACAGGTCCTGGATCTCGACCCCGGATGTCGTCTTGAACGCGATCTGACGCTCGGGCGATCGCGAGACCGCGTTGGCACGCGTGCTTGCGCGCCAGCGCTCCCGGCCTGCATCGAGCGATCCGGGCCCGTCTGAGTCGCGTTGCTTGGCTCCCTGGTCCTCCGACACTTTCGCTTCCTTCCTTGGCACCCATTGCCGACGACATTGTTGCCCAGTTGCCACCGCCTTGCGCCAGCCGTCTGCGGGATCATGGCACGTACCACGCGATCACCGCCAGTCGGACCAATACCAGGCAACAGTCTGTCGGCCGGTTTCAGCCAGGACCACTCCCCTGCCCTGCCCCGTCTTTGCGTAAAGACATCCAGGACGGTTTCGACCGAGACATCATGTAGTGCGGATACCGTGGCCTAATCGACCCGTTCGGGTACTGCGAATAATCGCCACTTTGTCCACAGAATCGGTGAACAACTTCGCGATTCTGTGGATAAGCGCCGCCGGTCGCGAAGTCCGGTGCGGTAGCATCTTGGAGAAATCGGAATGGACCTGGCGTTGACGCTCACCAAGGCTCAGGACGCGGACAAGCCTCGTCTGGGATTGACCGTCCGTCACTGCTCAACGGCTCAGCGAGGTGATAAGCCCAGTGGCCATCGTGATCGCGATCGCGAACCAGAAGGGTGGAGTTGGCAAGACGACCACCACGATTAATCTCGCGGGCGCCCTTGCCGAGCGCAATTTGCGTGTCCTCTGTGTCGACATGGACGCGCAGGCCAATCTGACAGTTGGTCTCGGGATCAACCTGGCTGAGGTCCAGGAGTCGATGGCCACCGTACTGGGCGAGCATCGAACCAGCCTCAAGGAAATGATCCTCGCTTCGGGGACTGCCAATATCGATGTCGCCCCCGCGACGCTCGACCTGGCCTCAACCGAAGTTGACCTGTTGAGCGCGATCGGACGGGAGTACGCCCTAGCGGAGGCTATCGACCATTGGGCTCAGGCCCACTACGACTACATCCTGATTGATTGCCCGCCGACTCTAGGTCTGCTAACGATTAACGGCCTTGTAGCGGCCAACGGAGTGATCATCCCCGTCCAGACTCAGTACTACGCCCTCAAGGGCCTCACGGCCTTGGTAAAGGTCATTAACACAATCCGCGCCAAGCTGAACAAGAATCTGCGGATCCTGGGGCTCTTGCCAACCTTCTACGATTCTCGAACGGTTCTTGGTCGGGAGATGCTGGGTGAGATGCGTGAGCACGGCGACAACCACGTCTTCGACACGATCATTCGCAGTGCAGTCAAGCTCGGGGAGGCTCCACTGACGGGCCGTCCGATCACCCACTACGCAACCAATTCCGACGCCGCCAATAACTTCAGAGAGCTCGCCAAGGAGGTAATCGCGCTTGGCTAGGCCAGATTTCAGAGCCGCCGCCTCGGCTCGCCTCAACGAAGAGCGGAACCAGGAGCTCTCCCAGAACGTTCTCAGCCTGCTCAATTCCGACCAGACCACAATCATCCGGCCGTCCTCGGTCCGCAATATCCGAGTCGACCGCGTCGATCCCAACCCAAACCAGCCCCGCCTGGTTATGGACAAGGCCAACCTCCGGGAGTTGACCGCTTCCGTCAAGGAGCACGGCGTCCTCCAACCGATTCTCGTTCGTCCCCTGCCCGGAGGTCGCTACCAGCTGGTCGCCGGGGAGCGGCGTTGGAGGGCAGCTACGGCCGCCCGCCACCAGACCATTCCGGCCCTCATCGAGGACATAGACGACGATACCGCTCTTGAGATCGCCGTTATCGAGAACCTCCAGCGGGAAGACTTGTCCCCGATGGATGAGGCGATGATCTACCACAAGATGATCCACGAACACGGCTACACCATCCGTAAGCTCGCCCAGAAGCTCGGCAAGGACAAGGGCTATCTCGAGAACCGACTGCGCCTCGCCGATGCTCCGCAAGAGATTCGCGATCTGGTGTCTGTGCGCAAAGACACCCTCTCCCACGCCTACGAATTGCTCAAGGTCGAGGACCCCAAGAAGCGCAAGCACCTGGCGGAGATGGTGGCCCGTGGAGAGTTGTCGCTTGTGAAGTTGCGCGAGAAAATCGAAGGTGCACCCCGGCCCCCGGGCCTGCCCGCTTCGACCGAACATGCGGCCAACGCTAAGCTCGGCATGATCGAAGGCGCACTCGAGACTGAAACCACCGCCAACGGGCTGGGGACTAGCTCCCAGACGATCCCTTCGGACGACTCGCTCATCAACGTCAAGACGCAGCTCAACGACGCCATCGCGGAGTTGATCGCCCTAATTCAGTCAGACGCGATGCAGACGATCGAAGACACCGACCGTCAGAACCTGGCCAAGTACCTCATGATCGCCCGGGTTCGCCTGGAGAACGCGATCGGCCTGGTGCGGCGGGGCGGCTCGGAGCGCTGACCAACGATCCGACACACCCCCGTGCCGCCTAGGGGGAAACGCCTAGGTCCGGCCCCGGAGCAACACGCCTTCATCTGCCGCTGAGCAGTCCAACCGAAGCCAGTCCCGCCAACCAGCCGACTCCCGTGACGAGGATTCCGAGGGCCTGGATCTCCCACGCCAGTCGAGCCGTATGTTCGTCGCGCGAACGAGCCAGCCAGAATCCCAGGCCCCCCAGAGCAGCGCCGGCCAGTTCGGCCAGCAGCCAGGCAAAGGAAGTCTTCGCCGCGACTGAGGTGACCCCGGCAATCACTTGCAGAGCGATCAGCAGCAGCCCGTTTAGGGCCAGGGTGCGGCGCCGCCCAAGTTTCGTGGCGACCGACGCCGTATCGGCCGCCCGATCGCTTTCCAGGTCTGCGAGCGCATTGGTCGTGGCCAGAATCGCACCGGCCAGCAGGGCCATGGGGACGATGCCAAAGAACACGACGGGCAGGCTACCCGTCGCGCCGACCCAGGCGAAGACGGGAAGCAGTGCCACGCCGGCTGCGAACGGCAGCCAAGACATGGGCGTGCCTTTCAGGCGCAAATCGTATAGGAGCCCGTCCGCGAGTCCGATCGCGCCCACAGCGAGCGACTCCACCCGGACCGACGCCGCCAGCGCCATTCCACTACCGGCGCAAAGCGTGAAAACGATTTGTGCCGCACGCGTCCGGACGAGACCGGCCGGAATTGGCTTCCACGGGTGACCAATGCGATCTCGAGCCGTGTCGGCGAGATCGTTGGCAGTGCCGATAGCGAACTGTAGACCGAGCATGGCTAGGGCCAGTCGAGCCGCAACCACACCGTCGGCGCCGGCAATCACGGCGATGAGGCCCGCCGCCGCCGCGTTAAGGGCGGACGGGAAGGGATGAACGAGCCGGAGGCCGCCAAGTCGGCCGGCAGGTCCAGGCCGCGGCCGCGGTAGCTCGAAAGAAGCGGGGTCAGACGTAGACAATCTCATCAAAATTAGAGACCAGGTAGGCGATCAGGCTGTCCCGCGCCTCGGGAACCTCGGACCGTAGACCGGGGACGAGGAAATGGAGCGCGATGGCCGGGACGATTAGATGCCCTTCTGCGTCTTTGCCCACCGTCGCCGGGACGCCGCCGCCGCGCGCAAAGACGCGCCGCAGGCCCTTCTCATCGAGCTTAGCCGCTCGCTGAATGTCGGCGACCGCCTTGACCACTCCCCGACGCTTGGCCACGTCACGTAGGAGTTCCGAGGTCCAGTTGTCGAGCTGGTCGTCAGGCTGCTCTATCAGGCGGTCGCGATATTCATTCGGGTTGGTGGCCAGGCCGGTAGCGCCCACGTGTCCTCCTAGTGCTATCGGATGCAGTATCGCAGACTCCCAGCCCGGACCGGACTAAGGGGCGCCGCGCAGTCGTAGATCGTCCCATGCTGCCTCGCACGAGGGCGTTTGGCCAGGAATTCTCCCCTAAGGCAGGTTGGGCGCCCGAGGCGGAACGGCAGGCCTGGATCCCTCCGGCCAATCGTTGAACAACTCCGTCAACCAGCGCCCCAGCCGGCCAGGCGATCTTCGATCCGGGAAATCCGCCACGAGCGCCAGCAGCGCCAATCTCGTCTGCACGGTCAGACGTTCGACCTCGTCGCTGGTGGGGCCGGTAGCCGCGCCATCGGGCTGGATCGGCGTGCCAATTCGGAGCCGCACGATCCGCCGAAAGCCCAGCCAGCTCGTGCCGTTTACGGCCACCGGCACTATCGGCCGCCCCGACCTCACGGCCAGGTATGCCGGACCTTCCAGAAGCGGCAGAACCAGGCCCTCGCCCGCATGGATCCGGCCTTCACCGGCGATGGCCACCGTTGCGCCGCCGCCCAAGAGTTCCTCGACGCGCCGAGTGGCCGCCATCAGGCCTCGTTTGCCGGGCTGATAAGGCACCGCGACTCCGCCCCACCGCATCAAACGGTTCCGGAACCCGCGGGTCATGTCCTCTTCCTGGGGCCCGAAGAAGTACATCCGCGACCTACCCGGCAACCGCCCGAACAGATAGAACGGGTCCGCCCAACTCTGGTGGCTGAAACACAGGATGGCGGGGCCCGCGGGGAGGTCTTCGACGCCCTCCACCTGGACCCTGGAGTAGATGACCGTCACAAGGCGAAGCACGGCCCGAATTAGCCGGTAGCGGCGCATCGATCGAACGGGAGCCTGATGATCCAGGCGGTCGGTAGCCATGCTAGGAGTATGCCGTCCCCTCGAACGTAGCGGGTCTGGCATTGACGTGTTCTCAGAATTGAGTAGTGTGCCCATGGACTAAAATGGAGCAAGTGTCATAAATAAGCCTGCTGCTGATCTTGCATACTCGGTGTTTGAGTAAATATATACCTGAGAAGAACATTTTCCCAATCCATATTAGAACTCCTCAGATAATGATTGGACCATAAGATTGGTGCAGAACTACTTGCGATGAATACGCAAGGTCGCTTGCGTCTAGAACGTATGTCGAGCGGGCGATATTCCGCGACGGCGTCGTCCGCTTCGTAGATCGGACCATCTAATGAGCGATGTTCTGCGGCCGGCGGCGAATCTAACCGGAAACCCATTGAATCGGGCGCCCTGACGTGGCGATTCCAGCCGTCTCCCCGCCCGAGCCGATTCGCTGCTGGTGGCCCGCAGGCACAGCCGCTGCGGACCCGGCGATGGTCGTGTATCACGACACCGAGTGGGGCGTCCCGGTCTTGGACGACGGCGAGCTGTTTGAGCGCCTGACGCTCGAAGGATTCCAGGCGGGGCTGTCGTGGGCGACGATCCCGCACAAACAATCGGCCTTCCGCGCCGCCTTTGCCAACTTCGACCCGCTGCTGGTCGCACGTTTCGACATGGCTGACCGGACCCGCCTGCTGGCGGACACGGGCATCGTCCGCTACCGCGTCAAGGTCGATGCCGCCATCGGAAACGCCGCGGCGTTCACGACGGTCTGCGCCGAGTTCGGATCCTTTGACGCCTACCTGGCTAGAAGCCTCCCCCGCCCCGCGCCGAGACTCACGGGCGGCCAAATCCTGGCGGACATTCCGACGAAAACGCCCGAATCTGACGACCTGTCGGCGGACCTGCGCCGGCGCGGCTTCCGATTCGTCGGGTCCACTATCGTCTACGCATTCATGCAGAGCATAGGCCTGGTGAATGATCACGTCCCCAACTGCTTCAGATATTGCCGCACATGAGAATCCCATCGAGCCTCGCCGCTTCGCGGCTGGTCGAGTCGGTCGGCACGGTCGCCGTGGTCGGGTTGCTGGCGGCGGTCGCTGCCGCTGGTTGCTCGAGTGTCGGGATCTCAGCGGCGTCCACCACAGGGACCACCACACCGACCACCCGCTCACCGGCGGCCTCCCCCACTCCGCCGGCGGTGATTCCGCTGCCCACAACACTGCCCGCGCAAATCTCCTACGACCAGGCCATGCGGCTGTTCGAATACGACCGCTCTCGCCCGTTCGGTGTCGTGGAACGCAGCAGTGACGAGCAGGACGGCGCGACCGTTCACGACCTCACCTACACCACCGCCGCCGGGTCCCGGGCGCAGGCCTATCTCGTCGTACCCGGCGGGTCGGGCCCGTTTGGTGGCGCGATGTATCTCCACGGCGCCGGCGGCTCATCGTCAAGCTTCCTGACGGAAGCGATCGCATTGACCCGTCACGGAGTCGTCTCGCTCCTCATTACCCAGCCCGAGTGGAAATCCGCACCGGCCAGCGATGCCGAGGCCGTGAACGAGATCGTCTTCGAAATGCGCGAACTCCAGCGCTCACTCGATCTGCTCGCGGCTCAGCCAATAGTCGACCCCGGGCGGCTCGGCTTCGTGGGCTTCAGTTTCGGCGCGGTCAGAGGCGGGACATATGCGGGCGTGGATGCACGGCGACTGCGGATAACGATTCTGGCGTCGACGCCGTCGAGCTACGACGCCCCCGCCATGGCGCCGTTCGACCCGATCGTCTGGGCTCCTCACGTCGCGCCGGCGGCTCTGTACCTCCAGGAAGGGACACAGGACCCGTGGTTCACGCGTGCTGAAGCCGAGTCGTATATCGCGGCGGCCGGGCAGCCCAAAGAGCTCGTCTGGTACGAGGCAAACCACGGGCTCAATGCCCTCGCCCTCACCGATCGGCTGGAGTGGTTGGGCGGCATGATCGGTTCAGACTGTCGTCCGGCGCTGTGCTCGGCTACGATCCAACCATGAACAAAGAAACCCCGGAAGTCACCGAGTACGACGTTTGGCGCTGGCACCTCCAGGGCAAATTTCCCAAGAACCAGGCGCCCGAACAGGGCTACGTCCACATCGCCATGTTTGTGGCCTGGCTCATCGAACGGGACCTGCTGGACGAGAAATGGGTCGTCCGATCAGGCGTGAAGCGTGCGGTTGGGGCGATCGCCGACCGAACCGAGAGTCCCTGCGCCCTGCGCGACATGACCAACGGTCGTCTGACCAGCGACATGCTGTCGCTCGAGGGTCAGGCGTTTGCGGGGGCGTACTACGCACCCGAATATGGCTACGCTCGGGACTGGCGGAACGCCTTCGGGCGGCGGGCCGATAGGTACGATGTCCCCGGCGAATGGGCGACCTTCGACCGGATCGCACCGATGATCGATCGCCGTTACGAAGTGTGGGTTAGGGCCGGCAGACCCGAACTGTTGCCGATGCCCGGCCTCGTCCCCAGCTTCCTCGAGTTCTGGCGGGCCAAGCTCGGCTGAGGGCTTCAGGGCGCGCCGAAATTTAACACTTGCGTCCGGGGGGAATGGGCGGCGCTGCCAGTCAGCCTGCGCCGCTCGCCGTCAGCATACACACTTCTGCAGAGCCTGCAGGGACGTCGTCCGGCGGGCACGGCCGGCCGGGAAACCCAAGACAAAGAAGGGCCTCAGCCCACGATAATGCAGCCATGAAGCCGCCCGCTCAATCGCCCGACCAACTCACCAACTCGCCCGGTATGCACCGCGTAGAGCAGATCATGGGCACGGCAATCAGCATCGATGTTCGCGACGCTGCAGTCGCGCCGGGCGCGCTTGACGAGGCTTTCGAGTATCTGCGCAGGATCGACGGGCAGTTCAGCACGTACAAGGCCGGGAGCGAGGTCAGCCGCCTGAGTCGGGGCGAGCTCGCCGAGGCCGACTGCAGCGCCGACCTGCGCGAAGTCCTGGACCTGTGCGAGCAGGTGCGAACGACGTCGGAGGGATACTTCGACATCCGCGCCCACCGCGACGACGGCGGTCTGGATCCCTCGGGACTGGTCAAGGGTTGGTCCTTGGAGGGTGCGGGCCGGATCCTGGAGGCTTCCGGGGCACGCAACTACTGCATCAACGGCGGCGGCGACGTCGTAATCCGGGGCGAAGTCTCGCCCGGCGAGGCGTGGCGCGTCGGGATACGGCACCCGCTCATCGCCGACAAACTCGCAACGGTGCTGGCGGTCCGAGACGTCGCCGTCGCCACCTCGGGGGCGTACGAGCGCGGCGAGCATGTCCGCGATCCGTTCACGGGTCGCGCGGCTTCGGGAGTGCTGAGCATCACGGTGGTGGGGCCGAGCCTGACCTTCGCCGACGCATACGCCACGGCCGCCTTTGCGATGGGGCCAACCGGGCTGGCCTGGATTGCCGGCCTGGCCCACCACGAGGGCTGCTCGATCACCGCAGACCGGGACGGCTCGGGTGGTCGCCTGTTCTGGACACCAGGATTCGAGCGCTACATCGCCGACCGCAACTGAACCCGGGGTGCCTGCGCCTCCCGTGGGCCGTGGGTCGCAGACCGCGGTCCTAACGCATGCGATCCTTGTCGGGCGTGCCGCCGAAGAGACGGATCGAGGCAGCACACGCCTCCTGCTGCTCCTTTGTGATCAGCTGGCGCCGGTCCGAGGTGCTGTTGTGGGCATACTCGGCGAGCTGTTCCTGGATAGCGCCGAGTCGTCGCATTTGAGCCGAAAGGATTGTCGACCAGCGTTGCTGAACGTCTCTCGAACCTGACGCAGCGGCAATCCCGAGCGCATAGACGTCGTCCAGGCAGAGTTCACCGGAACCAAGTGCCGTCAACCATGCGCCCTCCGCCGAAACGTCCAGCAGCCGCTTCAGCGCGGCCCTCGATGCCTCGTCGATCCGGGCGCAAACAGGGCATTGTGAATCGGCGAGTTCCGCGAGACCGCGGTTCTGGGAAGTGACGTCTTTGCCGGCGAGCTTCTTGAGGCCGGCCAGGCGGCGGCGCAGGACGGCGTCGAGTAGTACCGCGGTGGCCAGCTGGCTGCTCGTCTGCAGCAATTCCATCTTCGAAAGGCCGATGCTGTGGGGCTGGCAGAACCCCACACCTTTGTCCATCTGGTCCCGCAGGCCGCGATCCGTGGAACCTTCCCGGGCCAGGCCGCGGAGCGCCGCGTAGCCGGATTCCTGGCGGGCGTCACAGACAGGGCAGCGGCCTCGCTCTAGCGCCTCCGCCAGGCGAATCTCCTCGAAGTCCCGGGCGGGCAGCTTGCCCGAGGGACCGCCGATCGACTGCGTCATGGTCGAAGACTAACGCCGCGTGGGATCATTTGCGCTACGCGGCGGCACGGCACCGGGCCGGCGGCGGCTCATGGCCACATACGTCACCAAGTTGGACCGCCCATGCCGACCGGCCTGCGCTCCTCTGCGGCAGCGTTCGGAGTTCGAGGCCCGCTGGGTATAGATTCGGAGCCGCACGCGATGCACTCGGGATTCCTCTGGAGAGCTGAATGGCTGGACGCGTCTACAACTTCCAAAACCCGGACCGATTCGTGGCCGGTGCGTTGGGTCAGCCCGGCGCCCGAACCTTCTACCTGCAGGCGCGAGACGGAACAACGGTCGTTTCCGTCGCTCTCGAGAAGGTGCAGGTGGCGCTGCTGGCCGAGCGGTTGGCCGAATTGCTCGCCGAAGTCCGCGGTCGTGGTGCCGGCGTTCCGGCCGATGCCCTGCCCGAGGACCTGGATCGGGCGCCCTTGGATGAGCCCATCGCAGAGTTGTTCAGGGTCGGCACGATGGCCATCGTCTGGGACGGCGACGACGAAACCGTCGTCGTGGAGGCGCGCCAGCTGACCGACGCGGATCAGGTTGAGGACGAAGATGCCCTCGACGCCGACGCCGAAGCCGACGCCGAACCCGAAGAACCCGAGGAGATCGAGGACGAAGAACAAGGAGATGTCGTCCGGGTTCACCTGGCTCCGAGGCAGGCGCTGGCCTTCGCGCAGCGCGCCCTGGAGGTCGTGGCTTCGGGACGGCTGCCGTGTCCCTTCTGCGGCCAGCCGCTCAACCCAGAGGGTCATATCTGCGCCCGTCGGAACGGGTTCATGCACTGACACCGATGGCCGATAGGCACGCGGGCGCGAGCCCACCAGTCGGGATGCCGACTCAGGCAGACCTGGAGGCCGCCGCTATGGAGGGCCGCCAGATTGGCGGCGATCTTGACGGGCCCACGGCAATGGCATTGCTTGCCGAGGGCGAGGTGTCGGTGGTGGGGCGGCTGCTGGCGGCCTCCAACGCCACCTTCTACTGCCTGGTGGCGCGGTCGCCGTCGCACCTCGGGCCGGGACGATTCGCCAGCTGCGTCTACAAGCCGGTCCGCGGCGAGCGTCCGCTCTACGACTTCCCCGACGGAACGCTGGCTCGGCGCGAAGTGGCGGCCTTCACCATCTCCGACGCGAGCGGTTGGGACTCCATCCCGCCCACCGTCCTGCGCGACGGGCCGTTTGGGCCGGGCATGGTCCAGCTGTGGATGGAGGTCGATCCGGCGGTGGCCGCCTCCGATCTTATAGATGCAGATCTGCCGGCTCTGCGTCGGATCGCGGTTCTGGACGCCGTTCTCAACAACGCCGACCGCAAGGGTGGGCACCTTCTGCCCTTGCCGGACGGGCGAATCCTGGGCGTCGACAATGGGCTTTCCTTCGCCATCGAGCCCAAGCTGCGGACGGTTCTGTGGCGCTGGCGCGGGCAGCCGTTGGACAACGCCGAGGTAGCGGGCCTCGAGCGGCTACGATCGGCGATGGCCGCCGAACTCGGGGCGCGGCTTCGCGACCTACTGTCGGCCGGGGAAGTCGCGGCCACGATAGCCAGGCTGGACTCACTCCTGGCGCAGCGGCGGTTCCCGAGGCCGGACCGCAGCCGCCCGGCCATTCCCTGGCCACCCTTCTAGCTGGAAACTCCGTGCCCGCATACCTCGCAACCCGTACCAGAATCATCGCTATTGCCGCCCTTGCGGCCAGTGCCACCGCCTTCGGTCTGCGCCTTGGCGGAGCCAGCAGCGTCCTCGTCTTCGCGACCACGGGAGTGGCCCTCGCGGCCCTCGCGGCGATGGTCAGCGAGGGCACCGACCAACTTGGCCGGCGCCTTGGCACGGGAGCGACGGGCGTGCTCCAATCCGCACTCGGCAACCTGCCGGAGTTCTTCATCTGCATCTTTGCTTTGCGAGCCGGGCTGCTCGACGTGGTTCGGTCGGCGCTCATCGGCTCGATCCTGGCCAACACGCTGCTGGTGCTGGGCCTGGCTTTCATTGCCGGCGGTATACGCCACGGCGTGCAGCGGTTCGGGGGCGACCAGACCCGAACCATGTCCACGCTGCTCCTTCTGGCGGTGGCGGCATTGGCGATCCCTACCATCGCGACTGCCCCGGGCGGGCCGGACCGTGGCCACGACACCGAGCTTTCGGTCGTGGTCTCGGTGATTCTGCTGATCGTGTTCGTTGCCAGCATCCCGTTCTCGCTCGGACATGGCGGGCCCGCCGTAGGTGCGACCGAGAGTCCGGATGAGCTGGAACTGGCCTGGCCGATTGGGTTGGCAGTGGGCGCTCTCCTCGCCTCGGGCATCGGCGCGGCCATCGTCTCCGACTGGTTCGTCGAAGCGCTCAAACCGGCAACCGCCTCGCTCGGCATGTCCGAGTCGTTCGCCGGCCTTGTCGTCGTGGCGATCGCCGGAAACGCCGTCGAGAACGTGGTTGGGATTCGGGCCATGGCCGCCGACAAGGGCGATCTCGCGATCAGCTTGATCCTCAATTCGAGCCTGCAGGTCGCCCTGGCCCTCACCCCCATTCTCGTGATCGCAAGCTTGTTCATCGGCAGCACCGCCCTGACCTTGGTCGTGTCGCCCCTCCTGGTGGCGGCCCTGGCTCTGGCGACACTTCTGACGGCGTTTGTCGTCGTCGACGGCGAGTCCACCTGGCTCGAAGGACTGGCCCTCGTCGGCCTGTACGTGATTGTTGCCGCGAGTGTCTGGTGGGGAGCGCCGATTGGAGGCTGACCCGGTCCGGATTTAGGCGCGCCGCTCGGTCCAGAACGGATCGCCAAACCGCTCGTGAACGAGCGGCCAGGCACCCACCAGGCCAACGTCCTCGCCCAATTCTGCCGGCACGATTCGAACCCTGGATCCAGGTACGCGCAGAGCCTGGGCCCGCACGGCATCCCGAGCCGGATCGAGCCAGAGGTCGCCCTGGCGCTGCGCGAGCGTCCCGCCGACCACGATCCGATCGGGATTGAAGGCATTGACCCAGCCGACGCAGGCAATCGCGAAGGCCAGGCGAGCCCGCTCCAGGAGCCGCACACAGGCCGGATCACCGGCAGCGTCGCCCTCGGCCACATCCTTGCCCGAAAGCGGCCGATCGATGCCACGCGCGGTCAGGAACGGAGATCGCCCGGCCGCCACTTCGTCCCTCGCCTGAGCGGCCAGCCCAGAGCCGGAGGCGAGCCCTTCCAGGTGGCCCCGAGCGCCGCAACCGCAGGCCGGCCCGCCATCCATGTCCAGGGAAATGTGGCCCAGTTCGCCGGCCACTCCATCCGGCCCCAGCAGCAGGCCTCCGTTAGTGAATACGGCACCGCCCAGACCCGTCGAAACGGTTACGTAGAGGAAATCGCGACAGCCCCGGGCGGCGCCCCGCCAGTGCTCGGCAAGCGCCGCCACGTTGGTGTCTCGCTCCAGGAAGACCGCCAGCCCGAGGCGCTCCTCTATCGCGGCTGCCAGCGGAGCGTTGTGGAGGGCGACCACGTTGGGTGGATCGACGACCATTCCCCGCCGCGGATCAACCGGTCCCATGGACGAGATCCCGATGGCCCGGACCCGGGTCCGTGCCTCCCTGGACAGATCGTCCAGGGTGCCACGCAGAAGCTCGGCGCAAACGTCGTAGATCGCGTCCGCTCCCCTTTCCAAGGGTGTTCCGGCGGCGCGCCTGCCGAGCCTGGCTCCGTCGGCGGTGACGGCGGCGGTCCGGATCTGAGTGCCGCCAAGGTCTAGTGCCAGGACCGTGTTTCCGGGGTCGGCCACGGCGTCAATGGCCCGCCGCGGCATCGCCGGGACCGGGCGCGTCGGTGTCGGCAGCGGGGTCGACCGCGGGGTCGAGGGTCTCGCCCGCGGTGCCGGGGGTCTCGCCGGTCTCGCCCGCGTGGACGCCATCGGGCGCGTGGGCCCCATCAGGCGCCTCGCGAGCTTGCCGGATATCCCCGACCCGCGCCGCCCCGGCCGCGACCCACTGAACCTTGCGGCTTCCGGTTCCCGCGAGCGCAGCCTCCGCTTGCTCGCCAGACGCCTCGGGATACAACTCGCGCAGCGTTACGTTGAGGGCGGCCGCGACCGGGACGCCCAGCAACCCGCCCAGGATGCCGAAGGCGCTCAGGCCGACGAGTACCGCGAAGATCGTGACCACCGGGTGGAGATGCACGGCCCGTCCGATCACGAGTGGCATCGCTATCTGGTCCTCGATCTGGCGGACGACGATGTATGCCACTAGGACGAACGCCATCACGTCCGTGCCGCGTGTCGCAAAGGCCACGGTCCCCGCCAGGCTGGCCGCTGCCAGCGGGCCGACCAGCGGAATGATCTCCAGAACGCCACTCAGAAGCGCCAGGAGGAGCGCATATGGGACGTGCAGGATCGGGCCGAGGATGACATACATGACGGCCGCAACGAGGCCGATCAGTAGTATCTGGCCGCGGAGCCACCTCCCCAACACGATTTGGATGCGGCGCGCGATCCGCTTGGAGTTCTGGCGCTGTGACTGGTCGAGGAACCTCAATGCGAACTCGCCGAAGCGGTGGCCATCGAGGAGGAAGTAGAACGTTACGATCAGACTCAGGACCATCTGGAGCGCCAGGTTCAACGCCTGCTCAGCCACATGGAGCGCATCCGACGGCGACTTGACCACGCCCTGCAAGCCGTCGTGGATCTGCTTGGCGAAGTCGTCGACGTTGAGCCGCTGCCCGGCAATTACCGGGTGGTCACCGACAAGTTTGCGTATTGCGCTGGCGATGACGTCCTGGCCACCTGTCGATAGTTCCCGAATTTCGGCATCGACGGCATGGGCAATCGAGAAGACCAGCCCAGCCAGCGCCAGGCCGAAGATCACGTAACCGATGGCAATCACCAGCGCCCGCGGCAGGCCGGTTCGTTCCTGGACTCCGGAGACGACCGGCGTGAAGGCATAGGCGATAACGGCCGCGACAACGAAGGGCCCGACAATCCCGCGCGCCAGCCAGAGAACCAGGAGAATCGCCCCGCCAAGGGCCAGCAGGCGGCCGCGGGATCCGGGTCCGCTGCCCAGCCAGCCGTGGTCCGGGACGCTCGCCTCATAGGCGGAACTCCCGCCTGCCGATGCGCCGCCCGATCGATCTCCCATAGCGTTGTGGATCGTCATGTCGCGGACCCTCTCAGGTTGTCGTGTCGCATGTGATGTTACCCTCCGGG
>JANYJG010000124.1 GCA_025358515.1 Chloroflexota bacterium
GGCGCTCTACGAGGCCCTCGGCATTCACGCGTGACGTAGATGCCGCAGCCCATCCTTCTCGACACCGACGTTCTGACCTACCTGACCGACAGCCGCAACCCTTGTCCGGAATGGGATGCGATCGTTCAGGGCCGAACCCTCTGTCCTTCGTAACCGTCGGAGAGGTCTTGCACGGCGTCATGTTGGCCGGTTGGTCGGAGCGGAGGATTGCCGACATCGAGTCGCGCCTGCGTGCCTACCCGGTCATTCCTGGCACTGTGGGTGTCTCGAGGAAGTACGCCGAGTTGCGGCGGAGGTTCTTCAAGACGAAATCCTGCAGGTCTACGGGGTCTGAGGGGGGCGGGCGACGCCGATTCCTCCATAGAAGCCGGAACGGAGCCGCAGCCCTGAGCAGGTCAATGCGAGTGTGGTAGCTTCCCGGTTGGCACGGGACCTTTGATCCGTTGGTTGCCGGCAGGATAGGTCCAAGATTGGGCCGACAGAGCAAGTGTTTAGTTTTAGGGGATTTTGGATGTTCGGCTTTCGCCGACGCTCTGCGTCTTCGCTTTACGTACCGCTGACCATCGCTGTCTGGCGTGAAGGTTCCAGCTGGGTTTCTCAGTGCGTCGAATTGGATATTGCCAGCTGCGGCGACACGCCCGATGAGGCCGCCCAGGAAGCCATGGATGCGGTTTGCTCTTACGTCAACACGCTGGAAGAGCTGGGCGAACGAGATGCCGTGTTCGCCAAGCGGTCCGTCAAGATTTTTGCGATGCCCCCGGAGTCCGTCCCGCTTGCTGACCTGCCGAGAGAGATTGCGGATCGCAGCCAGCTCCAGGTTCGTCCTTGGCACCTTCCCGTCGCGAGTGAGTGCCAGCAGCCAGTCCACGCCTAGCTAGCCGCAGATCTGATGCCTATTTCGAGCGCCCAACTCATCAAGGCGGTCGAGGGGCACGGATACTCACAGAGCAGGGGTACGGGCAAGAAGGGCACCCACCGCACTTGGAAACGCTCCCCGGCTGGTCCTGGCCAGCTGCACCAGACGGTGGTCATCCCACTGAACAAGCGCGACATCCCCGAGGGCACGATCGGCTCGATTCTTCGCCAACTTGGGGTTGACCGGGCCACGCTTAACTCATGGATGGCCGACTAGACCCTGGCGACGAGCCAGTTCCAGGACCGCGACAAGTGTCAAGCGAGGCGCCGACCCAGGAGTGCCGCCCGCGGGGCGCGTGCTCAGGTGTCGGAGCGGAGCCGCTCAAGTGTGAGGGTCAGCACGTCCTTGCGGGCGAAGATGCCCAGGAAGCGAACGCCGCAGAGGAAGAGCGCCACTCCAAGCCCGCTGTAGAAGAAGGCGATGGTCCAGTCCGGCATCACGTGCGAGAGCCGGAGTGCCATGCCGCCGCCCATCATGACGGCCATCACCGCCCAGGACGAGGCGTTGAAGAAGTGCCAGAAGGGGAGTCGATCTTCCGCCCGCCCGCGGATTCGATCGGTGTGCTTACGGACGAGCCGGGAGAAAACGACGAAGTAGAACACGAGGAATATCAGCACGGCGAGCGGCAGGAGGACCAGGTGCGAGGGCGCCAGCCCGAACTCCAGCGGCAGTCCGATCATGCCGACCATCGCGCCCGCCGCGCACCAGACCAGGCCGGCGATGAGCATCAGGTGGTTCTTGGGAATGTGGGCGATGTGCACGCTTTGAAAACTCCTGACGCACTGGTCGATGGCTGGCGCGATTGTACGCACAGGTGGGTGACCCATCCAAATGGGCGGATCTCTCGAAAGGTTACCGATTAGCAGTTCGAGGAACGACCATGGATCGAATCGATCGTGTAGCGCCAGGGCCGGGGCAAGAGTCGGTGTGGGACTATCCGCGGCCTCCGCGGGTGCAGCCCGTGCCTGAGCAAATCCGGGTCGTTGCCGGTGGCCTGACGATCGCCCAGAGTACCAGGGCGCTGCGCGTAATCGAGACGGCCGGCCCGCCCGTGTACTACGTTCCGCCGGAGGACGTGCGCATGGACCTTATGGTGCCCACGCCACACCGGAGTTTGTGCGAGTTCAAGGGCGAAGCGCGCTACTGGACGGTAGCCTTTCCAGGCCGGGTGATCCCGAACGCCGCCTGGTCCTACTCGCAACCGAACCCGGGCTACGAGGCAATCCGCAACCACCTCGCGTTCTACGCGTGGGCCGTGGATGAAGCCTGGGTCGGCGATGAGCTCGCCACGCCGCAATCGGGTCGGTTCTACGGCGGCTGGGTAACTTCGCGGATCGTTGGCCCTTTCAAGGGCGGACCGGGCAGCTTTGGCTGGTGAAGGCTACGCGTCCCAAAGCCGCAGCCTCGAGGCCGATGGTTCTGCCGCGCCGGATCTTGCTTGCGCAGGCCGCTTTGCCGGCTGTACGGACGCGCGCACTCGAACGGCGGCGTGTCTGATCCCTCCATCGATTGTCGTGGCCCGAAGAGGTGGCACGGCCACGTCTGTGGATCCAATCTCCAGGCAGATGTTCGCTCCGTCCACGCTATGGCAAACTGTGTGGGCAGTCAGCGACGTAGAGGTGCCCATGACCCAAACCAGTGGGACGCATGAAGGCGAGTTGGATGACGCGACGCTGGTCCGCCGGGTGCAGGAGCGGGATGAACGAGCCATCGAAGAACTCGTCCGGCGTTACGACGCACCGCTTTTCTCGTTTGCCTACCGGCTCGTGGGCAGGGATGACTTCGCCCAGGACGTTGTGCAGGAGGTCTTTCTGACGCTCTGGCGCGACGCGATTCGGTACGACCCAACGCGCGGTGCCGTCTCGAGCTGGCTCCTGACGATGACTCGCTACAAGGCGATTGATCTCGTGCGCCGCGAAACGGGACCGCGCCGCAGAACCGTCGACGCGGATCTGTCTCTCGAGCGGTCCGAAATGGATGTTCATGAGGAGGCGTGGCTGAACGCGCGACGAGCGAGAGTGCGTGCCGCGCTGGACGAGTTGACCGAGGCTCAGCGAGAGGCGGTCACGCTGGCGTTCTTCGACGGCCTCACGCATCCTGAGGTCGCGGAGGCCCTGGCGCTTCCGCTCGGAACGGCCAAGACGAGGATCCGCGACGGTCTCCTACGGCTCCGTTTGATATTGGGGGACTCCCTGAACGACACGCCGGTCGGCTTTGGGCCGACGGGAGAGACCCGATGAACGATCACGAGCCGTTCCTCCAGCTCATCGCCGGACGCCAGTTGGGTGACCTCGACGCAGTCGAGGCGGCAGAGCTAGACGACCACCTCGCGACCTGCTCCACGTGCGCGTCGGGAGCCCGGTCCATCGCCGATGCTGCGGCTGAACTTGCCTTCGCGGCAGCCGTCCGCCGACCGCCCAAGGAACTGCGCCCCGCGATCATGGCTGCGATCCACGCCCTGGCCACTGCAGAGATGGCAAGCGTCCCGACCCAGACGGCGGCTGCGGCCCATGCTCGCGATATCGTGCCTTCGGCCCCGCGTCGCGAGCCGGCTCATGCGGCCGGTTCCGGACGACCGTCCGGTGGCCGGCTCGCCTGGCTCCTCGGCCCCCGCATGGGTTTGGCGGCCGCTTGTCTTGCGGGCGTCCTTGTCGTCACATCGATCGGGATAGGCCTCCGCGCCCTCGATCTCCAGTCGCAACTCGACGCCCGGAACCGGACGGTCACGGCCGCCCAGCAGCGCCTTGACACCGAGGCGGCCGCAATCGCGGTGGTGCTCGACCCACATCATGTGGCTGCGACCCTCGCGGCGGAGCCGCTCGCACCCTCGGCGGTCGCCCAGGTCGTCTATCGACCCGGCTCCCACGAGGCATACCTCATCGCCAACAATCTCCCGGCGACGCCGGCCGGCATGGTCTACCAGCTATGGTATGCCGACGCCGCCGGGGCTCATCCGCTTGGCACCCTAGCCTTCGATGGCACCGGCACTCTCGTTGCGTCGTTCGGGGTAGATCTGGGCGGCAAGACCGCAGCAATGGTCACCCTCGAGCACACGGGTGGCTCGACCGGTGCGCCCGGCCCGCAGGTGGTCTTCGGCAGCCTTACAAAGGCATGAGACCTGCTGGCCCGGCTGCCCGAGGACGGGGCGCCGCCCGCAACTAGCCCTCGTCGTTCCGGCGGCCGACCGAGGCGCCGGCCCGCGTCTGATCTTCGGCAGCCTGCTTGCAGCCTGCCTGAGGACTGGCACGGACCGCCTGTCGGGACACATGCCTGGAATGCTGTCTCTTCCATCGCCCGGAGACGCGAACCTCCAATCCATCGGCCCGGACTTCGCGAAAGGCGGTTGTCAAGCAGCCCGGCCCACCAGAGGGCCAAGGCCCAACCACCCAGACGACAACGGAGGAAACAGGCTCGTGAAGATCCGAATTACCCGACTGGCCGCCATCGGAGCCGCCGTCGCACTCGCCCTTACCGTAGTCGGCGCGGTCGCTGCGGCCGGCCCAGCCAAGCTCACGCTCGCTGTCGCCGACACGACCGCAGGACCCACGACGGCCACCGGCAACGCGCACGTCCGGGTCGTCCACGGCTCGCCCGATGCGCCCAAGGTCGACGTCTATGCCGGCGCCACCCTCGCCACCGCGACGAAGGTCGCGGCTCTGTCAGGCCTCTCGTTCGGTCAAGTCTCGGCCTACGCCAACATCCCGGCCGGCTCATACGCGATCAAGGTCTGCGCCGCATCTGACAGCTCCGTCTGCCCCATCCAGGTTCCCTCGCTCAGCCTTGCTGCGGAGACGTACTACACGATCGGCGCCTCGAACCTGCTCGCCTCTATCAAGGCCACCGTGTTCACCGATACACCCGCGCCGTCCGGTGCCGGCGCACAGCTCCGTGTCTATCACCTGGCTGCCGACGCCCCAGCGGTCGACGTTCTGACCTCGACTGGCGCCGACATCAACCCGGCTCTCGATAACCTGTCCTACCCGAATGCGACCGGCTACCTGACGCTGCCGGCAAACACCTACCAGGTCAAGGTCTGCGCCCACGCCGACCATGCTGTGTGCCCGATCGGGCCGGCGGCGCTCACCGTCGCGGCCAACCACACCTACAGCATCTTCGCGATCGGTTCGCTCGCCGCGACCCTCGCAACGCCCACCCCCTCCACCATGACGCCTCCTCCGACCTCGACGACCACCGACAACACCACGTCGGGCTCGTCCAGCTCCATGCTCGCTCTAGTACTCGCCGTCCTCGCCCTGTTCGTGGGCGCTGCCGGCGCCCTGCGCTTCGCCGCGGTCCGCAACCGCCGCTGAGCCAGGCTCCTTCTTTTCAGAAAGACGGCCCGGGGCACCCGGGCCGTCTTTCTTCCTAATCCGCGGTCAAACCGCGATCATCGACGCCGTCACTGCCACCTGCGCACCGACTTTGGAGGTCAGATGTCCGCCGTCACTGCCACCGCTATCCCGGCCGATCGATCGGCCAACCTGTTCCGCTGGAATGCTGTCCTGTCAGTGCTCCATTTCGTCCAGGGCGCCACGATCCTGGCGCTCTCTTTCGCAAAGAACCCCGTGGTTACCTCGCCCGTCGTGAGCACGTATCTTCGCTTTGACCAGGCGACCCAACATCTCGTGACTGCCCAGCGTTCCATCTGGGACCTGCCGATCGGGCCGGCTGTCGCCCTGTTCTTCCTGATGAGCGCAGTCGCCCACTTCACCATGGCCTTCCCGTCGCGGCGCTGGTATGAGGCACACCTCGCTCGTGGCCAGAACCCGGTCCGCTGGATCGAGTACTCGTTCAGTTCGAGCGTGATGATCGTCGTAATCGCCGGGCTTGCCGGCGTCCAGGAGATCGGGAGCCTGATCGCCATTTTCGGTGTCAACTCGGCGATGATCATGTTCGGCTGGAGCATGGAAATCGCCAATGAGGGGCGCGACCGGCCGCAGTGGCTGCACTACATCTTTGGCTGCATCGCCGGCGCCGTTCCGTGGCTGGTCATCAGCGTGACGATCCTGGTCTCGGCCACGGCGCCGGGCTCGGCTCAAATCCCCGCTTTCGTGATCGCGATCTTCGTGACCCTGTTCATCGGCTTCAATGTCTTCGCCGTAAACATGGTTCTGCAGTACCGGAAGATCGGCCGGTGGCGCGACTACCTCTACGGCGAGCGGGCCTACATGCTTTTCAGCCTGATCGCCAAATCGCTCCTGGCCTGGCAGGTATTCTTCGGCACGCTGCGCCCGTAAGCCGCAACCGACGGAAGCGGGAATCGTGGTGCCCGCCGATTGGTGGAGCGACTTGCCGAGCGCGACCCGTCGGGCGAGCCGCCCAGCCTGCGCGCCGTGGGTCGTGAGGCGGGGTCAGCGCGCCGCGGCGCGGCCTCATGGTAGGAGCCTGACGGGGGCGCCAGTCTCTATGGATCGGTAGGCCGCCGCCACGATTTCGACTGCCCGCAGGCCATCGACTCCGGAGACCGCCGGTGCTCGCCCTTCGGCCACGACGGCCACGAACTCATCGAGCGTTCCCTGGTCCTCGTCGGGACCCCAGGACGGCCAGGCGACGCCGAACCCCGTCCCACCGTAAATTGCGAGCCGTTGCCGGAATGCATCCACCCGGAGGGTGCCGGCCGTACCGATCGCGTCGATGGCGAGTCCGCCCCACGTCGGATACGAGCGCGGTTTGCTCCAGCTGCAGTCGATCGTGGCGAACGCCCCTCTCGCGAAGCGGAGCATGACCAGCCCGCCAGTCTCCACCCGGTCGAACCGCTCCCGGAGGATTCGGTTAGCGACGGCGTAGACCTCGACGACTTCGTCCTGAAGGATCCATCGATAGAGGTCGGCGAGGTGCACGACGTGGTCCATGAGCGCCCCACCGCCCGATCGAGCGGGATCGACGAACCAAGGCGCCAGCGTGTCGGGCATCCGACTCGAGTTGACGCCCTCCAGGCAGACGACGGAGCCGAGGGCGCCGGATCGCACCGCCGCTTCGAGGGAGCGAATGACCGGGCTGAAACGCATCGGGAACGCAGTCATGAGACGAACTCCCGCCCGGTCGCAGGCCGCCACCATCGCCTCCGCGTCGGCAACGGTAACGGCAAGCGGCTTGTCGCACAGGACGTCGACGCCGGTGGCCGCGGCTCGCTCGGTGAGCTCGCGGTGGTCCGCATTCGTCGAGGCGATTACCACGCCATCCACCATGCCCAGCAGATCCTCGACCAGCGGCACCGCCCGCGTTCCCGCGCGTTCTGCGGCTGCGCTCGCCCGCGCCTGATCCTCGTCCCAGATCCCGATCAGTTCGACGCCCGGCATCTGGCCAAGCAGCCGGATATACGAGGCTGCGTGCATGTGCTCCGTGGAAAGGACACCGATCCGGACGGGTCGTCGGGCCTGATCTGCCATCACGCGCCAACCGGAGCGTCGAGCCAGATCGCCCGCCCACCGCTGCGGGCCGACTCATCGGCCGCCAGGGCGAGCCGCAATGTTGCGAGCGCATCCGCGCCGTCGATCCTCGGCTGGACGCCCGCCACGATCGCTTGGGCGAATTCGGCGAGTTCGAGCCGGAACGGGTCGCCGTTGAGCACTAAGTCTGCGGGTGCGGCCGGGCCACCGCCCGTACCGCCGGAGGGCAGCGACCATTCGATGGGGGCCGTCCGGTCGGAGTCCTGCTCGATCAGGCCGTGTGAGCCGGCCAGCTCGAACGCGGTCCGGAACGCCGGCGGCGCGTATGCCCAGGAGGCTGAGACATGACTGATCGCACCCGATGCGTGCGTGAGGATCGCAACCGCGTGGTCGATGCCGGCGTCCGGGCGCTCAAAGATCGCGGACCGGCAGGCCACGGAGACGACCTCCCCGGCCACCCAGCGGGCGTAGTCGAGGTCATGGATCATCAGGTCGAGAATGATGCCGCCAGATCTTGCATGGTCGAAGAACCAGTGATCCGGTGGCTGCTGAGGACGGCTGCTGGCTCGCGTCAGGCGAAGCACCGCGAGCTCACCCACGGCCCCGGCGAGGACTGCTTGCCGGGCGGCCGCGTACTCCGGGAAGAAGCGCACGACATGGCCGACGAGCAGCCGGACGTCGGCGTCTTTCGCTGCTGCGATCATCGCCTCTCCGTCGGCGAGCGTCCGTGCCAGCGGTTTCTCGCAGATGACGTGGCGCCCGGCGCGGGCGGCGGCGAGTGCGATCGAAGCGTGGAGATGGGTCGGCGTGCAGATGTCCACGACGCACGTGGCGGCTAGGAGAGCCTCGATCGTCGGCGCGACCGTCGCACCGAGGCGCTCGGCGAGTGCAGAGGACCGGGCTGGGTCCTCGTCGAAAACTACAACCTCGACCCCTTCTGCCCGCCACGCCGCGAGGTGCCTTTGTCCGATGAACCCGGTGCCGATCAGGCCGACGCGCAGTCCGGTGCCGCTCACGTCGGGTTTCAGCGCACGGGGAGCGGGTGGCTCGAGGCGACCTGCTCGTCGAGTCCGGAAGCCGCGGCCATCGTCGCCTCGATCACGTCTCGCGATGTGACCGTTCGGACGTACTCGGACTGGCGCAGTGAATCGCCCATGAACGTGCGCGTATTGCGGAAGACGGTCGGGCTCGCGGTTGGGACCAGCGCGGCGAAGTGCATTTCCCGGACGCCCGTCGCGAGCGCGATTCGTGCGGCGTTGCCCGAGGTGATTCCGCCGCCCGCCATTACCGTGATCCGGTCGCCGGCCTGGCGCACGAGGTCCGCGATGAGCGGTGCGCCCTCGAGCGCAGTGCTCTCCTGGCCGGACGTGAGGATCCGGTGACAGCCGAGCCGCACGAGTGTCTCGAGTGTCTCGCGCGGCTCCGCGACCATGTCGAACGCCCGGTGGAACGTGATCTGCATCGGACCGGCAGCCGCCATGAGCCTATCTGTCGTCGCGAGGTCCACCTCGCCAGCCGGTGTGAGCGCCCCGATGACCACGCCGTGTGCCCCGGCGGCACGGACGGCCTGGATATCTCGGACCATCGCCGCGACCTCGTGCTCGTCGTAGATGAAGTCGCCCCCACGAGCCCGGATCAACACATGGACTCGGAGCGACGTCACCCTGGCGAGGGTAGTTTCGATGAGCCCGAGGCTCGGCGTGATACCACCCTCGAAGAGCGCGCTGCAGAGCTCGACCCGGCTCGCGCCCGCGGCAGCGGCGTCAATCGCACCCGCGGTGCTGTCTATGCAAATCTCGTACGTCAGGTCCATGAATTTCCTCACTTGCTGGTTCCCTGGTGGTTCTCAGATCGAGAGAAGCGCGCGGACGACGCCGACTGGGCGGCCTCCTCCGAGCAACGGCAGTGTTGCAAAGGCCTCGGCGCTCGTCGTATCTACCCCGAGCGTCGCGAGTGCGCTCAGGGCGATAGGGGTGCAAGCGCGGGCCGACCCATCGATGACCTTCATCGCGACGGCGTATCCGTCGGCGGTCGCGGCCGCGAACACGCCCTCAGCTCCACCTTTCGCGATGGCTCCGGGCATCGCCCGCATAAGTTCAGTATTTATGTGGCCCGTCCCGCCCACGAACTCTGGATGGGCTCGCATGGCCGCCGCGACCGCGGACTCGGGCGAGTCGTCACCCGCAATCGTGAGTGCCCGGATCGCGCGTGCCAGCCCGGTGAGTGTGAGAGCCAGTGTTGGTGCTCCGCAGCCGTCGACCGCGACGTGGGAGACACGCTCCCCGGCTAGACGTTCCATCGTCTCCCGGATCCGCCTCTGCACAGGATGCTCGGGGGCGAGGTAATCGTCCGTCGACCACCCGTTGGCGACGCAGGCCGACAGCATTGCTGCATGCTTGCCGGAGCAGTTGTGGCGAATTCGGGCCTCGCCGGCCCCAGCCCGGATCATTGCCACCCGCGTCGCCTCATCCTCGGGCCAGCTTGCTGGGCACTGGAGCGCGTCGGCGGTGAGGCCGGCATCCGCGAGGATGCGGAACACGGCCGCGACATGCCGCTCCTCGCCTGTGTGGCTGCCGGCCGCGATGGCGAGCCGCTCTGCCGTCGCCCGCGCCCCAGCCCCGAGTGAGCCGGCGGCCTGCAGTGGCTTGGAGGTCGAGCGCGGCAGGACGGGGGCACCGGCATCGCCGAGGCTGATGGCGACATCGCCGCTGGCGTCGAGCCCAATGAGACTGCCGAAGTGGCGGCTCTCTGTGAAGCTGGATCGAGTCACCTCGGCCAGCAGGGCATATCCATTCACGCGGTTCTTCTGACCTCCGTTATTCGGCGTCTGGCTCGACCCGAACCGCCCGCCCGCCCGCCTGCGTCGACCGCTGTCGGGCTTCGAGGGTCCGTGCCAATTTCGAGAGCGAGCCGTTCACGACCAGATAAATGAGCGCGACGATGAGGTACGTCTGGATCACGCGATGGGTGAAGCTCGCGAGCACCTGGCCGCTAAAGAGCAGCTCGTTGTAGCTGACGATAAAGCCCAGTGAGGTGTCCTTGAGCACCCCGACTGACTGGCTGATGATCGCGGGTAGCAGCCGCAACACGGCCTGCGGGAGCACGACGTAGCGCATCGTCTGCGTGTGCGTGAGCCCGATCGCGAGCCCGGCCTCGCCCTGGCCCCGCTCGAGAGACAGGATCCCCGCCCGGAAGATCACAGCGAAGGACGCCGCGCTCGAGACAGAGAGTGGGACGACGAGCTTCCAGAAGACGGGGAGATTGATGCCGTACTCAGGGAGCGCGAAGATCATCACGTAGATGAGCAGAAGCGCCGGGATCGTCCGCATGACTTCGATGTACGCATATGCGGGCCAGCGGAGAAGGCGCCGTGAGGATAGGCGGCAGAGCGCCAGAACTATCCCGCCGGCCATCGCGAGCACTATGGAAACGCCGGCCGCTTCGAGCGTCCCCACGAGTCCCAGGAAGAGGAACCGGAGCAGCGGAAGAGACGTATATTCCTGCCATCGAGCCCAGTCGAGTTGGCCGTTGGCGGCAAACTGGCGCATGCCGGCCGCCACAAGAAGGACGACGAGCACGGTCGAGATGGCTGTCGCGACCCTGATTCGGCGACGCCCGCGGGGACCGGGGGCGTCAAAGAGAAGGCGGTTGGCGCTCATCGGACGATGGCCATCCGGCGCTCAACCATGCCCGTCACGAGCGCGCCCACTGCCGCGATCGCCATGTACCCGACGGCGGCGCCGACGTAGATCGGGATCGGCTGCGCCTCGATCAGGTTGACCTGGTTCGCGGTCTCAGTGAGTTCTACGATCCCTACCCCCGCCGCTAGTGCCGTGTTCATGGTCAGGGCGATGAAGAGCGTCCCGATCGGCTGGATCACCGCGCGTAGGGCTTGCGGCATGATCACAAAACGAAGGGACTGGCCGAACGACAGACCGAGTGCCCGGGCCGCCTCGCTCTGGCCCAGGGCAACAGTGTTGATCCCAGCGCGGATCGCCTCGGCGATGAAGGCCGCCTCGTAGACGGCGATGACAAGCGCTGCAGTTGTGAAAAGGTCGGCCTGTAGGCCCACCTCGGGTAGGGCGAAGATGGCGATGATTAGCAGAGCGAGCAGTGGGATGTTCTGGAGAGTTTCGACGTAGACCGTGCCGACGCCACGAAGGATGGGAACTGGATTCACGCGCAGGATCGCGACGACAATCCCGGTCGTCAGCGCGCCGACGAAGCCGAGCACCGTGAGGGAAATCGTCGTGATCATCCCGCTCTCGAACTGCGGGAGGTACTGCAGGATAACGTTCATGGCATCGCTGGTCCGTGAGCGGCTGGGTAAGTTACGGGTGAGTGCGAGTAATCGCACTCACCCGTCTTGTTACTCGAAGGTTAGGATCCTGCGACGGAGCCGAGCTTCGGCGGTGTCGGCGCATTCCCGACGACGACCGTGCCGACTGTCTCCTTCCACACCTGGGCCCAGACCCCGTTGGCGTAGATCTTCTGGAGCCAGTTGTTGACAAACGTCTTCATTTGCGTGTCGCCGAACTTGAGGCCGATGCCGTACGGCTCGGATGTGAGCGGGTTCGTGTCGATCTGGAGCTTGGGATCCGCGGCGCCGTCGGCCAGTAGCAACGCCTGGTCCTGGACGTAGGCGACGCCACGGCCCTGCTCGAGCGCTTGAACGCACTCGGGGTCCGTGCCGAAGGTGACGATCTTCGCGGTCGGCGCCTCAGCCTTGATTGCTGTCACTGCCGGCGTGTTGGCACCGGCGATCACGGTCTGGCCGGCAAGAGCGGCCAAACTCGTAAAGATCGGCTTACCCTTCGCCGTGGCGATGACGAGACCCGAAGTGAAGTACGGCCCGGCGAAGTTGACCTGTGTCGCGCGCTTCGCGGTGATGGTGTAGGTCTGGAAGACCACATCTACCGTCCCGGCCCCGAGCAAGGCCTCGCGGGTCTGGGTGGCCGAACTGACGATCTGTGCCGCCTCTGGCTTGCCCGTCACGTAGTAGGCCAGGAGCTTGCCCAACTCGGCGTCGAAGCCTTCGAATTGGCCTGTCGTGGGGTTGATCTGCGACCAGATCGGCGCGTCCATCGATCCACCGATGACCAGGACGCCACGCTGCTTGATCTTGTCCATCGTCGAGCCGGCCGGAATGTCACTGGCCGCGGCGACCGGCGCGTTTGCGTATATTCCACCCGGATTGGCCGCCTGCGAGGGCGCTGCGCTCGCGGCCCCCGACGGCTGGCCGATGACTGAAGTCGGCGCCCCCGTGATCACGGGCGATGGGCTCACCGACGCTGAGCAGGCTGTGAGCGTGGCCACCAAAACGCCGATGAGCGCCAGGAATCCCGGCCTCACGGATCCTCTTCCGAGGATGTGGCTGCGTGTCGTGGTTACCATTGGTGTTGCCTCCTGTTCGTTCGTATGACGAGATCAGTCGCGAAGGACCTTCGCCAAGAAACTCCTGGCGCGCTCGCTCTCTGGGCTGTGGAAGAACTCCTTGGGCCGTCCCGTCTCGACGATCTCGCCGCGATCCATGAACACGACGCGATCGGCGACCTGACGGGCGAAGCCCATCTCGTGGGAAACGATGACCATCGTCATGCCCTCGCTCGCCAACGTGGCCATCACATCGAGGACCTCCTTGACCATCTCGGGGTCGAGGGCAGAAGTTGGCTCATCGAAGAGGATGACCTTGGGCCGCATGGCCAGCGCCCGGGCGATGGCGGCACGTTGCTGCTCACCACCAGACAGCTGCGCGGGGAACTTCTGAGCCTGGTCTGCGATGCCGACCCGATCGAGAAGTTGCCTCGCAAGTGTTTCGGCGTCCGTGCGCTTTAGCCCGCGCACCTTCATTGGGGCGAGCGTGACGTTCTGTAACACCGTTTTATGCGGAAATAGGTTGAAGGACTGGAAAACCATCCCGACCTCGGCCCGCAGGGCGGCGAGTTCGCGTCCCTCCTCGGGGATCGGTTTCCCCTCGAATAGGACCTGGCCCGAATCAATAGTCTCAAGCCTGTTGAGACATCGGCAGAGTGTCGACTTCCCGGAGCCGGATGGACCTATAACCACGACGACTTCTCCGGGGTCAACCTCGAGGCTGACGTTCCGAAGCGCGAAAACCGCGCCGTACTTCTTGGTGACGCCGCGGACTTCGATCAATGGCGAGGAGGCCACTTCAGCCACGCTCGGCTCCTGTAGTTCGTTCCATTGAGCACGCAGCCCGGGCGATGCCCATGGCGTGCAACCTAAGAATCGGAGGACCCACGAGGCGATTTGGTTCAGGGGATCGGCGAAGAGCGAACCTCCTTCTAGCGAGGTTGTCATCGAGGCGGGGTGGGAAATCAAGTTTTGAGCACTCACTCCTCGTCACGGCCACGTTGCCTCCTCGGGCACTGGCGACGTTGGCGAGGCGACAGGAAGCGGCTGCCGATTAACTGCTCCGATCCGGCGGGGCGGCTTCCCGGACTGGACCCGCAGGCGCAGGTTCAGGCCGAGCTCGCGTTGAACTAGCAGCGCGGCCGATCCGATGATGACGATGTCGTCGGCCTGACCGAGTTCGACACTCACGTCGCGCATGAGCGCGGGCAGGGCCACCTCTGACATCTCAGCGCGAACCGCCGTGAGCCAGCGTTGCCCGAACGTCGGCATCGTCCCGGCGAGGACGATGTGGTGGACGTTGAGCGTCCCGACGATGCCGGCGATTGCGGCACCGAGGTATCTGCCCGCCTCGAGCACGATCTTCACGACGACCTCATCGCCCGCTTCGAATGAGGCGACGGCTTCCTCCAGCAACGGCGGCGGGGTCCCTCGGTCCACGCCGATGCGGGCTAGCACAGCCCGCGTGCTTGCGACCGTCTGCAGGCACCCCCGCCTTCCACACTGGCAGAGAAGGCCGCCGGGAGCGACGATCGTGTGCCCGATCTCACCGGCCCCCTGGCCATCGCCCTGGTAGAGCGAGCCGTTGAGGATGAGACCCGCGCCGATGCCGCCGCTGACCTTCACCGCGACAAGGTTCGACCGACGCACCGAACCGAAGGAGTGCGCGGCAAGGGCTGCCACCTGGCTGTCGTTGATGACGTAGACGGGCAGGCCCCAGCGTGCGCCGACGATGGCGCCGAGGGGAACACCGCGCCAGTCGATGTTCACTGCCTGGACAACGGTCCCGTCCTCGGTGTTGATCAGCCCAGGCGCCCCAATACCGATCCCAAGGACGGGCCAAGACGTCGACCCGAGCAAGAGGTCGAGCAGTTGATTGACTCGCTTGAGCGCGCTCTCCCCGTTGCTGTCGCCGGAAGGAACCTCGGCGACCTTGATCATCTCGCCGTTGAGATTGACCACCGCTCCCCGAAAGACGCGCTCGCCAAGGTCGATCCCGATCACATGGCGGGCGCCCGCCGGGACCTCAAGCAGGATCGGTGCCTTGCCCCTTCGGGATGGACCAAGTCCGATCTCGCGGGCCAGTCCTCGCTTCAGGAGGTCACCGACGACGTCGGACACAGTCGTGCGAGTTAGCCCGGTGAGGCGCGCGAGGTGAGCTCGACTCGCCGGGCCGATCTCGTAGATCGTCGAGAGGACGAGGCGCTCGTTGTGCGTCCGCGCGTCACGAATGGTCGCCTTAGGCGGTCGCCGGATCATCTTCACCCTTCAATAGTCCAGAACCTGGATAGAAGGCTACCATCCGGTGTCAATGGGACAATCAAGCGTGATAAGACATATGTCACGCTCACACGGTGGACTTTTCCACAGTCCAGGGGCGGCATTCGGATCAGCATCCAGCCCTTAAGTCCGATAAGTGGACAAGTAAGTGGCCCCGATCGCGAACAGGGCCCGCGCTCGGCTCAGATCATGCTGTGGACGCCCGTGGGAGAGTTGGATGGGCGAGTTACCATCGACACATGCACATCCTGATCGTCGGTGCCAGCGGATACATCGGCGGACGATTGGTGCCCCTCATCGCGCGCCGAGAGGCAGACCTGACGCTGGTCAGTCGCGATGCCGGTTCGCTCGCAGATCGTTTCCCGGGGCTGCGAGTCCTGAAGGCTGATCTTCTAGATGCGGGCAGTCTTGCACCGGCGGTCGAGGGGATCGATGTCGCCTACTACCTTGCCCATTCGATGAGCGGCGGAGAGGCAGGGTTTGCGGAACGCGACCTGCGGGCGGCGCGGGCGTTTGCCTCCGCCGCAGCCGCCGCCGGGGTTCGACGCATCATCTACCTGGGCGGGCTCGGCGATGACACCAAGGATCTCTCGCACCACTTGTCCAGTCGCCACGAGGTCGGCGCGGAACTGGCTCGACACGGCGTCCCGGTGACCGAGTTTCGGGCGGCGGTCGTCATCGGCTCCGGCAGCGCATCTTTCGAGATCCTGCGCCACCTGACGGAGCGGCTGCCGGTGATGATCACGCCGCGCTGGGTCGCAACTCGCTGCCAACCCATCGGAATCCGCGACGTCCTCTCCTACCTGGTCGCGGCCTTGGATCACCCGGAGGTGAAGGGGGTGGTCGAGATCGGCGGGCCGGACATCCTCTCGTACGGTCAGATGATGATCCGGTATGCCCACCTGCGCGGACTGCGGCGCCTCATGATTCCGGTCCCGGTGCTAACGCCCAGACTTAGCTCCTACTGGGTCAACCTGGTCTCACCAGTCCCGGCGAACATCGCCCGGCCGCTGATCGAGGGTCTTCGCAACGAGGTCGTCGTTCGCGACCCGGGGCCGGCTCGAGCATTCGGCATTACTCCCGGAAGGTACGACGATGCGCTGGCGCTGGCGATGGATCGGTCTGCCGGCAGTGAGGTTGAGTCAACCTGGTTCGACGCTTTGCGCGCCCACGATCGGCAAGGGCTCGCCACGGTGGAGTCGCGCGAAGGGATGATCATCGACCGCCGGGTGCGCCGAGTGGCGGCGACGCCCGAGCAGGTATTCGCCGCCGTCGAGCGAGTGGGCGGCGCCGCGGGGTGGCCTTATGCGAACTTCCTGTGGCGCGCTCGCGGACTTCTCGACCGCATGGCTGGGGGCGTGGGCATGCGTCTGGGGCGCCGCGATCCGAGCCGGCTCCGCGTCGGCGATGCCCTCGATTTCTGGCGAGTGGAGAAGATCAGCCGGCCCAGTCTGCTGCGCCTGCGCGCCGAAATGAAGGTTCCCGGGAAGGCCTGGCTCCAGTTCGAGGTTAGCCCCGACGGCGCCGGCAGCCGGCTGACGCAGACGGCGTTCTTCGAACCGAAGGGCGTTCCCGGACTGGCCTACTGGTACTTGCTCTACCCGGCCCACGCCGCGATCTTCCGGGGCATGGTCAGAGTGCTGGCGAAACGAGCTGCGGGCGGGGAGTGAGGATTCGGGTCAGCAGCGCAATCGCGACGTCCGGACGGTGGTACTCGCCCGGCCCTCAGGACGCTGGAACGATCACCGTCAAGGCTTGGGCCCGGATCGAGGCGACGATGGGCGTCCTGCCTACGACGCTGCCGTCCGTCTCGACGAGCCGCCGGAATTTGGTCTGGATACGGACCTCCCGGGCCTGCGCCCGAAAGACATGACCCGCATCGCTCTCGCCCAGGTCGCGTTGGCGCAGCGCCTCCCAGGCGGCGAGCAGTCCCATCACCGGCCCCGGCGCCTGGACGACTATTACGTCGAGCAGGCCATCGTCGGGCTCGATCTCCCGCCTTGTCTTTACCAGCGAGCCCATCCCGCCAAAATTGGCGATGAGGATCTGAGCGGCCTTCCTCGTGCTACGGACGCCGTCGAGGGTGATGTCATAGGTGACGTCGCGGACCAGCGCCGCCTTGCGGACGGCCTGGACGACGTACGCGAGCTTGCCAAGTCGCAGCTTCTCCCGTGTGCCGGTCGCCTCCATCACATGGGCGTCGAATCCCACACCGCAGGCCACTGCGAAATAGCGGTCCTTGCCGTCGACATTAAGGCCTCCGAGGTCGATTCTGCGGTGTTGGCCATTTACCAACACATTCACGGCAGCCTCGAGCGCATGGGGAATTCCGAGGTTGCCGGCTAGAAGATTTCCGGTACCCATGGGGACAATCCCGAGAGCGGTCTTGGTCTTGGCCAGGGCGTTGACGACCTGGAGCACGGCTCCGTCGCCGCCAACCGCGACGACAACGTCCACTCCGTCATGGACAGCGTTGGTGGCGCGCTTGCGCAGGGCACGTTTGCGCTGCACGACGATGCCGTCGACCTTCCAGCCCGCGGCCTTGAGACGCTGTTTCGTCTCGCCCACCGCCTCGTCGATCTTGCGGCCGGGACGGCGCCGGCCTATGACCAAGGCATGGATCGCTTTGTCGCCACTCATGCGCTGACACTCCAATCAGGTAGATCTCGGGGGCTCGCCACGATGCAAGAGATTGGGGCCGACCTTGAGCCCGAGGCGCGAAAGGGGGCCAACCCGGAATGCGGCACCCACGACGAGCAGCCAGGCGGTGCCCGCCAGCAAGCCACCGACTACATCGGTCAGGTAGTGGTAGCCGAGGTAGATCCGGCTCGCGCCGATGAGCAGTGTGAGAAAGATGGCTGTGGCGAGGCAGGCAAGCCCAACTCGGCGTCCGTAGAGCGACCAAAGGACAAGGGCGAGCGCCACGAAGAACGCCAGTGAGTTCATGGTATGGCCGCTCGGGAAGCTGTAGTCGGGCAGGACTTGGGCCCAGGCGAGCTGTGGTCTGGGCCGCTGGAAAAAGAGCTTCATAGTCTCGTTGAGCACGAAACTGCCGCCGATCGCAATCGCCAGGAATAGCCATTCGCGCGGTCTGCGGTGCCGGACCAGCCACGTCACGGCCACTGCGAACAGCGGCCCAATGACCATGTTGGATCCGGCGAACGTGGCCGCATTCATGATCCAATCGAGGGCGGGCGACGCGAGGCCGTGCAGGAAAGGCGTCGCAAAGGAGTCCAGGACGTTCAGCTCCTTGTCGCGAATAGCCTGGGCCAGCAGCCCCAGCACCAGGAGACACGCGACCAACGCGAGGAAGCCGCCGACGACCGTAATGGACGCGGTGCTGACAGGCGTGCCGACGGCCGACCGAAGCGGGCCGCGGCTTGTCCTGCCGGCCGGCAGCCGAGCCTCCGGCTGCTCCTCAGGGTGATCTTTCATGTCCCCATCTCCCACGACACAGCCGAAACAGGCTGATACGTCACCGGGCCAACGCACCGACCCTCGACAATGGTACAAATGGGCCCATGCCAACACTTCTTCTGGGACCGCTGCTGCGATATGTCGGCGAGCACGAGGCGTCTGTATGGGTGGAGACCGCTGCGCCGTGTACAGTCGAGGTCCGCGCCGGCGACGCGAGCGGCACCGAGACTACTTTCACGGTGTCGGGTCATCACTATGCCCTGGTCGTGCTGACTGGGCTGGGCTCCGGCTCGTCGACCCCATATGAGGTCCTTCTGGAGGGCGACCGGGTCTGGCCGCTGCCGGGATCGGCCCATCCGCCGAGTCGTATCCGGACGCTTGCCACCGGGCGACCTGTCCGACTGTTGTTTGGTTCTTGCCGCGAGCCGTCCCTCGGGAGTCGTAGCCAAAGACGCGGCCTTGACCCGGACGTGATGGATGCGTACGCGCTTCGAATGGCCAGTCAGGCACACGAGGAGTGGCCAGACGCGCTTCTCATGCTCGGCTACCAGATCTACGCCGACGAGACCTCCCCAGACGTCCAAAACTTCATCCGCGCCAGGCGGGACGTCCGTCGCGCGCCGAAGCTGGAGGTCGCCGACTTCGAGGAGTACACCCGGCTGTACTACGAATCGTGGGGCGACCCAAACATTCGCTGGCTCCTCTCCACGCTCCCGAGCTGCATGATCTTCGATGACCATGACGTCCGCGATGACTGGAATACATCGCATGCGTGGCGCCAGGAGATGCAGGCGACGCCGTGGTGGGAAGAGCGGATCACCGGCGCCCTCGCGTCCTACTGGATCTACCAGCATCTCGGCAACCTGTCGCCGGCCGACCTCGCCGCCAATGAGGTCTATGCCGCGGTGCGCGCCGTACCCGACGGCGAGGGCCCGCTGCGGGTGTTTGCCCAGGCCGCCGACCGAGAGGCCGACGGAGCCAAGGGCGCGATGTGGTCGTATCGGCGGGATCTGGGCCACGTCCGCCTGCTTGTCATCGATTCGCGCTGCGGCCGGATACTGGATGAAAATCGGCGCTCCATGATTGGGGAGGCGGAATTCGCCTGGATCGAGGCCCAGGTCGAGGACGGCCCATACGACCATCTGGTCGTCGGGACGTCGCTGCCGTGGCTCCTCCCCAGGGCCCTCCACGATGTCGAATCGTGGGACGAAGCGCTTTGCGCCGGATCCCGCGGCCGCCTGTTTGCCAGGTTCGGCGAGTGGCTGCGGCGGGCCGTCGATCTTGAGCACTGGGCGGCCTTTCGAGAGTCTTTCGACCGTCTGGCGCGGCTGTTCGCCCGCGTCGGTCGGGGCGAGCACGGCTTCGCTGCCCCCGCCACCATCTGCGTCGTGTCGGGTGACGTTCATCACACGTATGTGGCCGAGGCCCACTATCCTGCGTCGCTTGCGTCGCGGGTCTACCAGATCACCTGTTCGCCGATTCACAACACGATCCCGCGCCTCATGCGCTTCGTGTTTCGGATGGGCTGGAGCCACAGGACTGAGCGGGCCACCCACGCCCTCGGCCGTTTCGCGCGGGTCCCGGCCCTGCCGATCTACTGGCACCATCCGACCGGCCCGCACTTCGGCAACGAGCTGGCGCTGCTGGTCTTCGACGGTAGGTCCGCCCGGGTCGTGCTAGAGCGGTCGTTGCCTGCGGCGAAGGGCGTGCCGGGCGAGGACGAGCACGGGTGGAAGCCAGGTCTCGCGATCGTGGTCGACCAGCCGCTGACGGGCGAATCGTCCACTTAGAGTGCCCCCTCGGCAGGCGCAGCCGATCGAGGGCGGGTGAGCCACCCGTACACGCCCAGAGTTCCACTGCCGCCCAGTAGACCGGCCAGCACATCGCTTGGATAGTGCTCGCTGAGCGCCATGCGGGCAAGCCCCACCAGCAGAACCCACACGATTACCACAATCACCAGGGTCAGTCTGACGGCCCGAGGTCGGGAACTCCGCCAGCCCCTGATGGTGATGATTCCCAGGATCGTTAGGGCTTCCAGGACATGGCCCGACGGGAAGCTGTATACGACGCCCGGGATCTTGGGATCGGTTCCCAGCGGGCGCGGTCGCGCCACGAGCTCCTTGACCCCCTCGCTGCCAATTGTCACCGCGGCGAGCATGAACAACACGATGACCGCTTCGCGGCGTCGCTTGGTGGCAAAGAGCCATATCACGATCCCAAGGCCGATAACGATGAGCGGAAGATTCGCCGAGTCCGACAGGGCCTGCCACACACCCGTCCACCCCAGGCCTTGCGCAAAGGCCAACACAGGCTGATCGAATGGGATGGTGACTTTGCTCATCACGATCGCGGTCAGCAGGACGAAGCCTGCCAGGCCGAGCACGGCGACGAGCAACCATGCGGCCGGGCCCCCGGCTCCAGCCCCGAGTCGGGATGACGTTTGGTCCGGGGCTCGCTGCGCGTGTATTCCTGCGTGCTGATCGGTTGTCATACGCAAAGTGTTGCCACCCTCCAGGTCAACAGACGATATCAATACCGCTTGAGACATTGCAGCCGCAACGCAAACGAGGCCGATCCATCAAACCACCAGCCGATCCATCAAGCCACTAGAAGTCCCCCGATTGTCAGGGTCCTGCAATGCCCACGACGGGAGGTGCAGTGGAGACGGGTCGGGCGAGCCGCTACTGTCAAGCGATCGCGCGATCGCAATAGCGGATCGTAATGAAGGAGTGACGATGGACCACCCAATCATCACGGCGGTCTATGCAGGATCGGCCGGCTTGGGTGACATCGCGCACCCGACTTGGGCGGCGCCGCGATGACGACCCTCGTCTCCCTCTTTGGAATTGCGGGACGCTTGGCCGGGGATCTCCTCACCAGCGCGCTGAGCTGGGCCAGCAGTCTGTTGTTCGGCCGGGTGCCCCGTTCCCACCAAATCTACCTCGTCCTGATGATGGCGGGGTCCTTCGCATGGCTCATGCTGGTCATGGGTCTGCTGATCCCGAGCGTCGCGTCGCTGTTTCTGGCCGCAACGCCCCATCCGCCGTTCGTCGATCAGGCCTGGCTCGGCATCGCTCTCCTGGTCGGGGTGATCCTGGTTCCGCTCGGGGTCGGCCTCGTGGGCTTCCTCGTGCCGGCGGAGGGAGAGCGGCCGGGCGGGGCGGCCATGCTTCTCGAGCCACTCCGAGGCTACATTCTGACTCCCCTTATCAGCGGACTGCTGATTTTCCTCGCCGGAGTAGGGATAGTGAGGAAGATCCGGAGCCGTCGCCACGGGTGGTCGGACGTCCACGTTCCGATTGTCGTCAAGCCCGGCGGCTACGACCAGATGGTGGCCGATCTGCAGAAAGCACTGGTCGGGGCTGCCCTGCCGACAACCGCCGAGGACGCACCGCGGGTTCTGACGGTTCCGGCCTGGCTTCTGACACGTATGGCCGGCAGCCATGTCCGGAAGCTCCGGCCGGATCGTTTGATCGAACTGAAACGCCGGGACCTCCGTATTGGGGTGTACCCGTCGGACATTGCCATCTCCGGTGCCTTACGTGACAGGACGCGGGCGCGAGCGGCGATTATGAGCCGACTTGCGACCACCTCCGCCCACATGACGATGAGTGCGGAAGGACAGGAGTTCGAAGATCGACTGGAACGTTTGGCGAAGTCTTCCGTTCCGACCGGTGGCATATCGAGAGCCGCCGCACCTGCTTCGTTCAAGGCCATCGATGCACGGTTGTTAGATCTGGCCGTCCCCACGGACGAATGGGACGTCCTCTATCGGCTGCGCCTCCAGATCGAACGGGACATCCTCACCGGGTCGGAGCCTGGGACCTCATTTCCAGGAGGTGCGCCCGATCCCGGCAGGGTTGCGGCCTCGGGGTCACTCCGAGACGACGGAAACTCCGCCACGGTCGACCGACCCTTCTTGGCCAATCGCCCCGAACTCTGAACTTCTCCGGCCGACGGGTGGGCCCGCTGTACGTCAAAGGCTTGTCGAGCCCAGACTGCTCAGGGCAAAGTACAATCCACTGTAAGTAGCGCGCCATGGAGCGGGGACGACCTGTGGCGAACGAGGACCGATTAGAGGCAGGTAGCAGGCGGCAGTCGGCATGCCTGCCCCGGACCCATGACGTCGGAGGTTGTCCCTCTCCTAATGACTCACCGCAGCGACATCGGCGCCGCCGTAATCGGCAGCGGTTTCATCGGCACTATCCACATCGAGGCCCTCCGAAGGATCGGCGTCAACGTCCTCGGATTGCTCGAGGCCTCGCCGGCCCTCGGCGCAACCCGCGCGGAGGAGATGGGCATTCCCACTTCCTACGCCTCACTGGACGAGCTACTGGGCGACGACCGCGTTCGAGTCGTTCACGTCACCTCCCCCAACAACCTGCACTATTCCCAAGCCAAGCGGATCCTCGCGGCCGGCCGGCACATCGTCTGCGAGAAGCCGCTGTCGCTCACTTCCGCGGAGTCGGCGGAACTGGTCAAACTCGCGGCCTCGAGTGGACTCGTCAACGCCGTCAACTTCAACATCCGCTTCTACCCCCTCAATCAGCACGTAGCCGAGCTGATCCGTGGCGGTGGCGTCGGTGACGTCAGACTCGTCACCGGCCACTACTTCCAGGACTGGTTGCTGTACGACACGGACTGGAACTGGCGCCTCGAGCCGGAATATGGAGGCGCGTTGCGCGCCGTCGCCGACATCGGTTCGCACTGGCTCGATCTCACGTCTTTCGTGACCGGCTTGCAGGTCGAATCCGTTATGGCCGACCTGGCCACGGTCGTCCCGGTTCGCCGCAAGCCCGTCAAGTCCGTGGCAACGTTCGCCACCGATCGTGAGGCCGAGACGACGCCCGTAGCCATCCGAACCGATGACGTGGCGCTGATAACTCTCCGCTTCCAGGGTGGTGCCCGGGGCTCCGTGGCGATCTCTCAGGTCAGCGCCGGCCGCAAGAACAGCCTCGAGTACGAGATCGACGGCGCCGCTTCCGCGGTCGCCTGGAACTCAGAACAACCCGACAGCCTCTGGATCGGCCATCGGGATCGACCCAACGAGATTCTCCTTCGGAATCCGGCCTTGATGAACTCGCTCGGACGGGCTGCCGCGCGGCTTCCGGGCGGGCACGTCGAGGGTTTCGCCGACACCTTCGCCGCTCACTTCAGCCCGATCTATGACGACGTGATCGCCGGCCGGCCCGCGGCTCGTCCCGCGTACGCGACGTTCGCCGACGGCCACACAGAGATGCTCCTGGGAGACGCCATCGCGGATAGCGCCCGGACCGGTCGTTGGGTCGACGTGGCCGGGGCGGCGCCGGCAAGCTCCCGATCGCCGGAATCCTGACATCTTCCGTCAACCCGCCACTCTATCTGCCCTGGAGGGCCAACTGCTATGAAGCTCGGGTTCCTGACCGCCCCATTCCCAGAGACGCCGCTCATGGAGGTCGCCGATTGGGGGGCCGGCGCCGGCTTCGAGGTGCTCGAAGTCGCGTGCTGGCCGGTCGCCAGCGGCCCCACCCGCCGATATGCCGGAACGAGCCACATCGACGTGGCCAATCTCACGCCCAGCCAGGCGACCGAGACCGTCGCTGAGATCGCGGCCAAGGGCCTTTCGATCTCGGGGCTTGGCTTCTACCCGAATCCGCTCCATCCCGACCCGGAACATCGCGCCCAGGTCATCGGCCACCTCAAGCACGTCATCACCGCCGCCGAGAAGATGAACGTTCCACTCGTGAACACGTTCATGGGCGGCGACGGCTCCAAGAGCCAGGACGAGAACTGGGAAGTGGCGCTCGAGGTCTGGCCCGACATCGTGAAATTCGCCCAGGACCACGGCCGCAAGATAACCATCGAGAACTGCCCGATGATCTTCAGCCGCGACGAGTGGCCGGCCGGCCACAACATCGCCTGGTCGCCGTACATGTGGCGCCGGATCCTTGAGCAGTGGGGCGGCACCGTTGGGCTCAACTACGACCCATCGCATCTGGTCTGGCTGATGATCGACCAGGAGCGGTTCATCCGCGAGTTCGGGCCGCACATCCTCCACTTCCAGGCGAAGGACGTCGAGATCGACCTGGACGGTTTGTATGAGCGCGGCACGCTCTCCAGTGGCATCGGCTGGCAGGTGCCGCGACTGCCCGGCCTCGGCCAGGTTCCGTGGGCGCGTGTCTTCGCCGCCCTGTGGAAGGCCGGTTACGCGGGGGATTGCATCATCGAACACGAAGACCGGAAGTTCGAGAAAACCGACGAGCTTGTTAAGCGCGGGTTCCTGATTGCCCGCGATGTCCTGCGGCCGTATGTGAAGTGAACAAAATGACCCTCTCCATCGAAAACCTGACCGAACGCGATATCGCCAAGACGATCGACCACTCGCTGCTCAAGCCCGAGCTTGACGATGCGTTCGTCGAGGCCGGGTGCCATCTCGCGGCCAAGTACGACGTGGCCTCGGTGTGCGTCAGACCGGCCGACGTAAAGCGGGCCAAGGCCATCCTGGCCGGAACCGACGTCGCCGTCGGTACGACAATCGGATTTCCTCATGGCAACCACGTCACCGAGATCAAGGTGGCGGAGGCTCTGCGAGCTCTAGCGGACGGCGCCACCGAACTCGACATGGTGATCCAGATCGGCGCCCTCAAGGCCGGACGCGATGCCGACGTCGAGTCGGACATTCGTGCGGTCGTGGAAGTCGGCCATGCGGCCGGAGCGCTCGTCAAGGTCATCTTCGAGAACGCGTACCTGACCGACGAAGAGAAAATCCGCGCTTGTCATTTGACTGAGGCGGCCGGGGCCGACTTCGTCAAGACGAGCACCGGCTTCGCGCCCTCCGGTGCCACCCTGGATGATCTGAGATTGATGCGGGCCAACACATCGCCGCACATTCGAGTCAAGGCAGCCGGCGGCGTCCGGACTCTCGACGCGTTGCTCGAGGTGATGGACGTCGGCGTCACGAGGATCGGCGCGACAGCGACGGAGGCCATCATCCAGGATTTCCGCGCCCGAAAGGCCGGGTTGGCTCCCGCCGCGGGCGGTGTGCTCGGGGGCGGGTACTGATCGCGGGAGCAGGCTCTTGGAAGTAACGATTCGTGAAGGTGTCCTGGACGACTGTCAGGAGGCCGGACGCATCTGCTACGAGGCGTTCGCGAGCCTGGCCGCACGTCACGGGTTTCCGCCGGACTTTGCGTCCGTCGAGGCGGCGACCGGGCCAATCAAGTACTTCATCCAACATCCCCACATCTACGGCGTCGTAGCCGAGTGCGACGGCCGCATTTTGGGCAGTAACTTCCTCGACGAACGGTCGGCTATCTACTCGATGGGTCCGATCAGCGTCGATCCCATGGCCCAGGACCGCCATGTCGGGCGCCTGTTGACTCAAGCCGTCCTCGACCGCGCGGTGGACCGCCGGGCCCAGGGCGTGCGTCTGCTCCAGATCGCTTACCACAACCGCTCGCTAAGCCTCTACGCCAAGCTTGGTTTCGACGTCCGGGGCTCGTTCGCGGCGATGCACGGCCGGCCGATTGGGCTGACGATGCCGGGCTATGACGTTCGGGCGGCCACCGCTGCCGATGAGGCCGCGTGCAACGCGTTATGCATCAGCGTCCACGGCCACGATCGGGCGGGCGAGCTCCGGGAGGCCATCGATGGCGGCGCGGCAAAGGTCGTTGAGCGCCTGGGCCGGATCACGGGCTACACGGCGGGGATCCAGTATTTGGCTCACTCGGTCGCCAAAACGAACGACGACCTGCAGGCGCTCATCGGGGCGGCGGCGGATTTCGGGACGCCGGGCTTCCTCGTCCCCCTCGGTAACACGCCACTCTTCCGCTGGTGTTTAGGCCACGGGCTGCACGTCTTCTTCGTCGCCAACATGATGACGATCGGGATCTACCAGGAGCCCAAAGGCGCCTACTTGCCGTCGGTTGGCTACTGACCGAGATCAGGCCAGGACGCGATGGAGATACTCGGCGTCCAGCGAGCCGTTGGCGAGGGCGGCCCGGTAGGAGTCCACGGTTCGGCTAACGCCCTCTTGGAGTGGCGTCTCCACGTAGGCCCCGAGCGCCTCGACAATCGGGCGGCCGTCGAAGGCTTCGGGGAATACCATCTTTCGATCGTCGACCGTTATCCGGCCGCGGGCGGTGGGGTCGGCCGCTTCGATGCACGTGACGATCTCGTCGACCCCAAAAACGCTGCCTCCGATGCTGTAGACTGCGGCGCCCTGGAACTGGGAGTGGACGGCGCGTACAAACGCCTTGGCGGCGTCATCGGTGAATTGGAACTGGTAACGGCCGCTGAAGTTGATGTTGTAGCGGCGCCCGGCAGCCGCGGCGATCATGGCCACCGTCGGCTTTGAGGTGGCGCCCTGGTCGCGGCCCGGACCGTACACGGAATGCGGCCGCAGCCCGATGCTCGAAATCCCGTCGTTCTGCCAGTAGACCCGGGCGCTTTGCTCGTTGGCGACCTTGTAGACGCCGTAGTGGGACGTCGGGAAGAACTCGGCGTCCGGGCCCAGGACCGCCTCCGGGTAGTGGCTCGCCGGTCCGTAGACGGCTGCGCTACTCGCATAGACGAGACGTTGAATGCCGAGGCGCCTGGCAAGTTCGAAGATCGTGATAGTGCCGCCGACATTGACGGCCGCGCCCGCGATCGGGTCGGCCGCGCAGAATGGGAACTGCAGGCCCGCCAGATGGATGATCCGATTGACGTGGTGCTGTCGCGCCGCGCTTTCGAGCGCAGCGATGTCCGTGACGTCCGCGGTCACGAAGGTGATGGCGTCAAACTCGGCCTCGGTCAGGATCAGCTTCAGGCGCCCGAAACGCTGACTGGAAGTCAGGGCGACGACCGCCGCCCCTTCCTGCAACAGATTCCTTACCACCCACGAGCCGATGCAGCCTGTGGCGCCGGTGACGAGCACGCGCTCTTCAGACACGACTTCCTCTCAATCCTGCGCTACCGACGAACAGCTCAACCCATGACGCGTCACCGGCTTCAACCAATGACTTGGTAACCCTGGATTGCCATGTCCAGGTGAAGCAGCTTCAGCGCGGGCTGCAGTCCCTGATGGACCTCCGAGGTCCGCCAAGCAGCTGCGCTGTCGGCATCCTCGAAGCGGAGGACCAACTGGTAGCGGGTAGTGCTGTCGGCCTCGCGAAGGAGTTCGCACTTCACGAATCCGGGCGACTTCGCCATCGCCGGCCTGTACGCGCCGGTTATGAACTCCTCGAAGGCGGCCTCTTTGTCCGGATATACGTTGAAGGTGATGTGTCGTTCGATCAAGGCGAGGTCTCCGTTCGGGTCGCGATACCGGCTTAATGGCGTTCGGTCGATTGGTCTTACCAGTTGACCACTATACCAGCCTCGTCTAGGATGTCGTTGGTTGGATTTTCGAAGGGAGCGCCCGGTTCAGTGGAATCAATTCCCGCTCGCGCCGCCCCGGATGGTCTCGCAGGGACCGCTCTGGGAAGTCGGTTCACCGTCATCCCGCGCAGCACACTTCCCGAGGAGGTGGCCAATCGCCTGCTCACGCTCATCAAGGAGCGCGAGCTGCGGCCCGGCGCCAAGCTGCCGGCTGAACGCAATCTCGCCCGCATGATGGAGGTTGGCCGCCCCGCCGTGCGGGAAGCCCTTCGAGCGCTGGCGCTCATGCGCGTCGTTGACATCCGTCAGGGCGACGGGACCTATATCACGTCCCTGGAGCCGAGCCAGCTGATCGCCCATCTGGACTTCGTGTTTCCCAAAGACAGCGTGGCGCTCGTTCAGCTGCTCGAGGCCCGGCGGGTCATCGAAGCCGGCAATGCCCGCCTCGCGGCATCTCGAGTCACCGATAGCCAGATAGCAGCGCTCGGGGATCTCGTGATCGCGCTGGAGAATTCCATCGACGATCTCGATCGATTCAGCCAGCTGGACATCGCCTTGCACGAGGCTGTGTGCGCCGCCGCGAACAATTTCCTGCTATCCCAGTTCATGAAGATCGTCAGCGCCCTCGGCAAGGTCAGCCGAGAAAGGACGGGCGGTCTTCGCGAAGTCCGCGAGGCGGCGCTGCGCGATCAGCGCCGGATCGTCGATGCGTTGCGTGCGCATAATCCGGACGCAGCCCAGCGAGCAATGCTGGACCACCTCGATCACGTCGAGCAAGGGCTGATGTCGGCGGTGGCAGAAGCGGGCGCGGTTACAGGGAACGACGCGAAAGCTGCCGGGACGGCCTCCGATACCGTCGAGCCCGCCTTGGCCGGACGGTGGGTGCGATGAAGATCCACGGAGGCCACACGCTGAGCGCGCCGCGGGCAGCGGTCTTCGCCGCGATCTGCGACCCCGATGTCCTCCTGGGCGTGATCCCCGGCTGCCGGGAGATCGAGCAGACGGGCGACGCCGAGTATCGGGGCTTGATCTCGCTTCGGCTCCCCGGCATCGTCGGGACGTACCGAACGGTCGTCCGCCTGGTCGATGCCGAGGCCCCCAACTACGGCCGGCTCGATGGTGAGGTCGACGGCACACTCGGCACGATCAAGGGGTCCGCCACATTCCGTCTCGCCGAATCCGGCGCCGGAACCAGAATCGACTACGAAGGCCACGCCACCATCGGCGGACCGCTAGCCCGGCTCGACAACCGATTCATCGAGGGCCTGGCCGGCTCGCTCATAAACCAGGGCTTGCGCAACCTCGACGCGCGACTGCAGGGCGATCCGCCGGCCCGAGTAGCGCTCGACCGCGGGCAGCAGACAAGGGAGACTCGAGCGTGACTGTCAGGAGTTACTTCTTGCCCCGATCGCTTCCGGAGGCGCTTAGCTTGCTGGACGCGCATTCGCCGGAGCTGCTGGTCATGGCCGGCGGAACCGTCGCCATGCCCCTGATCAACGACGGCATCTCCCTTCCCGATGCCGTGATGGGCTTGCGACTCGCGGGCCTCGACACGCTGGAGCGCGACGTCGACACGCTCCGGATCGGGGCGACGGCGACGCTGACGCAGCTGCTGAACCAGGACGCCGTCCCGATGCTGCGGGAAGCCGCCAGAAACACGGCGGGCTGGTCCATCCGCAACATGGGCACCGTCGGCGGCAACCTCTTTACCCCGCCCCCGGGCGGCGATGTCGCGGTCGCTCTGCTGGCCCTCGACGCGACCGTGACGCTGGCCAGCACCAGGGGAGAGCGAGTTCTCCCTATGGTCGACTTTCAGACCGGCTTCATGACCAACGCCCTGGCGCCCGATGAGCTGCTCGTCGAGATCGCGGTGCCCATCCGCAGCGAGCCCACGGCGTACCTCAAGTTTGGCCGCAAGCACGCCAACACGCCCGCCGTGGTGACCGTCGCCGTCCGCCTCGAGTGGGCCGGCGAACGCGTGGCCGTGGCGCGGATCGCCCTGGGCGCCGTCGGCCCTCATCCGATCCGTGCTCGGCTGGCCGAGGAGAGCCTGATAGGCACGGGCCTGGGCGCCGGCGCCATCGCGGCAGCGGCGGCCGCAGCCGTGCAGGAATGCGAACCCTTCACGGATGGGATCGCTACCGAGTGGTATCGGCGCAAGATGGTCGGCCTCTTCGTGGGCCGTGCCCTGGAGCAACTGGCGGCCGGAGCCGCGGGAGAAGGTCGATGAGCATCGAGTCCACGATCGTCAGGTTCGAGCTCGGCGGCCGTGAAGTCGAGGTCATGGTCAAGCCCATGACTACTTTGCAGTCGGCTCTGCGGAACCACCTTGGCTATACCGCCACGAAGGAGGGCTGCCGGCAGGGCGGCTGCGGCAGCTGCACGGTCCTCGTTGACGGCGAGCCGATGATGTCCTGCCTGCTGCCGGTCGAGGATGTCGCCGGGAAAAAGGTGACCACGGTCGAAAGCATCACCCCGACCGAGGGTCTGCACCCGATCCAGCGGGCGTTCCTCGACGGGTACGCCTTCCAGTGCGGCTACTGCACACCGGGCATGGTCATGATCTCCAAGGCCCTGCTCGACCACGATCCCGCTCCGAGCGGCGACGACATCCGCCAGGCGCTGACGGGCAACATCTGTCGATGCACCGGCTACCAGCCGATCGTTCGAGCCATAGAAAACGCCGCCGAGACGCTGCGCAACACCGCGGGGCAGGCACGATGAATTCCGAACTCAACGTCGTCGGCCAATCGGTCGCCCGCGCCGACGGGATCGGCCATGTGACCGGCCGAACCCAATACGCATCCGACCGCTCCTTCCCGGGCATGCTCCACCTCAAGATGGTTCGGAGCCCGCTCCACCACGCCCGGATCAAGGGCATCGACATGTCCGAGGCCGAGCGCGTACCGGGTTTCGTCCGCGCTCTGACCGCACAGGACGTCCCCCACAACCGGTACACGATCCTGTCGCTGATCGGGGTCGAGCCGGAAGAGGAATTCGTGCTGGCCGAGGATCGCGTCCGCTTCAAGGGCGAGGCGATCGTCGCCATCGTCGCCGAGACGGAAGCGGCCGCATTCGAGGCTGTCTCCAAGGTCCACCTGGATCTGGAGGAACTGCCTGCCGTCTTTGACGTCGAGGAGGCGCTCAAACCGGGCGCTCCGATCGTGACCCATTGGGGCAACAACACCTTCATGTACGAAGGCCACCCCTGCCGGCGCGTCCGCTTCGGCGACGTGGACAAGGCGTTCGAGCAAGCCGACTACATCGTCGAGGGCGTCTACAACACCAGCCCCATAGAGCAGGCACCGACCGAGACGACGGGCTGTATCGCCGTACCCGAGGCGAACGGTCGCTACATCGTCTACACCAACACCCAGGCGCTCTACTTCAGCCTGGACAACACATCGATCATCCTGCAGATGCCGGGCCACAAGCTCCACTTCATCGGGGGCACGGTCGGCGGAGGCTTTGGCGGCAAGGTCGACGTCATCGTCGAGCCAATCGCCACGCTGGCGGCCATCCTGACCAACCGCCCGGTGCGGTTCGTCTACACGCGCTCCGAAGAAATGCAGGTGTCCTCGACGCGCAGCGCCTGGCGCATCTACATAAAGGACGGGGTCATGAAGGACGGCCGGATCGTCGCCCGCAAGGTGACGAGCTACGCCGACTCCGGGGCGTACAGCCGCCAGACCCCGTACGCGCTCACCAAGCACGCCGCCAATGCCGCGGGTCCGTACGCCATCCCGAACGTGTCGATCGACGCGTACTGCGTTTACACGAATCGCCAACCGAGCAGCGCCATGCGGGGCTTCGGGATCACGATGGCGTCGTTCGCGCTCGAGGTTCAGATGGACAAGATCGCCGAGCGAGTGGGCCTGGATCCCTGGACGATCCGCTTCCTCAACGCCTATCGCAACGGCGACATGAAGCCTCATCGGAAAATCGTGGAGGACGCCACGTTGATCGAAACGATGCAGGCAGCGGCCAAGCTTGTCGGGCACGAACTGTCGGACGAGATCAAAGCCATGACGTCGGCGCCACGCACCGCCGGCCACGACGGAGGCTCATAGCGATGGCCAAGTTGCGCGGGACGGGTATCGCCGCCGTCAACTATCCCACCGGCATGAATCTGGGCGGCGATCCCTCGCAGGCCCTGATCCACGCCACCACCAGCGGCTCGTTCGTCGTGTCCCTCTCGGCCACCGACCTCGGGCAGGGGCTTAAGACGGCCATGGGCCAGATCGCAGCCGAAACGCTCGGGGTCGAGTACGACCAGATCGTGATCGACACCGCCGACACGGACACGGGTCCGCACGACATGGGCACATTTGCCAGTCGCGCCACTCACCGAGTGGGCAACGCGGTGATCGCGGCCGCGACTGAAGCCCGCCGGGCCCTGCTCGAAGTGGCCGCCCTCGAACTCGATGCGGCCGTGGACGATCTCGAACTAGACGGGCACGGGAACGTCACGGTCAAGGGCTTTCCTGCCCGTACCGCCAGGGTGGCGGATATCGCCGCCAACGCCCAGTTCAAGTACGGCAAGATGATCGCGGGTCGCGGGATCTTTATGAAGCCGAAGAGCCCAGTGGATCCCGAGACAGGCGCCATGGATCCGGACTCGACCGAGGCGCATGCTTGCACCGTGGTCGAGGTCGAGGTCGACACCGAGACGGGCGAGGTCGCCGTCCTGAGCATCAAGAGCGCTTACGAGGTGGGGCGTCAGGTCAACCCCGCCCTCGTCCGTGGCCAGATCGTCGGCGGCGCTTGGATGGGCATGTCCCACACCCTGTACGAAACCACCCAGCCTTACTACCCTGCGACCGATCACAGCCCCAAGGATTTCAGCGAGTACCTGATGCCGGGGACGCTGGAGATGCCGCAGATCGATGCCGTCATCCTGGAAGTGCCGTCCGCGAACGGTCCGTACGGCGTCAAGGGCGTGGGCGAGATGACGGCGAACTCGCCGATCCCGGCCATCGTCAATGCCATCTATCACGCCACGGGTGTCCGGATCGATGAGTTGCCGGTCACGCCCGAGAAGGTCTTGCGCGGCCTCGAAGCCAAGCAGGCGCGCGAACTCGAGGCTCGCCGGGAGACCGTTGCCGCTCGGACCTGAGCGCTACCCTCGGTAAAGTCCTCCGTACTGGAGCATGGAGATCTCAATGGGCCAGATCACGACGTGGGATGAGTTCCCGACGGTTGAGTACATTCCCGGCGTCTTCCGCCAGACCGTCTCGGGCGAGAAGGCGATGATGACTCGCATCGTCTACCGGGGCGGCGTTGTAATCCCCGAGCACTTCCACGAAGCCGAACAGATCATGCTCGTCGAGCGGGGCCGGTTGTGGGCAAAGGTCGGCGACGAGGAATCCGAAGTTGGCCCCGGCTCGCTGCTGATCATTGCCTCCAACTACGTCCACGCCTTTCGCCAGCTGGGCGAGGAGGACGTGGTCTTCTACGAGTGCTTCGCCCCCATCCGGCTCGAGTACCTCATCGGCTTCAAGGGCCCGGATCCATCGCTGGCCATGATGAAAAAGGCCCTCGCGGAGAAGTAGGGCGGGAGCCATCGGGAGCCATCGGAGGGCGGACACGCCCGGCGCCGCGTCGCGCCCCGCGCCGCGTGGGCAGTTCGGACTAGCGGTTGACCCGGGCGGACGCGCCTGCGATCAGCTGCTCGACTTCCGCCAGCGTGGCCATCGACGTATCGCCCGGGGTCGTCATCGCCAGGGCGCCGTGCGCCGCGCCGTACTCCAGGGCCTCGGCCACCGGATGCCCGGTCAGCAAACCGTAAATGAGCCCGGAGGCGAACGAGTCCCCGCCGCCCACGCGATCGAGGATCTCCAGGTCCGACCGTGTGGTCGCGACGTGGAGGGTGCCGTCGGCGTAGCAAGCGGCCCCCCAGTCGTTGTGGCTGGCCGTTCGGGCGTTGCGGAGCGTCGTGGCCACGAGGCGCAGGTTCGGATAGGCGCGCATTAGCTCGCCCATCATCCGGCCGAAGTTCGCCGGATCGAGCGCCGAGAGGTTCGCATCGAGCCCCTCCACCTCGAAGCCGAGGGCGGCGCTGAAGTCTTCTTCGTTGCCCAGCATCACATCCACCAGGGGAGCCAACCTCTGGTTGACCTCGCGGGCCCTGGCCTGACCGCCGATCGCCTGCCACAGCGACGCCCGGTAATTCAGGTCGTAAGACACCACGACACCGTGCCGCCGCGCCGCTTCCATCGCCTCGACGGCAACATCCGCCGTGGTGTCGCTCAAGGCCGCGAAGATACCGCCGCAGTGGAACCAGCGCGCGCCATCGGTGCCGAAGATGCGTTCCCAGTCGACGTCGCCGGGGCGAAGTTGCGAGACCGCGGTATGGCCGCGATCGGAACAGCCGATCGCCCCGCGCACCCCGAAGCCGCGCTCGGTGAAGTTGAGACCGTTGCGGATGCTGCGGCCGACCCCGTCGTATGGGAGCCAGCGAACGAGGGACAGATCCACTCCGCCCTGGAGCATCAGGTCCTCGACCAGGCGGCCGACCGGATTGTCGGCGAACGCCGTGACGATCGCCGTCCGCATGCCGAAACAGCGCCGCAGACCGCGGGCCACGTTGTACTCGCCGCCGCCTTCCCAAGCGCGGAAGGTTCGGGTCGTCGCGATACGACCCTCGCCGGGATCGAG
>JANYJG010000033.1 GCA_025358515.1 Chloroflexota bacterium
CAGAAACGTACCGTGTTTGGGATCGGCTTCGGTGCAAGCGAAGCTGATGAAGCCTGGTTCTGCGCCTGGAGCGGCGAATGGCTGGCAACGCGTACCACCGATCCGAAGCGTGCGTCCGCGGCCCTTGCCCAATTGGATCACATAGAGCAAATGCCAGTCTGGAAAGCCTTGGACACGGGCCAGCAGGGAATGCTCGACGCCCTGAGCAGGGCGCGTCTCGGCGATCCCGCATCGATACTGATATGGCGCCAGTACTTCTCATGTTAGGGCTGAGGGCCGCCCGGGTCTGGGTTGTGGTCGCGCTCGCGGCGACCGTAACTGCGGCCTGTGGCGGTTCGAACGCGGTCGAGTCCACCCCTCCGGTAGCCTCGACGGGCCAGAACCGGGTAACGGTCCAGCTGGCAGACATCCAAAGCGTTGTGACGCTGGACGCCGAGGTTGTGGCGAGTCCCAGTTTTCCAATCGTGGCGCCAGCTGGCGGTTCGATCCACTTCTCAACAACGCCGGCTCATCCGGGCTCGACCACCGTAGGCATCGGCTGGATCACTGACGGCCCGGCCTCGACGCCGATTGCGCTGCCCGCCTATTCCGGCTTTGTTGCTTGGGTCGTTCACGACGGTGACCCTGTCACGGTCGGCCTCCCAGTCGCTCAGGCGTATTACTCGGGCTTCGCGGTTCGGGCTGTGGTCCCCAAACAGAAACTGTACCGCTTCTACGGCACAGTCGGACAGATGCGAGCGCAAGTGACCCGCGGGCCGGGCCCATTCGAATGCGGGCAGTTGGGTCGGCTAGGTACGGGATCAGTTTCGTCCAGCCAAGCGCAGCCCGCTCCTGACGGCACGGCAGGGGCCGCGCCTCTCGCCACTGCGGCCTCGCTCGAAGTTCAATCGGGACCGATCGAGTTGCTATGTACGGCTCCGCGAGATCTCCAGTTCGCGAACGGAATGCCAGCCATCCTCGCAGTCACCACCGCGGAGGTTCATAGCGTCACGGTACTCCCTGTTTCATCCGTGGCTGGATCAAGCCAACAAGGTCGGGTGACGGTCGTTCACGCCGATGGCACGCAGGAGGATCGTTCGGTGGACCTCGGGATTACCGATGGAATCACGATCCAGATTACGAGCGGTTTGAAGGTAGGGGACGTCGTCGCAATACCTGGGCCATTCCTCGATGGAGCGCCGCATTGATCTTGCTGAGCGACATACGGAAGTCCTTCGATGCTCCGTCTGGGGGCCGCCTTGAGGTGCTGAGTGGTGTGGACCTGGCAGTCGGTCCAGGGACGGCGGTGGCCATCATCGGACGATCTGGCTGTGGCAAGAGCACCTTGCTCAGCATTCTCGGTATGCTCGAGTCGAAGGACGGTGGAAGCTACCGCCTGGATGATGATGAGGTCTCCCATTTATCCGACAGGGACGCGGCCAGGCTTCGCGGCGAGAAGCTGGGCTTCGTGTTCCAGCGCTCATTCTTGCTCCCCCACCTGTCGGCGGCCGAGAACGTTGAGGTGCCACTCCTGCATGCCAGGAATGTACCTTCACGGCGCCTCAGAGCGCGGATGGTCGAAAACGCCATGGACATCGTGGGCATCAGTCACCGCTCGAAGCACAGGCCGGCAGCCCTGAGCGGCGGCGAGCAGCAACTCGTCGCGGTCGCACGCGCAATCGTGCGCAATCCCAAGAACATCCTTGCGGATGAGCCCACTGGCAACCTAGATCCCCTAACGGGCGAGCGGATAGTGAAAGCACTCGCGACGCTGACCAACGATGGAGTTACCTGCGTGGTGATGGTCACACACGATCAAGAACTTGCCGGACTGCTCGACCGCTGCTACCGGTTGGCCGACGGCAGACTCAGTCAGAGCGCGTGATGTCGCTTGTCCGCGGCTCCGCCATCGTCGCCTGGCAGACACTGCGAGCACACAAGCTCCGGTCCATTCTGACCTGCGTCAGTCTGGCGATTGCTGTTCTTGCGCTCGCCACCGTCGATTCCGCGGCTCAGGTCGCTTCATCGGCCGTGGTGAAGGACGCTCGCCTGACCCAGGGCATCCCCGAAACGTGGGAGTTGACCGTCCCGGCTGGCGATTCGTCCTGGCAGAAAGTCATGGCTGCGCTGCGGATCTCGAACTCCATTCTGACACCCAATGGCGGTGGCGCGGCGGCGGTGGCGTCCGCCAGCGGGACCCTCGATGGTGTCCCCGTTCAGATCCTTGCGATCAAGGGCGACTTCAGGTCGATCAGGCCGCTACCCATTATCTCCGGGACATGGTTGACCCCGGGCGAAGCGACTATAAGCCCGGAGGTCGTAGTCGGGCGGGTCGGCGGCGGTTTCTCAATTGGTGGGGCAACGCTGCAATTCCCTGGCTTCGACAAGCAGATTTCGGCAAGGATCGTCGGCAGAGTGGCGGACTCGCCCGAGTTGCCCTACGTCTACGTTTGGATCGACGACGTACGGCTGTGGACGGAAATGGTGCAGGCCGACTGGACGATAACTCTGCTGGGCCACTCAAGCGTCGACCGGCCTACAGAAGCCGGTCGAGCGCTAGCTCAGGGCGCGGCCCTAACCGACATTAGCGGCACGCCGGCTCGCATCGACCAAGCTGGATCGACAGAGGACACATTGATTGCAGTTCGTCTGACATTCTTGGTCGTAGCAATGGTTTCAATGATCGTAGGCGTGCTCGGAATTACCAATATCGGCTTGGCGTCGCTGCGCGAAAGGGTTGAAGAGATCGCCTTACGACGCGCTACGGGCGCGCCGGCAGTTCAGGTCGCTCTAAGTGTGCTAATGGAGTCGATGATCGCGTCCATACTGTCGGGATTCATCGCGATCGGCTTGTCCTGGCTAGCCCTGCCATGGGTGATACAAACGCTGTTTCCGAATCTAGCTTCGATGGCTGATACAGCGTTTCCCGTCAAGACTCTCGCCTTGGGGATCGCCGCTGCAGGGCTCGCTGGATTTGCCGGGGGCATTATTCCCGCGCTTCGAGCCTCGCGTCTCAACATAGCGGATGTTATGCGAGCGTAGAAAGGGGCACGCGGACGTGGCTGTGTCCGAGGCCAGTGAGGTTGCCATGACATCTGGAAATCCTACGCCGCGCCCATAGCGACGTAGACGCGAATGCTTGTCAAAGGTTCCGGGTCCGAGACGTACGTGCCCGGGCGGCTACCATTTGGGCCTGGCCAGATGAGGCCCACAGATCACAGTCGGGGGTTGAATATGCGTCGCATCGCCGTTGTTATCGCGGCAGTGCCAGTCGTCCTTGCAGCCACTCTTCTGATCGCGGGCGCCAACCAAAGATTTCACGGGCGCCTGCCAGCGGACACGCTGGCCGTGACCGAATCGCAAGCCGAAGACGTGGCCTTCGCGGTGGCATCGAATGCCAGCTGCGGGGCCTTCGATAGTGAGAACGCCGTTCGCGACCCGTGGATGTTCGAGTGTACGATCGACAACGTCTATTTCCAGATCTTCGTCTATGAGAGCGATCAGTCGCGATCCGCGGAATTGACTCGACTGCAGGCCGACGGGCGCCCGTATGTGACCAAGGCCTACGGTCGTGTCCCCAGACTTGGTGTAGCAGCAGCAGGTAGGCCGTGAAAAGAAACGGCCACCGCGTCATCCTCGCGTCGTTGGAACTAGAGAAACCGACGACGAAAGGGACACCACGATGGCCGACGACAGCATGGCTTTGCTCGACAGTGTTCGCAAGGCGATCGAAGAGGGCGACGG
>JANYJG010000140.1 GCA_025358515.1 Chloroflexota bacterium
CGTATCCGATTCCCACGACCCCTTGCGGGAAAATTTCGTAGGAGGGGGCGCTGCCAGTGTTGAAAAACGTGGCCACGGACCCGGTCCCCGCCACGCTTCCGAACGGGACGATCTCCAGGCCGTTTAGGAGGGGCTGGACCAGGCCCGTCCCGCCTCCGGCGCCGTTGCCCAGAAGCGGGACCGAGAACGTCGTCGCGGAAGCAACCGTAATCGTATTGTACCCGTTGATGGCCGTATTGGTCGCGTGGCCGTCGATCAGGACCACGTCGCCAGTGGCCAGATTGTGCGCAGAAGTCATCGTGACGACGCTCGGATTCGCCGCGGTGCTCGACGCGATCGGCATATTTTTTACGGGCGCGTTCGCCGCCACCGACTGCCCCATAGTTAGCGTCTTGCCGGGGGCAGACACGTCGTTCCAAATATCAAAGCTTTGTCCGGCTGCCGCCGTGTGCAGCGCTCGCGGGAGCCAGAGGGCCGCGAACTGAACGTCGGTCGGTTGCTGCCCGGCGAGGTACGACGCGCCAGTCGAGAGCACCATGCGCTCGGTGCCTGCAACCTGCGTGGTAAGGCTCGTGGCGCCGACCGCGTTCTCGGTGATCGCGTTGCTCGCCTGGGTCATGTCCATGTACAGGGCGCCGGTGCCGAGCTGCCTGTAGATGTGCCCTGTCGTGTTCACTGCGACGGTCACGGAGAGACCCGCGGCCACGACCGCCGTGTTCCACTGCGTGCCTGGCGCCGAAACTAGATCGCCGAGAATGAGCCCGTAGTCGTACGGTTGGACCTGCAGGACAGACGAGTCCAGCGCGCCGCCAGCGCCCACCCCGGTACGCGCGGCGATGACGGTGTATTTCTGGCCCGTCGTATTCCAGTTGGGCGTGCGGAGCATGCCAAGCGCTGGGAACGTCGTGCCCGCGCTGGTGACGTTGGCGCTGATGTACGCCGATCCCAACATCGGGATCGTGCCGCCGCCGCCCGCGTTGCCGGAGAGGCCCGCTACGTACTGATTGGTCGACGTCGAGCCGACGAGATCGTTCGCCCAGGTGACCGCGCCTCCGCCGGCCGATGCGATCGTGACGTCGGAGCGTCCGCTCGCAGGGTTGTCGACCGTTGTGATGGTGATGCTAGAACCGGCGACGAGGTTGAGCCCGCGCTCCTTCGCCTGAGCGGCGCCGCCTACCAAAAGGTTCGAGATGCCGATGAAGTAGGAATCTAGCCAGGAAATGGGGCACGTCCTTTCGATCGCCGACGTAGTCGGCGGGCCATCGGGCCGCTCACTGGTTCGGCCCAGCGATGTAGAGGATGGTCACGAAGCCCGTGGCGCCGATCGAGCCCGCGCCGCCCACGCCGCCGGTCGTGGATCCAGCGCCGCCTCCGGCTCCGCCTCCGCCGCCCGAGCCGGTGTTCGCGGTGCCGGCGCTGCCTGCACTACCCGCCACGCCGACGCCTGCGTTGTTACCGTTGCCGCCGCCGCCGCCCACGCCGCCAGAGGACGCGGTCACTGCCGAGTACCCGCCGCCGCCACCGCCGCCTCGACCGCCGCCGCGCGTCGTGCCGGAGTCACCCCCGCCCGTGCTCGCGGCCGTCGCGACGGACGCGCCGGAGCCAGGCATGCCGATCGACGTCGCCGCCAGGAATGTCACCTCGTTCGTGCAGCCGTATCCGCCCTGGCCGGAGAGCTTTACGATCGAGAGGTTCGCGGGGAACGTGACGGCGCCGATGAACCCTGTGCCCGCCTGATAGGCGTTGGACGTGCCGCCAAGATTTTGGTTAGGGAAACCCCCGAACACTGAGGATAACGCGCCAGTGGCGAAGTTCTGGCCGCCCTGGCCGCCCTGGCCGCCTTGGAACGTCGCGAGGGCTCCGAACGAGCTAGCGCCGCCGCTGCCGCCGCTGCCGCCGCTGCCAGCGTTCGCCGTGCCCGCCGTGCCAGCCGTGCCGCCCGCGCCGACGGTGACCGTCACCGGCGTGCCCTGCGTCACCGGAACGATCGCCCAGGACGGCTGCGCGCCCCCGCCGCCAGTGCTGTTATTGTTGGGGTTGGCGTTCGTGCCGCCACCGCCGCCGCCTCCGCCGCCGCCCGCGCCGCCGCCGAAGACCACGGCCCACGCGCATCCAGGCGGAGGGGTCCAAGCTTGAGTGGTGGTGATGGTGACCGAGC
>JANYJG010000154.1 GCA_025358515.1 Chloroflexota bacterium
ACCAGCAGCTTGGGGGAGGCGCCGAGGACGACCACCGAGGTCGCCGGGTGGGAGGAGGGCAGGAGGAGCAGCCTTCCGCGGGGAGAGCAGCACAGGGCGTCGGGCGAGAAGGGCAGCCTGGCCTCGGAGGTGAGGGCGAAGGAGAAGGGGTCGGCCCTGAACGTAGCCAACTCGCCACGAAAGCCGAGGATCGCCAGGTTTCCGGAGAATGGGGGCGGGGCCGACCTGGGCAGGAACATGCAGGCCTTCACGGCGAATTCTGGGAGTCGTTCGGCCAGGCCCAGGGGCTGCAGGATGTCGGCGCGGGACTTGGGGTGCGGCGTGGCGTTGTAGCAGTGCTGGTGCCAGTGGACGTGCTGGACGTACGCGGCAAAGGAGATCCGGCCGAAGTAGCAGGTGATGGCCGTGTTTCGCCACGAGGGCGAGGGCTTCTCCACCCCGCGGTGCAGGTGCCGCTGGTACCACTTGGCGAAGCTGGCCGAGTACTCCTCCCACACCGGCCAGAGGTTCGGGAAGGCGTCGTGGAAGGCGACGGCGTCGTCCAGGCTCAGACACGACACCACCGCGGACAGCACGTGGGGCTGCATGGCGGTCTGCAGGGCCAGCAGCCGCGCCTCGCTCAGGGCGTCATCAGTCATCTGGGGAAGGTGAGGGCGCACCCGTCAGCAGCAGCAGGGCAAAATAAAGAGACTTGTTTTCCGGCCGGAAAAAATGCTTACTTTATTGTGAGAGCAAAAGTGTCGGATACAGTGCTACTTAAGTGCTAGGGGCGGACTCTGTGGTGGTGTTTGTCCACTCGGCGCAGGCGACGGCAACTTGCTCGCGGCTGAAGAACTTCTTCCAACCCGCGGCCACAAGGTCGGCGGCCTCCCTCACCACCTCGGACCGGGTCTGGTCGGACGGGGGGAAGAGGGAGACGATCTGCACCGTCAGGATGAGCCCCAGCAGGAGGGTGAGGAGGCAGTACTTTTTGAGGGAGAAGACCCTAGAGGCGCAGAGGACGAAGCGCTCGCAGCACCCAGCCCTCCTGAACGCGGCCTCCTCCCGCTCCTCCTCCTCCATCTCGGTCCTGACGGCCTCCATCGCTGCAAAGACGGGGGGGAGTCCTGTCAGGGCTAGGCGGGACGGCGGCTCAGATGACCAGCTTGGCGTCGACGGGGGACTCCTCCTCCAGCGTGTACTTGTACTGCTGGACGGAGAAGGCCACCAGGTACCACCCGGGAGCCGACGTCTGTTGGTAGACCACCTCCACCTCCAGCTGGGCGGGCTTCGAGATGACCCTGTCGCTGAGGTCGATCATGATGCACTGGTCGTAGCCGGCTCCATTCGGCGGAAAGAGGGTACCGAACGACTTTGAGTACAGCTGCTTTCCGGTGAGGTACTGGTGCAGCTCCATGCACGTCCGGGACTTGTGTGCGTCCACGGCGACTCCCGAGTTCACCAGCCCCCTCTCGAAGATCATGGGCTTCCCGTCCAGCTCCACCGTCATCAGCCGGGCTCCCGGCGGCATGTGGAAGTTCCCCCGCATGGCCTTCTTCTGCGAGCTGCTGTGGTAGATCTGGTGGGAGAGCATCCAGGTGAGTCCGACGAAGCGAGTTCCCGGCGCCACCTGGACCACGTTGGTGGTGACCTGCTGGCCCACGCCCATAGCCGCCGAGTAGATCCGGGGCACGTCGGTGAAGAAACTACACCTGAGCTTCTTCTTCTTCTTGCGGGGATCGCGGGGCTCGCTCGCCAGAGCCTCAGGCAGGGTCAGGATCTCGTAGGAGATCTCCATCTGCCGGAACGTCACCTCGAAGCTGTAGACGGCGGGGTCGGCTGTGACCGAGGCCGGGTCGTTGTACGTGCTCTCGGCAGTGGCCGCGTTTTGGAACAGGGCGGTGAGGGGGTCGCGCTTGTGGAACCTGAAGACGAACGCGGTCCCCCCCGGGTGGAAGGCGTTCTCGTTGACCTGTCCGGTGCAGTTCCTGGTCGCGTTGCTCTGCTGGTCGAACGGGTACACGCCTGGGGAGGAGGAGTGAGCGTCGGGGGAGAGAGAGCGGCGGCGGCGCGAGCGACTCACCGTCCGGACTGAACCGGAAGAGTCGGGGCACGGAGGTGACCTGCCCCCCCTCGGAGTCCATCTCCTCCAGCGTGGCCCGGAGGTCGTCGGAGGTGGCGATGTTGGTGTGCTTGCGGGCGTGCTCGGTGCTGATCCGGGGGATCTTGCGCCCGTACCGCAGGACCTGCCTCTCCGCCGAGCAGAAGGTCCTGTTCCACACGTTCCAGAGCCACCCGTTAGTCCCCAGCTTGGACTCGCCCACCGGGTACTGGTTGACCTCCACCTCCACGTGGGAGAAGAAGGCGCCGCCGCCGACGGCCGAGTCCACGAAGAGGTGGGGCGCCACCTTGGAAGGCACCAGGTGGTGCCACTCGGCCCTGATGAGGTCCGTCGCTCCCCCCGCGTCAAAGGCCTTGTTCTTCACCTTGATGTCGGCCAGCAGGGAGACGCAGTCGGCGTCGAACCTGGGCGAGCGGGCGTCAGTCGGGGGGGAGTCGGGGGGCCAGAGGGCAAACTCACCTGATCATGGTCCCCGGCCGGGCGGTCACGTGAAACTCCACCACAGAGTCTCGGTTGATGTCGCTGCCGGGGATCGGCCGCGCCACTCCCCTGGTCAGGTTCGTCATCGCCGTGGCCAGGGGCTTGTAAGCCCCCTCCCCCTCCCCCCCAGACATCCCCACGAGCTTCCTCTTGGAGGCCATCTAGATTGCCAGCATGGACGTGGCCAGCTTCCGGTACTTGGCGATGGCCGCGGCCGACTTGGTGGCGACGCCCTTGGACTTGGACTTGGACTTGGACTTGGACTTGCCGCCCGACTTGGCCTTGCCCTGTTTCTTGGCGCCGGAGGAGGAGGAGGAGGACTTCTTGGCGGACTTTCCGCCCTTCTTTCCGGGCATTCGCGCCTCAAACTCCGCCGCCACCAGGTCACGCACCTCGCGCTCGCGTCCGGACGCCTCTGCTGCAGAGGCTTCCGGGGGGGGCGGGCTGGGCGGCCGCTGCTGCTCCTGCAGCAGGGGGGGAGGCTCGTCTCCCGGGATCGTCTCCAGGTCCTCCGCCTCGGAGCCGGAGGTGGTCCCGTCCGGGTTGTCCTCGCTCTCGCGGGAGTCTGCGCGCGAGGATGAAGAGACCAGTTCAAAATGGGCCATGAAAACCTAAAAGAGTCAACAGTTCATTCAGGAGTCAGCTCTAGCGTGAGGGTGAGGGTGGTGGAGCGCTCGCGCAGAGTCACTGGCTTCAGCCGCTTGTCGAGAAAGCGCACGGTCAGCTGCTCGCAGTTCCCGCAGAAGACTGCCCCGTCCCCCACGAAGTCCTCCTTGCCCCTCATCACGGCCAAGAGCGACGTGAACCCCCGGCCCTGGACGAAGTTCTTGGCCTCGCCCTGCTGGAGGCAGAGAGACACGGGGTAGCTCTCGGCCAGGGGGTCGAACTCTTCCTCCTGCCGCGGGCGCAGCTCGTAGTGACGGGAGTCCGAGAGGGGAAAGTGCAGCACGTCCGAGTCCAGCTGCAGGAAGTCCATCAGCTCAGTGGAGAAGGCCAGCACCACGGAGGCCGCGGCCTCCTCGCCGTACTCCTTGCTCTTGAGCGAGAGATACCGCCCGGCGCTCTCGACCGCGATGGCGGACCTGTCCAGGTTCAGCAGGTGGAGTCCGGTCTCCACCAGCGTGGCCAGGCCGTCGGCCACCTGCGTCCTCGTCATGGGCCGCCTCTTGGCCAAGGCCAGGGGGAGCGAGTTCTGGAGGAACCTGATCTCGAGGTGGGGCTGCTTGGACGTCCCCCCCATCTCGGCGTAGATCTCCCCGACCGGCTCCACCGCGCTGGACAGCACCCTCCCGTACACGGTCCACGTGCGGGCCTCGCGGTTGGAGAAGCCGAAGGCCTGGGCCGTGGCGCCGGGCGCGTGCTTCAGGCTCGACCCCGGGAACGACTCGTAGCTCCCCTGCTCGAACCCGAGCGCCTCCCAGAAGCCGGCGGCGGCCGTGTAGATCATGGTGAAGGGAGTGAGGGTGACGGCGAAGCGCCCGAACAGCATGGACTCCTGCACGTACGCCACACGCGGCAGGCGCGTCAGGTACGGGTAGGAGGCCGCAGCCTTGGCGTTGTAGGTGTCGAACCTCTCGCCCAGGGACACGGGGGTGGCGCTGGCCTTGAACGGGTCCTGGAAGAAGGCCGAGTAGCTCTCCTCCCCCCGCTCGAAGACCAGGGACGCGGACATCTCGTAGCCGGACTCGGGCACCTCCTCGGGCGACGCGCTCAGGGCGCAGACGGTGGCCCTGTACTTGTAGTCGGCGGAGGGCTTGGGTCCGGAGTTGCGCAGCCTCAGGGGAAAGGACGCCAGAAGCTCCCCCGGCCCCGCGACCGCCAGCGACTGGTGGAGGAGCATCTGCAACGACGAGGACCTCACTTTCCCACCTTCTCTGTGCGGCGGCCCGAAGTCTTCTCCTCGTCATAGAGGGCCGGCTTCAGCTCGTTCTGGTAGAACAGGGTCCCGGGGATCTCGGCCAGGCCGTACGCGGGGGTGACGAACAGGTCTGCGTTGTTCTTCCCGACCCGGCGGGACACGGTGTACACACGAGGCCCGAAGGCACCGACAGCAGACACCTTCTCGAACTTGTTCTTCCCGACCAGCGTGTGGTCGACGCGCCGCGCCAGGAGAACTCGGGCTCCCAGGTTGAACCTGAAGATCATCTTGGCCAACTCCCGCGGGTACTGCTCCGTGTCGGAGACGTTGAACAGCAGCGTGGGGGCGGCGCTCTTCTCAAGCTGAGACAGGAGGCGCACGTAATTGTGCTGGTTCACGGAGCTGCGCTTCACGTCCGTGCCCGTCACGAACTGCGCGTTGTGGTTGCTGACGTACTCGGGGAGCAGCCGGACCCACCTCTTGTCGCCGTTGGCCCTGCAGGCCTGGGAGAGCCAGGCCTTGGCGTGGGAGATGAAGACCTCGGCTAAGAACGCCTGGGGGAGGAGAGACGGTCAGGGAGAGAAACCGGGGGGGCGGAGGCGGCGGCGCTCACCTTGTTCCGGCTCTTCAGGTGCGTCCAGCGGATGTTGAACTTTTCCCTGATCCTCTTCTGGAAGTGCCTGCTCGTCAGAGCGGACTCGCGGTCGCTCACGAAGTACCTCACGGCCGGGAACCGGGTCTCGGCCATGGTCGTCACCGCGCCCTCCCAGCTCTTGGTCCCCTTGTCCCTGCAGGCCACGATCGCGATCTGCTGGGAGATCATCTCCGAGGCGAGCAGGAAAGCGCCGCAGCCGCCGTTCTCCCGCTTGTGCGACACTTCGAACTCGGCCAAATCGATCTGAACTATCCCGTAGCGCCAGATGGACGGGGAGAAGTAGTGGGGGGGGCGGACGTACTTGGAGGCGTAGGCGGAGAACTTGAAGCGGTGCCGCATGCTCCTGAGCTCGGCCTCGTCGTGCGGGAGTCCCTTCCGGCGCGCGTACTCGGCCAGCTTGTTCGACGACAGGATCACGCCGCGCTTGGCCTGGGAGAGGAAGAACCGCTCCAGGGACGCCTCAGACTCCTCAGGGCTCATGGCAGGGGCAGCGTGTTCGCCGGGTCCTGCGGGTAGAGAGAGGGGGCTGCGAGAGCTTTCACTAGAAGGGCGGCGGCGGCGGCACTCACGACGGCTGCCATCTTGAAATTCAGACTGTGCGGAATCTTGCGAGACTCGCTCAGGACCACCACCTCCAGGCCCGGGGTGGGCCTCATAGCCTTGGTGTTGACCACGGGAGAGTTCTCGGTGGCGTCCTGCCCGAAGTGCTCGGGATCCAGCAGGGCCTGCACCCTGCGGGGCACGGAGCGCATCCGGCGCACCTCCTGGACCCCCAAGCCGCCCCTCAGCAGGTAGCTCTTGGACGACCTGATGAGCGCGTAGCGCCACCGCCCCTCCTCCCGCAGGAGCCCCGTCTGGTGAGTCGGGCTCTCGGGGTCGGCGAACATGGCCGCCAGCCTGGCCCTGGCCGCGGGGTCCTCGGGGTCCCTCAGGCACGAGTAGATGCAGCTGGAGCTCGCCGCCATGAAGATGCTGTCCGTGTCTGCGAGGAGGGGGACGTCAGGGGGGCCGCGCCGGGGACCCCCGTCGCAGTCGCCGCGCTGGGGGGGCCTCTCCCCAGAGTGGGCTGCTGCCCGCCGCTCTCCGCCGCGCCTCGCCGGCTGCGCACCGCCGAGGCGCGGCGGAGAGCGG
>JANYJG010000191.1 GCA_025358515.1 Chloroflexota bacterium
CGCGGCTCCGGTTCCACCGGGGTCTACTTCGATGCCAAACGCGCCGTCAACGCCTACTACGACGATCTGACGCTGCGCCCTATCGACTCCACCGCGCCTTCGACTCCGGCCGGCCTCTCCGGCACGCCCGTGGCCGCGGGGAGGATCGATCTAGCCTGGACCGGTTCCACCGACAACGTCGGAGTGGCCGGCTACAACGTCTACCGCGATGGGGTCAAGATCAACACCGCCCCCATCGGCTCGATCTCATACAGCGACACCGGCCTCACGCCGGGTGCCAACCACACCTATGCCGTCAGCGCCCTCGATGCCGCGGGCAACGAGAGCCCACGCAGTGTCACCTGGAGTGGTGCCGGGGGCTCCGGTGCCATCACCACGGCCTACGCCTACGACGCCGAGAACCGCCTGACGCAGCTCCAGAGCGACTCGAACGTCATCGGCTCCTACGCCTACGACGGTGCCGGCAACCGCTATGCCAAGACCGCGGCCGGGGTCACGACCGCCTACACCCTCGATCTAGCCTCGAGCCTTCCTCAGGTCCTCACCGAGACCGCAGGCTCCTCGGTCACGACCTACGCCTATGGCGGCGGACCACTCGAACTCGATAGATCGGGTTCGACGTACTGGTATCTCTCGGACACTCTCGGTTCGGTCCGTCTGGTGACCGACTCAACGGGAGCCAGCCCTGCCACCTACGCCTACGCCGCCTTCGGCTCGACCCGAAAGTCCAGCGGTACCCTCGCCAACGAGATCCGCTTCTCAGGCGAGCGGACCGATACCGAGTCGGGTCTAGAGTTCCTCCGGGCCCGCACCTACGACCCCTCCACAGGAACCTTCCTGCAGCGTGATACCTGGGGCATCAGCCCGACCGATAGCCAGTCGCTCGATGCCTACGCCTACACCGCCAACAATCCGATCAACGCAGTGGATCCATCCGGGCACTGCTGGGGCATCTGCATCGACATCAACCCGGTTGGCTTCGTCCAATCGGCGGCCGGCACGGTCACAAGTGCCGCCTCGGCCGCGGTTGACACCGTCGCCCACATCGATCCCTCTACCGCCGCGCACATCGCTCTTGGAGCAGCCCCCTTCGTCCCAGGCGTGGGTGCCTTCGCCGCCGTCGCCGACGCCGGTCTCTACGCCTACGAGGGCGACCCCCTCAGTGCCGGGCTCTCGCTCGCAGGAGCTATCCCAGGCGGGCCATCCTCAAGGTCGGGGCCAAGGCCCTGCGCGCCGGCGAGGACGTCGACAAGGCGGTCAACCTCGTCCGCACCGTCGACAAGGCCGAGAGCACCGTCAACGACCTCAACCGGGTCGAGGAGGCGGCGAAAGGCGGGATCCAGCCCTACTCCACCTTGCGAGCGAGCTTGAAGAACACAGATCTCCAGGCTCATCACCTCATAGAGAAACGGTTCGCGGCGGCTTTGGGACAAGACCCCAAGGACATGCTCTCAGTTGCTGTTACCAGGACTGAGCATCAGTCCTTCACGAATGCCTGGCGCGGAGAGATCGGCTACGGCGCCCGCACTGCAGGCGCGAGTCGCGCGACCGTCGAGGCGGCTGCCACCAGGATCTACCAAGGCTATCCTTCGATCCTACGAGCGCTGAGACTGTGAAGGAGAAAGTTGCAGATACTCCACCGCATCGGATTCGTAGCCGGTGACCAAGATCGGAAAGACATGGCCCGCTTGGGCACAGAACTACACGCACTTGGCAGAGTGCCGGCCGGCTTCATTTCGTTCGATGTATCAGAATCCGCCGGAAACTGGCCTGCCGTACAGGAATGGATAGAGCGGCGGGGCCTGGGAGTCCATTCAGTGTGGACCATCTTCTCCAAGCGCGAGATCAACGAGGCCCGCTGGCTCAACCTACAGCCTGACTGGCATCACGGTTACCCCCAGCCCGAAGACCACTTCGCCTATAGACAGACCACCTATGACGCAGCCGACTACTGCCACGTCTGTGGCGTTGGCGGCCGTCAGAAGGCTCCATTCGTCATGTCTGGTGAACCCAAATGGGGCACTCGAAGCATCCTCCAGCTGAATTGGGTCTTCGATGAGTACTTTGTGACTCCGCCGGTCGCCACGACCGTGTTCCAGCCTTACGGAATCGGAACTCGATCCGTGCAGAACCGGCGTGGCGCAGAACTCCGGACGGCTCTTCAGCTAGACGCACATGAACGGGTGTCGCTCCAGGTCGGCGGTTTGGCTTCCGAGACATGTCCGGTATGCGGGCGGGTGAAATTCGTACCTATTTGCCGCGGTCCTCTGCCGAACCTTGCGAGTGAACCCTCGGGGCATATGGTCCGGACGAGCGAAGCCTTCGGGACTGGTGGCGAAGCCCACAACGAAGTCATCGTCTCCCAGACGCTCGGTGCAGCCATCCGGACCGCCCGCGTGAAAGGCGTCTCATTTCGGCCCGTTGCACTAGCCGTCCTTACGACACCCTCGGACGCCTGACCGGGACCACGTATCCGGAGACTCCTGCCGAGACCTTCGGCTATGACGCGGTTGGCAACCGCACGAGCCGCGTAAGCGCCGG
>JANYJG010000213.1 GCA_025358515.1 Chloroflexota bacterium
CGCGGCTAGGCCGACGCGCAAGTTGATGGCCTGCCCATTGACCACGCAGACATCCAGGCCCGACGCAGCGATGACGACTGGGCCGGAGCCATCGCCATAGACCATGCCGTCTGCGGCCACGAGATCGAGGGTCTCGGTGAGGTCGGCCGTGCCGGTCCCGCAATTGGATCCGGTCCCGGTCACCAGCTTTGCCGTGGTCGTGCCGGCGGCGTGAAAGCGGACGTGGGTGATGTAGATGGTCTTGCCGGTCGCTGCGGTGACGATGCGGGTGGTCGTCGCCGTGGTCATGTTGAGGAACGGCGTGACCGAGGCCTGGAAGACCGTTGCACCGCGGATCGTATCGCTCAACGAGTCATATGCCGGAATGCCGCCGGGATTGTGGGTCGGCTGCGCCAGCGCGGGCGCGCATGGGATCGCCAGCACGGACGCAAGCGCCCACGCCCTCAGGGTGCGAAGGTTCATCGTGGTCTCCGGGGTGAGGAGGTGGGCTGAGTTTCGATGCTCAGCGAGAGAAGCTAGGCTGGCGGCTGACCCGCGAGAATCTGGGCTGGTCGGCCCGCAGTCAGAAGGCCGAGCGGTTCGAGGGCATTCACGCCGGCGATGGTCACCGGACTGGTCAGGATCACGTCCACGGCGGAATTTGAGAGGTCCAGCCAATCCTCGACCACGGGATTGGTCGTCGCGGCCTGGCGAATGGCGATGCGTTCAGCGGGCGTGAACAGCAGCTTGAAGACCAGCGCGCTGACCTTCAGTTCGGGCGCGGCCGGCGGATCGGGGAACACGGCGGGGATATAGCCCTCGCCGGCATAACCCCACTCAGGGGGCGCCCAATTGAGATCGGCGAGCGAGGCGTCGGACGGTGACAGTGCGGCGAGATTGGCGGGCAATGGGCCCGGAAAGCCCCGGGGCACACCATCCACGGTGAGGCGGTAGAGGATCATCCCTATGCCCCGACCCCCGTCATATAGGTTTGCAGAATTGTATGCAGCGCCGCGGTTTCAGTCACGCTCAGGCCAGCGCCCGCATAGGCGGTCGACCACTGGTTGCCCGAAAAAGAACCGGCCGTCCCCGATGTGTTGAGCGCGCCAATGAAGAGCGAAAAGGCCGGGAGAGCAGCAATAATGTTTCCGTTGGTTGTCTGCGGAATCCCGTTGGCGTACATCCCGGTCGTTGTGGCGCCGGTGCGCGAGACGGCGGCGTCGACCAGCATCGTGCCGCCACCAGAGACGTTTGCGCTGCCGTCCACCCCGACCGGAAGTGGGGCGGCCGACATGCTTATTTTGATCGGATTGGAGCCGTCAGTAACGCCCAGTTCCACTTGCGAGGCGGTTGTCCCAGCCCGGATCCAAATCCCGAAAGCATGGCTGTTGAGCCCGAAGTTCGGGCCCGTTGAAGGAGCGTATCCCGTATCGAGATAGGCCGCCGATGCGTCACCGGCGAAACCGCGATCGGTCGTGAAGACCGGCGCGCCGTGGAGAACGATGGTGTTCGACGAGCTTTTCCAATTCGCACGCGCCGGAGCGCTGGCGTGAGCCGCAAGCAGGTAGAGGATGTCTAGCTTTGCCCAAATCCCTGCGCGTTTGAGCGCTCGGATCGTCTGGTCGATCAGCACCATACGAGCCCGGCTAGGCGTGGGCGTCATGCGTCCGAACAGGGCTCTAGCCTCGATGCTATAGCCCCCGGAAAGGAGCAGTCCGTTTCGTTGCGGATACATCTACGTAGCCGCGCCGAAGCCAGCCTTGATCTTCAGAGGCGAGAGTTTCACCACCTCATACCAGATCATGTCGTCAGAGCCCGCGACGGTGCTCATCGTCGGCACCCCTGAGCCTCCGAAATCCCAGCAGGCGTTGAAGGCAAGCGTGCGCGAGCCCGTCCCGTCCTGAATAATCCGCAATGAGCCGCCGAGCCGAAGTCGCGCATTGGCCGGCGCTCCAAGCGTGCGATTTCCGCCCAGGGTGACCTCAGCGTTGAACCCGGAATTGAAATCCCAGGCGATTGTCGCCGCGTCGGTCAAGGTTTGCGGGACCGCGGCGTTGGCCAAGGCCAGTGACGAGACGGCCTTCCCAGCGTCGGTCCCGGCCCAAATATCAGCCGCGACCGCCTGGCCTACCGGCGCTGCGGCAAGTGCAATGGTCCAAGCCGAGAATGTGCCGGATCCAAGCGCGGTATCCGACTGGACGGTGATGGATCCAGTGCCGCTGTTGAATGCGGTGATGATGCCGCTCATCTGATTGAGCGGGCTGGCGGAAGAGGCCACGCTGACCCGTTGGCCTAATGCAAACGCCTTGCCGGTCTGGGCAAGGGTGAAGGCCATCGATCCCGTGCCGATGGTCAGGCTGCTGGTGCTGGAAGCGTTCGTGCCTGGCGCGTTAACCGCATTGTTCGCCGAGGTGAGCGCTGAGGAGGCGTCGAGACCGG
>JANYJG010000217.1 GCA_025358515.1 Chloroflexota bacterium
GAGGACCTCCGCGGCATCTCCCACCTCCAGGTGGCCAGGAGTCGCAACGGGTCGACCGACTGGCGTTACGACGACTCGCCCCTGCTCGCGCCGACGCCTGAGCACCCGGAAGAAGTCTGGGGCTGCGAAGACCCACGCACCATTTGGTTGCCGGAGCGCGATGAATGGGCTATCGCCTACACCGCGTACAGCGACCGCGGTCCGCTGGTGTCGCTGGCGATGACCAAAGACTTCCACAAGGCTCGGCGCCTCGGGCCGGTTATGCCGCCCGATGACAAGGACGCCTCTCTCTTCCCGACCCGCTTCAAAGGCCGCTGGGCGATGATCCACCGCCCCGCGCCGGTTCTGGGTTCGGCCCACATGTGGATTTCCTACTCCCCGGATCTTCGCCATTGGGGCGATCACGCAGTTCTGGCCGAGGCGCGCAAGGGTGCGTGGTGGGACGCGGTGAAGATCGGCCTGGGCCCGCCGCCGCTTGCCACTCCAGAGGGCTGGTTGGTCATGTACCACGGGGCCCATATGACGGCCTCGGGGCCCATCTACCGCGTTGGTTTCTTGCTGCTTGACCTGGAGCAGCCGGGAATCGTGTTACGCAGGAGCGACAACTGGGTTCTCAGTCCACAGGCCGACTACGAACGTGTCGGCGACGTCAGCAAGGTCGTATTCCCGAACGGCTGGGTTATGGACGACGAGACGGGCATCCTATCCCTCTACTACGGCGCCGCCGATTCGGTCGTGGCGCTTGCCACGGCCCGCCTCTCGGACGTACTCGACCACGTGCTAACGATGCCGAAACCTCAGCGCCGCCGCGCCTCCGACTGGTTCGTCGGCAGCTAACTCCGGGCGCGGGGGCGGCGCGGCGCGGGCGCAAGGCAGCGGCGCAAGTTGCGTTGGCTGCTCACCCGGGGAGCAAATCCGACCAGTTCGCCTTGATTCAGGGTTGGCTGCTCACCCGGGGAGCATATCCGACGTTTCGGACCGAATCGGCACCGGATGCTCGTCGATCCTGCTCACCTCGACATACAATCCCGCCCCGGCGCCGTCTCTAAGGTCGCACCTGTATCTCGAATCGAGCATAAACGACCCGCACCGGAACCACGTCGCCGCGCGATGGTCGCATGTGCTCACTCCGTGAGAATCCGACTTGCGAATCGGGCCGAAATGCCCAGGTTGTATCCCGATTCGAGCGGGAGCAGCCAGCCAGGGGTAAGGGCCCCGAGCGAGGCCCCGAGCGAAGCCGCGTCACGCAGCCGCGTCACGCAGCCGCGTCACACAGCCGCGTCACACAGCCGAGGGTTGCTGTCGCGGAGGATAGGCCGCCCGGCTGCGCGAGCCAGACCCGCCGCGCCAGGCGCTATCGTGTCGGCAATCGCCCGCGCCACGAGGTCCACTCAGATGTGCCGATCGATCCAACCGCTCCACAACTACGACCCGCCGACCACATCGGCAGAGGTTCGCGCCGCCGCACTTCAATACGTCCGCAAGGTCAGCGGCACGAATCGGCCGTCCCAGATCAATCAGGCTGCGTTCGACCGAGCGGTCGAAGCGGTTGCGGCGACTACGGCCGAGATGCTCGAGGCGCTGGTTGCCACAACGCCGCCGCACGATCGAACGTTGGAGCGGCAGCGTGCCCGGGCTCGGTGGGAGCGCCGGCAGGCTCCCGCGCAGGACCTCGCGGCCGGCTGAGCCTCGCCCAGCCCTCGCCTTCGGGCTCGCGCTGGACCGGTTGGTAGAGGTAGTAGTTGGCGGCGCAGGCCGCCTGGTTGCCCTCGTGGATCGCGGCGCTCATCTGGTGATCGTGGGGGCTCGTAACGTCGCCCGCGGCGTACAGGCCCGGAACGTTCGTCTCCTGATTCGTGTTGACGATGATCTGGCCGTTCGCCTCGAGCGCCGCGCCAAGCTGGCCTGCCACGGCGTTCATCGGGATCGAACGGCGGACCGTATAGACCTGGTCGAGCGCGATTCGCGTGCGAGTGGGATCGTCGAGAAGGAGGGCCTGCACCTGGCCGTTCGAGTTCTGGTAGTCGAAGACCGCGAACGGATAGGCCGCGATGCCGCCCGCCGCCAGGTTGGCCAGCCGGGAAGCCGGTACGTCGAAGCCCTCCGGCCGGCCGGCGACGATGGTGACGCGATCGGTGAAGTCGAGCATGTCGAGGGCGGTCTGGACTGCCTCCTCGTCGAAGCCCACAACTCCCACGGTTCGGTCGATGGACTCGTAGCCATCGCAATGAATGCACCAGAACAGGCTGGTGCCGACGCACTCGTCGCGCCCGGGGAAGTCGGGGAAGTGGCCCACGACACCAGTCGCGACCACGACCGACCGGGCCAGCACATCTATCGAGCTGCCCGGCGGAACCTCGCCGAACAGGCGAGCCATCTCCGGATCGCGCGGGACTGTCGTGGCCGGCCGTTCTGGGACGCCCCCTTCAGGCAGCCCTTCGATGCGCAGCCGGAACCGATTGCCCTCGGGCGCCGCAGCGGCGACGTGCCCGAGCAGTAGCTCCACTCCGAACCGCGCCGCGTGGCGCCAACCCAGCCGGCGAATCTCGGCCGCGGGGATTCCGTCGGGGAAGCCGATGTAGTTGTCGATTCTGTGGCGCCAGATGAGGCGGTCGCGCTCGTCTACGAGCAGGACGCTGCGGCGCATTCGGGCCAGGTTGACCGCGGCCGAAAGCCCGGCGCCCCCGCCGCCTACTACTACGCAATCGACCTGGCGCGTGAAACCAGCTGCGCCGCCGGTTCGTTCCAGTTGGGGCTCGGCTGTCATGGCTCAATCATCGCCGATGTGAGCCGGTGGGGATAGCCGGCTCAACTACCAGGTTTGGAGGCCATGGCCCGTGCAACTCGGCGGCCGGCAGCTCGCGGCGTCGTGGGCGCGTCAGGCGAGTTCCGCGGACAGAGCCGCCGGCTCGGCAACGGGTTGACGGCAGGCGAAGTCGCGGCACACGAAAGCCGTGGGACGGCCGCCGAGCCGGAAGCGGCCTTGCAGCAGATCCAGACTGCTTGAGGCCGGTTCTCCGACCGCCAGGACCCGATACGGCTGATACCCCGAGCGCGCTATGGCCACCAGAGTCTGCGTCTCCGTGTCTGTGGGTTCGCCGATAATCGCGACCTGCGCAACCGGTGCAAGGGCGAAGTCCAGCGCCGCGAGCCAGGCGGCGAAAGCGCGCGGGTAGCGGCTCGCGAGCTCGGCGACCGGCCCGATCGCGCCCTCGGCGGTCGCTCGTAGCTCGCCATCGCCGGTCAACTCGGCCAGCTTTAGCAGGACGGCGGCCGCGGTAGCCCCGCCGGAGGGTGTTGCCCCGTCCTGTATCTCCTTGGGGCGGACCAGCAGCCGCTCGGCGTCGTCCGCGGTGTCGTGCCAGCCGCCCGCCGGATCGGCGAAATGCGTTCCGATGACCCCGACGATTTCCCGCGCCGCGGTAAGCCAGCGTTCCTCGAATGTGGCCTCGTACATAGCCAGCAGTCCCTCGGCCAGCGCCGCGTAATCGTCCAGCCCGCCAGCCCCCGATGCGCGTCCGGCCCGGAACGAACGCGCCAGACGACCGTCCGGGCCCCGCAGGAGTCGCAGCGCGGCATCGGCCGCTAGTTCGGCGACCTCCCGATCGCCAGCGCGCCCCAGCACTGGAGCCGCCTCCGCAAAGGCGCTCAGCGCCAGGCCGTTCCAGGCCGTCACGGCTTTGTCGTCGCGCGCGGGCTGGGGCCGCTTGAGCCGGCGGGCGTATAGCAATTCTCTGGCCCGGGCCAATCTAGCCGCAACTTCGTCCGGCGTGAGGCCGTACGTCTCGGCCAGGTCCGCATCCCCGGCGACGCGCGACAGGATGGTCGCGCCCTCCCAGTTGCCGCCTGCGATGACGCCATATGCCGCGGCGAAGAGGGCCTGCAACTCGGGATCGGCGTTCACTCCGAGCACGCTCGCCACCTCGACGTCCGTCCAGACGTACGTGGCGCCTTCGACGCCGCCCGTGTCGGCGTCCTGGCTGGCCGCGAAGAGCCCGTCGGGCGTCACCATTTCGCGAGCCATGTAGTCCAGCGTGGTCTGCGCCACTTCCCGGAAGCGCAGCTCGCCGGTCAGTTGGTAGGCATGCAGGTAGACCCGCGCCAGTTGGGCGTTGTCGTACAGCATTTTCTCGAAATGCGGCACGAGCCAGTTTGAGTCGGTGGCGTAGCGGTGGAAACCGCCCCCCACGTGGTCGTGGATACCGCCTTCCGCCATGGCGTCGAGAGCTCGTAAGGCGACCGCAAGTGTCGGCCCATCAGACGTTGCTCGGGCTCGCCTCAGGAGCAGTTCGATGGTCGCCGGCTGCGGAAATCGCGGCGCGCCGCCCCAGCCGCCATGCTCGAAATCGAACTCGGCGACCAGGCTCGAAACGGCCGTCTCCACATTGCCCGCGCCCGGGAATCCGGCCTGCTCGGCCATCCGGGCCGCTGCCTTACTGGGTGCGAGCAAGCCATCGATCAGGAGATCGGCCGCCGCTGATAGCTGTGGCGGCGGCACGGGCCGGGAAAAGCATCTACTGCGAGAAGCCGCTGAGCCTCACCGTGGCG
>JANYJG010000259.1 GCA_025358515.1 Chloroflexota bacterium
CGCCGCGCCCCCCGCCCGCCGCCCGCGGCTCGCCGCGCCGCGCGCCCGCGGCTCGCCCCGCTGGCGCCCCCCCTGCCCCTCGGCGCCCGGCGTTGACACCGGCACGTTCCGCGGATAGCGTGCGGAGGCCGGTCCGCAGCATCGGGCCCCTCGGAGGATGGCGTGGAGGTCAAGCCTAGGCGTGCGCGGATCGCCGATGTGGCCAAGGAAGCCGGCGTGTCCAAGACAGCGGTTTCGTTCGCCTTCAACAATCCGGAGCGGCTCAGTACGGCGACGGCGGCCAGGATCCGCGAAGCGGCGAACGCCCTCGGCTACCGGCCGCGAGCCTCCGTCCCGTCCGCCCTGCGGAGCGGCGAGACAGGTACCAGCCGGGCCCCGAGCACCATGACAATCGCTCTTCTGACCCCGCAGGTCCTGAGCGTCGTCTTCGCCAATCCCTTTTACGCGGAACTGTGCGCCGGCGTGGCATCGGTCACGGACCAGGCCGGCTACGGCCTGCTGTTCGTGTCCCCGCTGCATGGGTCGCTGGTGCGGGCCATCCGCCGCACGACCGTGGATGGTTTCGTGGCCGTGGGCCTGTCCGAGGATCACCCTGAGGTGGAGCAGATTCGACGAGCCGGAATGCCGATGGTGCTCGTGGACGGGGGAGCCCTGCCGGAACACGGCTCGGTCGAATCGAACGACGAGCTGGGCGCTCGATCGGCCGCCCGACACATCGTCGGACTCGGTCACAAGGACGTCGTCGTGGTCGGCATGGACCCGCCCAACATGCCGGGAGTTCTCGAGTACTCCCTCGCGCCGACGGAGACCGTGGCGTCGCGCCGGCTGACCGGCTACCGCCAGGGCCTCGATCTCGGCGGCGTCAAGCTCGGCGATGACCACACAGTTGCGGGCGCGGCCACGTTTGAAGGCGGCGTGGCGGCCTTCCGTCGGATCTGGGACGACGGCTTGCGGCCAACGGCAATCCTGGCGATGAGCGACGTTATGGCGATCGGCGTCATGTGGGCCGCCCGCGAGGTGGGCCTTCGCGTGCCGGAGGACCTGAGCGTGGTCGGCTTCGATGACGCGGACGTGGCCGCGCATTCCAGCCCACCGCTGACTACGGTCCATCAGCCGATCCGGCAGAAAGGCGAGGAATCGGCCCGTCTGCTGCTGCGCATGATCTCCAGCCCGGATCAGGATCGGCCCGAGCACAAGATGCTGGAAACGAGGCTGATCATCCGAGGCTCGACCGCGGCGCCCAGCTCGACCACCGCGGCGCCCGGCTCGACCGCGGCGCCCGCCTCCGATCGAATGGCCCCGGCCTTGGCCCCGGCGCCTACCTCCGACCGAAAGCGATGACCGACCTGCTGCACGACGGCCTGCACGCCGGTCCCGCGTGGGTTCACGACGCCGTCTTCTACCAGATCTTCCCGGACCGCTTCGCGATCAGCCCCAGGGTGCCCAAGCCCGGTCCGCTGGAATCCTGGGACTCGCCTCCCACCCAGCACGGCTTCAAGGGCGGCGACCTGCTGGGCATCGCGGCTCACCTCGACGAACTGCGCGACCTGGGCGTCACCGCGCTGTACCTGACGCCGATCTTCGCTTCGGCTTCCAACCATCGATATCACACCTTCGACTACGAGATCGTGGACCCGCTCCTGGGCGGCGACGCGGCCTTTCGGGAATTGCTGGACGCGGCCCACGAGCGCGGAATGTACGTGCTGCTGGACGGCGTTTTCAACCACGCCAGCCGCGGGTTCTGGCCCTTCCACCACGTTCTGGAGAACGGGTCGGCATCGCCGTATCGGGACTGGTTCTATCTCGACCAGGAGGTGCTCGACGGGCGGCGTGGTTTGGTGGCGTATCCCGGCCAGGTCGAGTCCGAGTACATCTCGCAGCCCCACGCCACCAGCACTCGCCCCAGCCGTTCCGCCTCCGAGCGCGCGCTCGGGTACCAGGCCTGGTGGGATCTGCCGGCGCTGCCCAAGCTAAACCACTCGAACCCGGCCGTGCGCGAGTACCTCTTCAATGTCTCGGAGCGGTGGCTGCGTTTCGGCATCGACGGCTGGCGCCTGGATGTGCCGCAGGAGATCTCTGAGCCGGGCTTTTGGGAGGAGTTCCGGCGCCGCGCGGTGGCGGTGAACCCGCAGGTATATCTCGTCGGGGAGGTCTGGAACCCCGCCCCTGAGTGGCTGGCGGGGGATAGGTTCCACGCTGTCATGAACTACCCCCTGGCAGAGGCGATTCTTTCGTTCGTGGGTGGCAGTCGGATGGATTGGGACCTCGTATCGCGGACGCACGAGTACGCCCTCAACGTCCAAAGCGTGGATGGCTCCGAGTTCGGGCGGCGTCTGGAACGGGTTATGACGACATACTCGCCGCCGGTCACGTCGATGCAGCTGAACCTGCTGGGCAGCCACGACACGCCACGCTTCCGCTCGCTGGCGGGTGGCGACACCGCGGCTCTGCGCCTGGCGACCCTCATCCAGATGACGCTGCCCGGGGCGCCGTGCCTGTACTACGGCGACGAGATCGGGCTGGAGGGCCGCGAGGACCCGGACTGCCGGCGCGCATATCCGTGGGAGCCGGCCCGGCAGGACCGCAACTTGCGAGCGTTCGTCGCCGGGCTGATCGCGTTGCGCCGCGAGCAGAGGCTCCTCCGACACGGTCGGTTCCGGCTGCTCGGGGCCGAAGGTTCGGCCGTTGCCTACTCGCTGGAGGCCGAAGCCGCTACCGCACCGCCCGCCAACTCGCCCCTCGACCGGCAGCCGCCCCGCGCGATCGTCGTGGCGATCAACGCCGGCGATGCCCCGGCCCGACTCACCCTTGCCGTCCCGCACCTAACAGGCTGCCACCTCGAACAGCTAAGCTGGCCCGGGCAAACGTGGACCACCACTTTCGCGCCGATGTCGCTCCTTGGGGGAGATTTCCAGGTGCAACTCGAGGCACGAGAGGGAGTGGCTATCAAAGCCGCCTTCGTTCCTTAGGAGCCGCCATGCCGGACCTGCCGAGCGCGCTTCCCTCGGCCCAACTCGAGGAATCGTTCCTGCGAGTCGTGGACGTTGAACGCAAGGTCATCGCCGCTCTCGACGCCCTCGGTCCTATCGTCGATCGCGACGTCGTGGTCCTGGACGCGGGCTCCGGGAACCTGGCCCGAAACCTGGCCGCTCTGGGTGCGCGAACGCTCGCCGTCGTCTGTGACTCAGGCATGAACTCGGCTCTGGCCGCGGTCTCGGACCTGACCCCGTCCTCGGCGGACGTCGTTGTCATTCCCTGGTCGGAACTGGCTTCGCCTGGGTCGCCGCTCATCGAGGCCGCAGAGCGGTTGCTTCGCCCCTGCGGTCGGCTGCTGCTGATCCACGATTACGGCCGAGACGAGGTTTGGGGGCTGCGGCCGGACCTGCAGCCTCGACAGGTCGCGTGGAGCCACCGCAAGGGACCGTTCCTGGAAGCCGGCTTTCGGGTGCGGGTCATTCATTGCTGGTGGACATTCGAGTCTCCCGAGCAAGCGCGCGAGATGCTCGCGGCCTCGTTTGGCCAGCCCGGCTTGGACCTGGTCGAGCGGATGAAGCGCCAGCGGCTCGAGTACCAAGTCGCCATCTACCACCGGTCGGTCGCGGCGCCGCTCGTGGAGCTGCCGGTCGTGGAGCTGCCGGTCGTGGAGTTGGCGTCTGCCCGAGCCCCAGAGTCGGTCGCGGAATAGCTCCGGGCTGCTACGCTCTAACCGCCATGAGCCAAACCACGCCACCGCCGGGGCCATTCGAGCCCGACGACGAGTTCGATCCCGACGATGAGTTCGATGACGCCGATTCGGCGGACCAATCGTTCTATGACGACGTGAGCGAGCCGCTCACGCTGCGCGCCCGATTGCGCAAGCTGTCACCGATTGCCGTCATTCTCGCTTTCGGTTCGGTCGCGTCGCTTCTGTTTCTGGTCGTGTCGATTACCAGTCACACGACCCCCGCCGCCTTGCTCGCCACGGTCGGGGTGGTCACGGGTCTCGTTTTCGCGGCGGACACGGTCGCGGCCGGGGTTGCCATGTGGCACGCCATCGTGAAAGAGCGAGTCGGCCGCGCGGCGCTGCTGGCCGTGGTCGCGGGAATGGCCTTCGTCATCTCCTGCGTGGCGTTCGCCGGCATGGTCGTCATGTTCCTGGTGCTGCGCCCCTGACTGCGGCTCCCGGTGCCGGCGAGTGTCGCAGATTGCCGGCGCCCATTCGTCGCGCCGCCGGACCGGCATCCCCTGCTAAACTCCGCTTCGCGCCTCGCCCCCATCGTCTAGAGGCCTAGGACACGACCCTTTCAAGGTTGAGATCACCGGTTCGAATCCGGTTGGGGGTACCAAGCTCGCCGGCGTCCACACAATCGCCTCCACAACGCGGTCGTCCACGACCACGCGTTCGACCGGAATTCGGCATAGCCCTTCCCGGCGGAAGGGTCGCCGCTGGTCAGGGCGGGCAAGGGTTGAGCGGTCATCGGTGGGAGCCTCGGGTGCGGGAGTGGTCGCCCACATGACTCACTCAGACGGCGGTTGGCTGCCGGCTCGGACAGGTAAATGGACACCGGGAGTGCGATGATCATGCACAGCCCCGTCTTTGGTGCGCTACGCCGCCTTGAGACCGACGGCCAGAAGGAAGGGGAGCACGTGCCCGACGACAAGGTCTGCGCTGCCTGCGGGGGCCAGGTCTCGGCAGACGATCATTACTGTGGCGGCTGTGGCATCGCGTTCGGAGGCGCCCCCGGGCGCTTCGAGCATGGAGCCAGACTTCCCGGATTCGGTTACCACTTAGTCCAGGGCCTCGGCTGGGGACTCGGAATGGCGGTCGCGGTGGGGGTCACCTTGATAATCCCGCTGCTGATCGTCGCCCTGGCGACGCACGCGATCCGGTAACACGCCAGGCGCTCAAGGAGGCTGCGGGGTCCACATGGCACGATCGCGGCATAGTGGGCACTGAGGGGCGCCCCAATCCCACCGGCTCGGAGCACACTAGCGCCATGACCGAGCCGGACGTCGACTACCACCGAGAGAAGTACGGCCTCGTTGCTCTCGCCCACTACCTCACAGACGTTGAGGCCTGGCCGACAGTCCGTCTCAGCGTCGCTGCCGAAAGTCTCGATGCGCCCGGCGGC
>JANYJG010000011.1 GCA_025358515.1 Chloroflexota bacterium
CACGCCGTGATGAAGCAGAAGATCGAAGTGGCCACGAGCCCCGGCGCCAACAAAGGCAGGGTGACACGCCAGAAGGCCCCGAAACGACTTGCCCCATCCACCATGGCTGCCTCTTCCAGGTCGGCCGGGATACCCGCGACGAATCCCCGCAGTGACCAGATCGTGAATGGCAGTGTGAAGATGAAGTAAATGACGATCAGCGTCGGGACCTGGTTGTAGAGGCCGAGGTCTCTGATCGCCAGGAAGATGGGGATGAGGAGCGCCTCGAATGGTGCCATCTGTGCAATTGCGACGATGAGAAGGAAGCCTGCCCGGCCACGGAACTTGATGCGCGCCAGCGTGACGGCCGCAAGGAAGCCTACGACCAGCGCCAGAAAAACAGTCGAAATCGAGACGAAGAGGCTGTTGCGTACGAAGTCCAGGAAGTGGGGCTGGTTCAGCGCGGTGGTGAAGTTGTCCAGCGTGGGGGTCGGGATGAAGACCGGTACGTAGGTCTGGAACTGGTCAGGCGTCTTGAACGCAGTGTTGACCATCCAGTACACCGGAAAGACGAAGAAGACGGAGGCCAGGATCCCTATCCCATTGATGACGACCCGGCGCATACGGCGGTTCACAGCTCCTCCTGAGACTTGGTCATGCGGCGGATAACCGGAACCAGCACTACGAGGAGCAGGAGCATCATCACGGCCGACGCCGCAGCCGCATACCCGTAATTGCCTTCGGAGATGCCGACGATATAGGAGTACACGGAGAGCGTAATCGTCTGCCCGTCTGGCCCACCCTGGGCCATGGCGTAGATCTGGGTGAAGACTTTGAAGTCCCAGATCACGGACAAGAAGATCAGCATTATCAGCAAGGGGGCCAGGGCGGGCAACGTGACGTGGCGAAAGATTTGACGATCGTTGGCGCCATCAACCCGGGCCGCCTCGGGCAGCTCCTTGGGTACGGAAAGGATGCCCGCATAGAGGCTCAATGCGACGAACGGGATGGCCTGCCAGACGATCAGAAGGGTAGTGACCGCAAACGTCGTTATGCCCGTGTCGAACCACGAGTGGTTCAGGTAGTCACCGAAGATGCCCAGACTGCTGATGGCCCAGTTGACCACGCCGAGCTTGCTGTCGAACAGCCACTGGAAGACAACCGCGCCGGTCAGGGCTGGCATGGCCCAGGCAACAACCATCGACGACGTAAGGATCAGTCGAACCCACTTGTTCAATCGCTCCAGTAGGAGCGCGACCAGCATGCCCAGCACGATCGTCAGAGAAACGTCAACCAGCATGAAGACTGTCGTGCGGAAGAGCACCGTGACGAAGTCCGGAAGACCCGCGGGGCCCTCGAACAGGACTTTGAAGTAGTTCTGAAAGCCGATCCACGTGGTGACGTGGTTAATGATCTCGTAGTACCCGAACTTCTGGAGGCTCGTCTCAAAGAGAAGGACGACCGGGTAGCCGAGGAGACCGACGAACGTGATGACGGCCGGCAGGATTGCCAGGTACGGCAAGAGGATGTGAAAGGTCTTGGCCCTGGAACGATGTCGCAAGGGAGCGACAGGCTGACCGGACGCGCCCCGACTGGCGTTGGCCTTCGATTGCGTCCGAGCCATATGCCTGGCGCTCCCTCGCGAGTTCAACCGTAGTTACTGGGAGGAGGCTGCGAGCCTGCTATTGGCCGTTGATGACGGCGCTTACCTTCGTGTCGGCTGCCTTAGCCGCCGCGTCAACTGTCGCCTGTTTGGTGAGGATGGAGGTCAGCATCGCCTTGAGCGGGTTGTTCGCCTCAACGGCGGCCCAGCCCTTGGCGTTCGGGGTGAATCCGGACGCTGCGGCCGCTTCAGCGGCCTGAATCTTCAGGGTCGCGTTCGCTGGAGTGTCCGCGATGTTGGCCGCATAGGCCTTTAGGCTCGGGATCTCGCCGAGGCCGATCTCGAGGTTCTGGCCGGTCGGGGTCGACAGCTGGGCAACCCAATCGAGGGCGGCCTGCATGTTCTTGGTGTTCTTGGGGATACCGATGACCGAGCCGCCGAGGAAGACCGGGACGGTCTTGCCATCGTTGACGCTCGGAATCGGCATAGCAGCAACCTGGCTGGCCTTGGTCACGGCGCCGGTGGTACCGATGCTGCCACCGATCTCCCAGCCGTTACCGATGTACATGCCGACCTTGCCCTGCTGGAACAGGGTGTTTTGCTGGGGGTTGGCCTCGTCGTTGTTCATTGGGCCGGTGGAGCCGGCGGCGTAGTAGTCGACGTAGTCCTGGATGCCCTTCTGGGCCGCGGGGGAACTGAGCGTGGAGGTCCAGGTGCCGTTCGACTGAGTGGCAATCTGGCCGCCCTCATCCCAGATCATCTGGATGAGCGCGTACCAGTTCTGGCCGGGCAGGTAGAGGCCGGAGAAGTCCTTGACGGACGCGTTGTCCTTCTGGAGCTGCTGGGCGGCCGCGATCAGCTTGGCCTTGCTGGTGATGGTCGCGGGATCGATCTTGGACGCCGCGAGGAGGTCCGTGCGGTAGATCAAGACACGGTCGCCGGCGTAGAACGGGACGGCCATGAGCTTGCCGTTGTACATCGACGCGTCATTGAGGGAGGCGAGCCAAGCCTGGCCCGGGTCCGCGCTGACGTTCGAGGTGCCGCCGCCGAGGGCTGCCCGCGAGCTGGTCAGATCGGCCAGAGCGTCGGCTGCCTCAAAGGTGACCGCCTGCGTGTTGCCCATCTCGAAGACATCGGGCGGGTTGTTGCTAGCGAGAGCGGTGGTCAGCTTGTTGACGATGCCGCCCCACTGCTGGACCTGGTAGTTGACCTTCCAGCCCGGATGCGACTCTTCGAACTTGGTATTCAGCTGAGACGCAACGGGGTCGCTGAGCGAGCCGTTCATGATCCAGACGGTCAGCGTGCCCGGCGCGGGCGGCGGGGTCGGGGTCGCGAGGGCGGCGGTGGCGCCCGGAGCCACGCTGATAAGCGGAGCCAAGCTCGGCGCCGGGGTGGCGCTGCTCGAGCACGCGGCGACGAGCACGGCGATCGCGAGCGGGACGAGCTTCTTTCCTCTCACTATTCTCATTCGATTCCTTCCTCCTGGTTAGGCCGAAAACATCCTTCTGCTGAGCACCGGGTTCTCCGGGTCAGCTCAGTGACCTTCATTCAGCTCGCAAGTCCTCCTCTCTCGGCAACGGCCAGACGTGGTCTGGCGCCGGCCTGCGCCGTGGGCTCGGCAGCGACACCTCTCACGGAGGTCTGACGTCGCGGCATCGGATTGAGTGGGCGAAGACTGAGGCCGAGCTCGCGGGTCATCAGCAGGGCCGACGCCCCGAGGACGACAATGTCGTCGATCCTCCCAAGCTCGAAGGTGGTATCGGAAGCAAGAGCAGCGAGCGACCGGCTCGAAGCCGCGGCGCTGACGGCCTGGAGCCACGGCTCGCCGAAGCCAGCCATCGTGCCCGCCAGGACGATCCGCCGGACA
>JANYJG010000040.1 GCA_025358515.1 Chloroflexota bacterium
CGATGACCGGATCGAGCGACTGGAAGGGGTTGTACGGCAGGATCTTGTCCTCGACGTACTTGAGGAGGAACCCGCCCTCAGCGTCGTCGCGGCTGTAGCCGAACGTCATCTGAGTCAGGTCGTTGGTGCCGAAGCTGAAGAACTGCGCGTACTTGGCGATGTCGTCCGCAATCCAGCAAGCTCGCGGGATCTCGATCATGGTGCCGAACTTGTAGTCGATTTTGACGCCCGCGGCCTTGACCACGGAAGCGGCTTCGGCCTCGAGGAGCGTCTGTGTGGCGATGAGTTCGTTCACGTGACCGACGAGCGGGATCATGATCTCCGGTCGCGGATCCTTCTTGGCCTTCTTCACGGCAACGGCCGCGTTGAGGATGGCCCGGGTCTGGATCTTGACGAAGTCCGGAATCATCAGGCCGAGTCGGCAGCCGCGCAGACCGAGCATCGGGTTCTGCTCGTGCATCGACTTGATCGTCGCGAGCAGCTCCTTGTCCTTGGCCGTGGCGTTGGTGCCGGCCTTGGTGACCTTGACGAGCTGATCCTCGAGGTTCGGGAGGAACTCATGGAGCGGCGGGTCGATCAGCCGAATGACGACCGGCAGGCCGCTCATGGCCGTGAGGATGCCCTCGAAGTCGCCCTGCTGGAGGACTTCGAGCTTGGCCATTGCGGTGTCGAACTGCTTGAGGGCAGTCTTCTCTTCGGGGGTGAGCGACTGGCCGGCGGCGACCTTGGCCTTGGCCTTGGTGGCGACGTTGGCGACGAGTATCGCGCTGCGCACTATCTCGAGGCGATCACCTTCACGGAACATGTGCTCGGTTCGGCACAGGCCGATGCCCTGGGCGCCGTAGGAGCGGGCCTGAGCGGCCTCCTCGGGCTTGTCGGCGTTGGTCCAGATCATCAGCTTACGGATCTTGTCGGCCCATTCGAGGACCTTCTGGAGGTCCTTCTGGTCTTCGTATCGGGCGCTGACCGTCGGCAGAGCGCCGACGAAGACTTCACCGGTGGAGCCGTCGAGGCTGATGGCGTCGCCTTCCTTGATCGTCACGCCGTTGGCTGTGGCGGTCCGGTTGGCGTAGTTGACTTGGAGCTCGGCGCAGCCGGCAACGCACGGCTTGCCGATCTGGCGAGCAACCACCGCGGCATGAGATGTCGCGCCGCCCTTGGCCGTCAGGATGCCCTGGGCGACGGCCATACCATGGAAGTCGTCCGGGGAGGTCTCCTCGCGAACGAGGACTACCCGCTCGCCCTTCTCGACCCACGCGACTGCGACGTCGGCGTGGAAGACGGCCTTGCCGACCGCGGCTCCGGGCGAGGCGTTGAGGCCCTTGGCCATGCGGACAGCGGCCTTGCGGGCGGTCGGGTCGAACTGGTCGCGGAGGAGCTGGTCAACCTGGGCCGGCTCGATGCGGGAAACGGCCATTTCCTTGGTGATTAGGCGCTCGCTGACCATATCAATGGCGATCCGAACGGCCGCGGCGGCAGTCCGCTTGGCGCTTCTGGTCTGGAGCATGTACAGGCGCCCGCGCTCGATCGTGAATTCGAGGTCCTGGACATCGTGGTAGTGCTTCTCGAGCTTCTCGGCGATGGCCTTGAACTCGGCGAAAGCCTTTGGCATGTCCTCTTTGAGCTTTGCGATCGGGGCCGGGGTGCGAGTGCCCGCAACCACGTCCTCGCCCTGGGCGTTGACCAGGTATTCGCCGAAGAGGACCTTCTCGCCGGTGTTCGGGTCACGCGTGAACGCGACGCCGGTGCCGGAATCATCGCCCATGTTGCCGAAGACCATGGTCACGACGTTGACCGCGGTGCCGAGATCGTGCGCGATCTTCTGGCTGTTGCGGTAGTCGTTGGCTCGCTTGCCGAACCAGGACGCGAAGACGGCCTTGATGGCCAGATCGAGCTGCTCGGACGGATCCGTCGGGAACTCGCGGCCGGTCTGCTCAAGCACGATCTTCTTGAATACGGTGACGAGCTTCTTGAGGTCGTCGACGTTGAGATCCGTGTCCTTGGCCTCGGGGCCGTGCTTCTTCTTGGCCGCATCGAGGGCCTCGTCAAAGCGGTTGTACTCGACGAGGGAGCCGTCCTTGCTCTTCGCGGTCCGCGGCGAGACGTTCATGACGATGCGGCCGAACATGGCGATGAAGCGGCGGTAGGCGTCCCAGCCGAAACGCTCATTGTCCGTGTAATTGATAAGGCCCTTGAGGGTCAGCTCGTTCAAGCCCAGGTTGAGGACGGTGTCCATCATGCCCGGCATGGAGAACTTGGCACCGGAGCGAACGGAGACCAGGAGCGGGTTCGTGGGATCGCCCAGACCCTTGCCGGTCTGCTCCTCGACGACCTTGACGGCCGCGAGAACGTCGTTCCAAAGGCCGGCGGGCAACTTCTGGCCGGCGGCGAAATAGTCGTTACAGGCTTCGGTGGTGATGGTGAAGCCGGGGGGCGTGGGAAGGCCCGCGTTGGTCATTTCCGCGAGACCGGCTCCCTTGCCGCCCAGCAGGTCCTTCATCTCGCCGTTGCCCTCGGCCCGGCCGCCGCCCCATGCGTAGATGTAGCGCTTGGCGGCCTTCTGGGTCTTAGCAATGTCGGCCATAGAGGTGTCTCTCTCCTTGGATGCGAGAGCAGTCGCGCCGCGGCCGCGAGGAAGCGCCCGAGCGACGGGATCGCACAATATCTTGATGATTGTACCTGGGCGCGATCCCACCAGGTCCGGCCGAGGGTCCCGCGACTCCCAGTCCGAGCGGACCTACTCCTTGGGACAGTTGGACCGCCCGGCCGGGGCAGGCCTCGTGCCGAGGGCTCAGACAGCCAGATCGGCCGCTGGATCGACGGCCGGCCTGCGCTCGAGCCAGGCGAGCCATTCATCGAAACCCTGCCCGGTGGTGGCCGAAACCTCAAGCACAGGCACGCTCGGATTGAGAAGGCGCACGTCCGCGTGGAAAACAGAGCGATCGAACGTCAGGTATGGCAGCAGGTCGATCTTGTTCAGGAGGATAAGGTCGGCGGCCTCCACCAGGTACGGATGCTTGGCCGCCTTGTCATCGCCCTCGGTCAGGCTGAATATACCCACCTTGGCGCTTTGACCCAGGTCGAAACCCACGGGACAGATCAGGTTGCCGACGTTCTCGATAAAGAGCAGGTCCACCGTCGCAAGGTCGATCCCACGCATGGCATCGCGAACGTGGTTGGCCTCCAGGTGGCAGCCCTGGCCGGTCGAGATCTGCACGACCTTGTCGCACCAGCGGGCCAGCCGATCGCCGTCGCGCCGCGTCGCCAAGTCGCCGACCAGGACCGCCGGTCCGCGGTGGGTGGCCGGGTGGCGGCGCTCGGCAAGGACGCGCAGGGTTGCCTCCAGGAGCGCGGTCTTGCCGCTTCCCGGCGCGCCGATGATGTCCACCGAGAAGATGCCGAGCCGGGCAAGTTCAGCGCGGTTCTGGGCCGCGATCGTGTCGTTGACTTCGAGGACGCGCTCGGCGAGCGGGATCCGGGTCGTGTGAGTGGAATCGTTCATGGCTCCGGTTCCTCTTCCTCGTCAACGGTGATGGCGATCAGGTCCAACTCGTCGCCGGCGGTCGGTACGGGCGAATCGTTGCCGCAGGCGCAAGCCACGAACGGCACGGGGCTGGTCCACTTGCGACCGCAGTTGCCGCATTCCAGGGACCACGGCAGAAGCTCGACCTGCAGGCTGGAACCCTCCAGGGGAGTGTCGATGGTGACCGCCTGCCAGCACATCGTCAGCGACTCGGGCTCCAGGCCGCGCAGGGCGCCCACGAGAATCTCCACCAGTTTAATGCGACCTTTGGCCGGGGCGTGGCTCTGGACCTGAACGGCGAGGGCCTCGGCTATTGAGAATTCGTGCACGCTTTCGATCATATTCCAGACTCGGCCGAAAGGGCGCAGGCGGATGCGACGTCGGAGGGTCACATCCACCTAGGGCCGAAGTGCCCTGACCGAAGGGCCGAACCGGGGGCTACCTGGGGCGGCGTCGTGGCTACTCTCAGTACAAGAGAACCGCCAGCCCAGTGATTGGGCCGGCGCTAACCAGAGGAAACGGAGCGGGGCGGCTACGGGCCGCCTCCAGGAACGGAGGTCATGGCACACATCCTCCTCGTGGACGACGACGCAGACGTCGTCTCGCGCAACCGGGTCGCGCTCGAGGCAAGTGGCGACACCGTCTCGACCGCAGCGACCACGGCACAGGCGCTTGCAGCCGTACGCAGCCAGGCTCCTGACCTGGTCGTACTGGAGGCAATGCTTGACGGAACCCTCGCCGGATTCGATCTCGCTCGGTCCCTGGCCCGGGAATTCCCGCACCTGCCACTCATCATGCTGAGCCGCGTCGACGAGCACCTGACCGCGAAGCAGCGAGCCGGCCAGGATCGTGATGACGGCTGGATGCCCGTGGAACGATTCATGGAGAAGCCAGTTTCTCCGGACGTGCTCGTCTACGAAGTTGACCACCTCGTAGGGATGGCGCACTGACCACATGAGCCCTCTAATCGTTTTTCTCGTCGCCTTCCCGCTCGCCGTTGGCGGTCTTCTACTTGCCGTCAGGAATGGCACCGTCCGAAATGTGATCGTCGTCGCGGCAGGCCTGACAATCGCCGCCGCGTCCGTCGCCACGGCCGTGACCTTCGGCAACGGCAATGCCATCTTCTCCCGTCTCCCCTTCGACCTTCCGGGTGGCTTGACGCTGGGCCGCGGGCTGCTCGTCGCGGAGGTGGCGATCGGCCTCTTCGTGATCGCGATCAGCATTCAGCACCGCCGCGTCCTCGCCCCGATCCTCGTGATCGGCCAGCTGGCGATCTCGATCTACCTGGAGTTCTCCGGCAAGATGACGGAGATCGACCCGGGGCGGCTCTTCTGGTTCGACCGGCTCTCCATGATCATGGTCCTGATCATCGGCATCATCGGCACCCTGATATGCATCCATTCGCTGGGCTACATGCGGGACTACCACCGCTCCAGCCCGTTGATCAAGGGACGACGAACCGTCTTCTTCTGCATTTTGTTCGTCTTCCTTGGCTCGATGTTCGGGCTGGTGGTCTCCAACTACCTGCCGATGATGCTGATCTTCTGGGAGTTGACGACCCTCTGCTCATTCCTCCTGATCGGCTACACCCGCACCAAGGAAACCATCGGCTACGCCTTCAACGCCCTGAACATGAACATGCTGGGCGGTCTGGGTTTTTCGGCCGCGATCCTGCTGCTCGTCACCGGCAACCAGACTCTCGACCTGGCCGCGCTGACGGCCGGCCCGGCCGCCCCGGCGCTACTGCCGGCCCTGGCTCTGCTCGCCCTCGCCGGCCTGACCAAAAGCGCTCAGATGCCGTTCTCGTCCTGGCTCCTGGGCGCCATGTACGCCCCCTCCCCCACCTCGGCCCTGCTCCACTCAAGCACGATGGTGAAGGCCGGCGTGTTCCTCCTGCTGCGCCTCTCTCCGGCCATCGCCGGCTCCAACCTGGGCACGCTGGTCGCCTTCGTCGGCATGCTGACCTTCTTGTTCGTCTCGCTCGTGGCAGTGACGGAGCAGAACGTAAAGAAGGTCCTGGCCTACTCGACCATCGGCAGCCTGGGCCTGATCGTCGGCTGCGCCGGCCTCGGTTCGCCCGAGCTGGTCTGGGTTGGGATGATGATCATCATCTTCCATGCTCTGGCGAAAGCCCTCCTATTCCTGGTGGTCGGCACGATCGAAAACCGCCTCTACACCAAGGACATGGAAAACTTCGACACACTCCTGAGCCGCCTGCCGCACGTCAGCGTGTTGGCGTTGGTCGGCATTGCGGGCATGTTCATCGCCCCATTCGGCGTCGTAGTGGCCAAATGGGCCGCCATCAAGGCGTTCCTGGACGTCTCCGGCTGGCAGGGTGCCGGCCTGGTCGTGATCATGGCTTTCGGCAGCTCGCTCACGATCTTCTATTGGGGCAAGTTGCTCATTAAGGTTCTCTCGATGAAGTCCATCGGCGACTACGAACTCTCTGTGGAGAAGCGCATCTCGCGGTTCGAGTGGTTCGCCGAGGTCACCCTCGCAGTCGGAGTCGTCGGCGTGACCGCAACCCTCGGGCTCATCTCCGAGAAGGTCGTCGGGCCGCAGGCTCTGGCCACCTTCGCCGGCACCTCGCGAGCGTTCCTCAACGTTGAGCCGGCCATGCTGGTCTCGATGCTGGTCGCGGTTCTGTTCCTGCCGGTGATCGCCCTGTGGGCCTCGCGCCGCCGCAACTTCTATGACATGGCCGACTTTTACTCCGCCGGACGCTCTACGAATTCCAGCCATGTGATGGGCGCCGCTCTGGGCGCGACACGGACCGTGACTCTCCGCAACTACTACCTCGACGGGGTGGTCAACGGGCCGCTCGTCTTCCGGTCCGGCACCGCCGTCTGCGGCGTCCTCCTGGCGGCGATGATCGCCATCGGAATGGTGGCCCGCTGATGAACTCAATCGTCTACGGGGCTCTCTTCGTGGTCCTGGCGCCGGTCTTCGGAGGCCTCCTGGCCGGCGTGGATCGCATCGTCAGCGCCCGAATGCAGAGCCGCGTTGGGCCGCCGCTACTCCAGCCTTTCTACGACGTCGGCAAGCTATTCCAGAAGGACGTCCGCCAGGTCAACCCCATAGTGGAGCCACTCCTCCTGGGCCACGTCGGCTTCATGGCCGCGACCGGGGCAATGCTGCTCGGTGGCACGGACCTGATCTTCGTGGCGTTCGTGTTTGCCCTGGCCGCGCTCTTCCTTGTCCTGGCGGCGGGTTCGGTCAACTCGCCGTACAGCTTCGCCGGCGCCGAGCGCGAACTGATCGTGCTCCTCGCCTCCGAGCCGTTCTTCATCCTGATGCTCGCGGCCATCTGC
>JANYJG010000042.1 GCA_025358515.1 Chloroflexota bacterium
CAGCCGGCTGGCAATCGAGCACCCGGCAGATCGAGTCCAGGGTGCCGAACCGGATGGCTCGGGCGCGCCCGTTCTTCAAGACGGCGACGTTCGCCGGAGTGATGCCGACGGCGTTGGCAAAGTCGCCCACGGACATCTTGCGTCGGGCGAGCATGACGTCGAGCTCGACGATGAGGGCCATCAGATCACCTCGTCGAGCTCGGTGCGGTCGGCGATCGCCGACTCGAGCAGGCCTCGCATGACGACCATGAGGAGCACGAACGCCAGCCCGCCGGCGAGACAGGCGGCCAGGTAGTAGATCATTGGTCCGCCGCCGCCGGGCACGAAGCCGAGCATGTGGATCCAGACGCCTGCGCTCAGGACCGTGGCGACCGCCGCGCAGGCCATGATGACGTCGACCCAGCGCAGGGCGCGGCGGGTGAAGATGACTCCGCGGTCGACAAGTGAGAGCAGCCGCCAGACGACGAGCAGCACCACCTGACCGCATCCGATGAAGAGGATGGCGGCCACCGAGTACGGGACGACGAGGTAGGTGACTTCGGGGAAGGTCGTCCCTACCTGGGATGCGAACACGGGCACGAGGACCTGTGCGAACACGGTCCCGAGCAGGAGGAAGACAAGAGCGACGCGGAGAAGTTGTCGCGCGAGTCTGTTCATCTATCGAGTATCGATGGCTTTCAATCGACTGTCAATAGTTGTTCGGCATCCGCCGAGGACGTCGCCGCACATTTCGGCTGGATCCCGACGCATCGGCTCGGACCCGCTCTGGGGTCACTGCTCGAAACCGCGACAGCGAGCGGCGAGCTCCGAACGGGTATCAGCTTCAATGACCTTTTGTACACCGTCGCCCACCTGGGCCTGCCTGTGGCGGACGAGGGAGTCGCATGCAGCCAGCGCATGGTCGCGCTCCTGATCGACGGACTGCGCTATACCGTCGAGCTTCAGCGATCCTGAGTACACGCTCGCGCGGTCGTCGGGCCCGACGGAACGTGGATCTCGACCGCTGGTCGCGTCCGTGCCGAGATCAGTACTCGCCCTTGATAACGAAGAACGAACCCCGGATGGTGCCGGCCAGCTTGGACTTCTGCCTGGCAAACTTGAACCGCGTGGCTAGCTCGGCGGGAACTTCCATTCCGTCCGCGAGCTTGAACCCCACCGCCCGCTTGCCGGCGTCATCGAGCGTGTACAGGACGTTGATCGACAGGCCGCTCTCGTAGAAGACGTAGGCCCACTTGATGTTCGCCACCTGGAAGACCGTCGCCTCGAGGGGGCGAGATGAGATGACGAGGTCTCGCTCCTCCCGCAGGATCCGGTGCACCCACTCAATCGTCTCCTTGGCCTCGCCCGCCGGCTCGACCGTGAAGTCGCGGTCGTACTTGTTCTTGAAGTAGCGCGCCTCGTTGGCCCGGAGGCCGGCGAGCGCGGGAGCCACGGGTGAAGACTCCAGGCCGATGGTCGAGACGTTGGTGAAATCTACGAGGTAGGACATGACTCGCTCCTGTGCGACGAGAACTGCCGCGAGGAGTCGACTGTACTCGGTGGCGGTGCCAAGCGCCTATCGAGCCACAATCGGAGTTGGAGACCGCAACGCGATGAGTTTGCCGTCCGAACCGCAGTCTATGCATCGACGATCACGACCGGCAGGCCACCTGCCCGCCGTTTGGACGGCGTCGTATCGACCGGCCGGCCGAGCGAAGTTCGGAACCGCGGGGAGTGACGCCGGCGCTGAGTCGGCCCTACCCACCGTCAACCGGTGCCGAGATAACCAGCTGCGCCGACTACCCTCGTTTGGCGTAAGCTTTACCTATGAGTGCGCGAGTAAAGACCGGTCGACGTCGAGGGTACACCAGGGTAAGTGCCAAGAACCAGGTCACGATCCCTAAGGACGCCCTGGTTCGGGCTGGGCTCAAAGTGGGCGATCGCCTCCGGGCCGAGGTAGGCCGGCCCGGTGAGTTGATCCTGGTCCGCGAGGAGGACCCAGTCGATCGATTTGCAGGGGCGTTGACCGGCGCGTTCGCTCCAGATCACCTCGATGAACTGCGCCGCGAATGGCACTGACGATCCTCGATGCCGGCGTCATCATCGCGATTCTCGATTCGAGCGATGCCCACCACGCGGCGGCCAGGGAGGCCCTGACGCGCGCTCGCAGTCGGGGCGAGGAGTTGGCCATCCCGGCCTCCGCCTACGCCGAAGTACTCGTCGGGCCATTCCGGCAGGGTCCGAGCGCGGTTGCTAAGGTCGATGAGTTTCTGGCAGCTCTTCCGGCTGGAGTTGAGCCAGCCACTCGGCAGATTGCTGCAACTGCGGCGAGGTTGAGGGCCCAGCACGGAAC